>CAYGNO010000001.1:0-47904 GCA_964351305.1 uncultured Sulfuricella sp.
CGCCACCATCCTCGCCAGCATCGTATCGCTCACGCCGGGCACCGTGTCCATCGACGTCGATCAGGCGCGCTGGGTGCTCTGCCTACATGCGCTCGACGCGCCCGATCCCGACGCCCTGATCCGGGAAATCAAGCACCGCTACGAAGCGCCGCTCAAGGATATCTTCGCATGTTGACGCTCGCCGTGGAGATCGGTTTCGTGCTCATCGGGCTGGCCATGGCCCTCAATCTCTGGCGCCTGGTGCGCGGACCGGACGCCACCGACCGCATTCTGGCGCTGGATACGCTGACCATCAACGCCATCGCGCTGCTGGTGCTGTTCGGCATCCGCGCCGGCAGCAGCGCCTATTTCGAGGCGGCGCTGGTACTGGCCGCCATGAGCTTTGTCGGCACCATGGCGCTGTGCAAATATCTGCTGCGCGGAGACATCATCGAATGAGCTTCATCACCGAATTCACCGTCTCCGCCCTGATCCTGCTGGGTGCCGTTTTCGCCCTGCTGGGTTCGATAGGGCTCGTCCGCCTGCCGGATTTTTTCACCCGCCTGCACGGCCCCACCAAGGCCACCACCCTGGGCGTGGGCGCCATGGTGCTGGCCTCGGCCATCTACTTCACCGCCACCCAGCCCGGCGTCAGCCTGCATGAGATCGCGGTGATGGTCTTCCTCTTTATCACCGCGCCGGTGACCGCCCACCTGCTGGCCAAGGCGGCCCTGCACCGGCGAGGGAATTACGTTGCGAAACACCGGGAAGAGGTGAAATGAGCACCTGGACCACAGCCGGCGGCCTGCTCGGCGGCATCGGACTGTTCCTGCTCGGCATGGGGCTGATGACCGACGGGCTAAAACTCGCCGCCGGTCCGGCACTGGAGCGCATCCTCGCCCATTCCACCAAAACCCGCTTGCGCGGTCTGGCTTCGGGCGTGCTGGTCACGGCGCTGGTGCAGTCTTCCAGCGCCGTGACGGTGGCCGCCATCGGCTTCGTGAATGCCGGTCTGCTCACGCTGGGGCAGTCGATGTGGGTACTGTTCGGCGCCAACGTCGGCACCACCATGACCGGATGGCTGGTGGCGCTGGTCGGGCTGAAGTTCAAGATCGAGGTGCTGGCGCTGCCGCTGATCGGCATCGGCATGGCGCTGCGCCTTTCCGGCGACGGAAAACGGCGCGGCGCGCTGGGACAGGCCCTGGCAGGATTCGGCGTCCTGTTCCTGGGCATCGACATGCTCAAGGAATCCTTTTCCGGGCTATCGGCGGATGTCAGTCTGCCCGAAGGCGAGGGAATCAGGGACACCCTGATGCAGGTGCTGATCGGCATCGCGCTCACCGTGCTGATGCAATCCTCCAGCGCCTCCCTGACCATCGCGCTGACTGCCGCCCAGGGCGGATTGCTTACGGCCCAGGGCGCCGCCGCCGTGGTGATCGGCGCCAATATCGGCACCACGGTCACCGCGCTGATCGCCTCCATCGGTGCCACGCCCAACGCAAAACGGGCCGCCGCCGCCCATATCCTGTTCAATCTCCTGACCGGCGCCGTGGCGCTGGCGCTGCTGCCCTGGCTGGTAACGGCCATCGGCGCGGCGGGCGAAGCGCTGGAACTCGGCTCGGCGCCGGCGGCCAAGCTGGCCCTGTTCCACACCGCCTTCAACCTGCTCGGCGTGGTGCTGATCTGGCCCATCGCCGACCGCATGGTTCTGTTTCTCGGAAAATGTTTCCATGCCGCCGAAGAAGACGAAGCCCGGCCACGCTATCTGGACGCCAACATCGCAACGGTGCCGGCGCTGGCGCTGAACGCCCTGGAGGAGGAAGTGCGGCGCATGGGCGGCATCGCCCTGCGCATGATGCGCGAGGCCATGGCGGGCGCCGCCTACGACAAACTGGCGCGGGATCAGCAAATAGTGGCCAAGCTGAATCAAGCGGTGGCAGACTTCATTTCACGTATCAACCAGGCCGGCATGTCGCAAGACACCGCCCAGCGCCTGCCGCATATTCTGCGCGTGGCGCGCTACTACGAGGCAGTGGCCGAACTGGCCATGGAGGCCGCAGCCGCGGCACGCGAAACGCCTCTGCCGGCGCTGATCGAAACGGGCGGCAGCTTTCTCGGTCAGGTAACCCGGCTGTTTTCCCGCGTTGACCCCGAGGGGTACCTGGAGTATGCCGCCGACGTCGAAACCGGCTTGCAGAGCATGGAAGGAGACTATCAGATGCTGAAAGAGGAATTGCTGGAGGCCGGCACGCAAGGCCGCCTGCCTGTGGCCGACATGGACGCGCGGCTGCGCGCTGCCAGTGCGTTGCGCCGCGCCCTGCAGCAGGCGGTGAAAGCGGCGCAAATGCTTTCAGCGGGGACGATTCCTGTCTCTGCCAGCCCTGCCGCAGAGGAAGAGGCGCACGGCGAGCCGCCACGTGATTTCGATCAGAAGGTGCGGCCATGACCGAAGCCCTGCACGCCACCCCCTTCGCCGAAATGGCCCTGCTGCTCGGCATCACCGCCATTGCCGGCGCACTGGCCGTGCGCCTGCGCCAGCCGGTACTGATCGCCTACATCGTGGTGGGCATTCTGGTAGGGCCGGCGGGCTTCGAGCTGGTGCGCTCGCACGACCAGATCGACCTGCTGGCCCAGATCGGCGTAGCGGTGCTGTTGTTCGTGGTGGGGTTGAAGCTGGACATCACCCATGTGCGCCATATCGGCCCGGTGGCCTTGGCCACGGGACTGGGCCAGCTCGGCTTTACCATCATCCTCGGATTCCTGATCATCCTCGCCTTGGGCAAGGAGGTCGTCGAAGCCATCTACGTTGCGGTGGCGCTCACTTTTTCCAGCACCATCATCATCGTCAAGCTGCTCTCCGACAAGCGCGAGCTCGACTCCCTGCACGGACGCATCGCCGTGGGCTTCCTGATCGTGCAGGACATCGCCGTGGTGCTGGCCATGATGGCCATGAGCGCCCTGCGCGGCGCCGGCGACGCGGCGGCTGGGGAGGTGGCGGTTTCGCTGCTGGCGCGGGTATCGGCCGCGGCAGTGCTGCTGTTCGTGCTGATGCGCTACGTACTGCCGCCGGTAGTTCGAGCCATGGCGCGCTCCCAGGAGTTGCTGCTGATCTTCGCCATCGCCTGGGGTACGGGGCTGGCGGCGCTGGGAGAATGGACCGGGTTTTCCAAAGAGGCGGGCGCTTTTCTGGCGGGCTTCTCCCTGGCCTCCACCTCCTATCGCGAAGCGATCGGCGCGCGCCTGACCGGCATCCGCGACTTCCTGCTGCTGTTCTTCTTCATCGACCTGGGGGCGAAGCTGGATTTCACCACCCTGGGGGGTGAGCTGTGGCCGGCGGCGGTGCTCTCTGCCTTCGTGCTCATCGGCAATCCCCTCATCGTCATGGCCATCATGGGATACATGGGTTACCGCAAGCGCACCGGCCTGCTGGCGGGACTCACCGTGGCCCAGATCAGCGAATTCTCCATTGTCTTCGTGGCCATGGGCATTTCACTGGGCCATGTGGGCGTCCAGGCGCTGGGGCTGACCACCCTGGTGGGCGTGGTCACCATCACCCTGTCCACCTACATGATTCTGTATTCCCAGACTCTGTACGAAAAGCTGGCCCCTTGGCTAAGCCCGTTCGAACGCCTGCACCCCCACCGCGAACTCGCGGTGGAGCGGCAGCCCTCCCCGGTGACGCGTCCCGATGTCGTGATATTCGGCGTAGGCCGCTATGGCGAGCACTTGGCCAAACGCCTGAAAGAGGCGGGATTTTCGGTGCTGGGCGTGGACTTCGATCCGGAGGTGGTGCGGCATTTGCGCCGCCAGGGCATGGCGGTGCGTTTCGGCGATGGCCAGGACCCCGATTTCGTCGATGGACTGCCGCTGGAAGAGGTGCCTTGGACGGTGAGCACCCTGCCTGACCTGGCATCCAATTGCGCCCTGCTGCATGCCCTGAAGGAGCGCCGTTTCGCCGGCGGGATCGCCATCGTGGCGCGGGACGAAGCGCAGGGCGCCGCGCTCAAGCGGGCGGGCGCACCCACCGTGCTGTACCCGCTGCGCGATGCGGTGGAATTTACCGTGGAACACCTGTCCTCACTGATACGAAAGGACTCTGCATGAAACCGCTGACTCGCATACTTGCCGCCACCGACCGCTCCAGCACCCAGCCCGGCTGGAGCCTGCATGAGATCGCCGTGATGGTTTTTCTTTTCATTACCGCGCCGGTGACCGCCCATTTGCTGGCCAAGGCGGCGTTACACAGGCGTGGCGGCCATGATGGGAAACATCGCGAAGAAATCAAATGAGTACCCGAGCAACAGTTGGTGGCCTGCTCTGCGCGAAGCGGGAGATACCTTTCTCGATCAGGTAATGGGCTGGCTTCTTATGGCCTGATCCGTCTTGTCTGGCGCTGGCGGGTCATAGCGCGGCAGCGGCGCCATGAAAACGCGTTGCTGCCGGGGTTGTGGCCGTGGTTATTCGCCCTCAGATTTGCTGCTTGTTGCGCCGGTTAACAGGGCTTTGAGTCCGACGTAGGGTTTCTCTTCCTCCCGCTCCGAAACGGGGGCAGGGTTTAGCCGAGCCAGTTCAATTTCCAGTTCGCTGACGCGCCGTTCAAGCACGGACTTTTCTTCTTCCAGGCCCGCAAGCTGACGGCGCAGGCGGGATATGTTCCATTGCCCCCTGATCACTGTAGGCGACGACAACAAGGCCGCGATGATGGCGCCCAGACCAAGGGCAAGCAGCAATACCATGGCGAGGGAACTGTCAAAACGCCAGACGGCGAAGGTCACCGTCACCGGCACGTTGTTCTGCAGAGCAAACGTGACCGAGCCAATGGCGAAAATGATGCCGAAAATCAGCATGAGCTGCATGATTTACTCCTTATTGTTGGGCAGAGGTTTGTTTGGGCGGGAGCAAAAAATCCCGTGGCTGGAGCAACAGACGCCTGCCGATAGCCTGCAACAGTTTCCAGCGCTGGGCGAAAGAGATGCCGCGTGCCTTGAGTCCCACCGATAGCGCGAGGTAGAAGCTGACCGCCAGATTGGTCAGGCCGATGGCTAGCACGCCCAGCGCGGCCAAGCACGCCACGTGCCACTCGACACCGAAATCCAGACCAATCATAGCATAACCCCAGTAGGCCGATGAGAAGGTGATGTGGCGGATATCCAGCGGCAATCCGAACAAAATGCCGATCCCGGCAACACCGCCGAGCATGAAGCCGAAGAAGAAATTGCCGGCCAGGGCACCCAGGTTATTTTCCACATAAACCGCGAAGCGGCCCCAGCGTGCCGTGCCGAGCAGATGAGCAGGCCAGGTGAGCTGCAACAGGCGTTGGGGGATGCGGTTGTAGGCACACAGATTGTCGTAGTAGCCCGCAATGAGTCCGGCCAGGAACAGGCAGACACCCGCAATGGCGGCGTAGATAAGGGCGCCGCTGCCGATGGGGTTGATTTCGGCCAGCAGGTACTGGGCTTTTACCGGACTAACGAAATGTGCTCCTGTCTGCCAGTACACCGCCAGCGCCAACAGCATGGCGCTGGGCACGGCCAGCCCAATGTTGCCGGCAATGGCTGCGATCTGGCTGCGCACCATGCGCGCGATCAGATCCACCAGCGGATCCAGATCGCGCTCGCGCCCGGATCCTTCACCAATGGCGGCAGCGATGGCGTTGGCGGTCATTGCGGGCTGTTTTGTAGCCACGGTGAAGTGCAGCATGTGGATCAGCACGAAACCCAAGCCATAGTTGAGGCAGAAGGCCAGTATTTCAGTCAGCGGCGCCAACCCCAGCCTGCCGAGCAGGAGCTTGCTGGCCGCCATGAAGGCGATGATGAAACCGCCGCCGATGGCCGAGCGCAAGATGCCGAAATATTCTGGTCGGTTCTCGCTGATGTAGTGTTCCCCGGTGTGACCGGCGTTCTCCGTGACCCGCAGCGCCACCAGCTCCAGATTTTGGCGCCAGAAACGCCGCAGATCGTTGCGGCGGCACTCGGCTACGGCCAGTTTCTGCCACAGTTCGGCACTGCGTTCGATGATCAGGCTGTCCTCCCCGTGCTCCAGGGCGGCGACCAGCGCGATCAGGGTCTGGGCGCGATCAAGGTGCTGGCGCAGGCGGCGCAGGCGAAAAGTGAGATGGAAGCTGGCCCCCTGCTGTTGTGCCCGGCGGCGCACGCGCTCGATGGTTGCATGGCACTGTTCCAGCAGCACCAGATAATGCCGCTCGTCTTCGAGCTGCGTGGCGTTTTCCTGATTTGCCTGTTTGGCAAGGCCGGCGAAGGCCAGGGCTTCCTCGCACTGGGCCAGGAAGGGCGAATCATGGTTTTCGAGGTGCGGGTCGAGGCGCAGCATTTCCGGCTCAAGTCCGCTGGCCGCGATGCGGTGAGCGACCACCCGCAGGGATTCGCGCAGATCTTCCACCAAGCGGCAAAGACCTGCCTTGTCTTCCGCCTCGTCGAAGCGCAGGGCGCGAATCAGGGCGATCCACTCGACCGTCGGGATTTGCTCCAGCCAGCGCGTATCGCGTCGCCGGAAAATGCGACCAAACACGTCCTTCATCTGAACAGGGTCTTCGGCCTCGGGCAGCAGTTTATGCGAGAGGCGCCGCTGGGTTTCAGCCATCACGCCGGTTTCAGGATAGATGCCGGAGGTGGCGAACAGCAGCACCGAGCGGCGCTGCGTAAAAAGCTCGAGCAGCGCCCGGCGCAGGCCACTACGAAATTCCGGTCCGGCTTCGAGCAAGCGGCACAGCTCGTGCAGTTTCTCCATTGCGCCATCGGCGTCCCCATTATGCGTCGGACGCAGAACGCCTACCAGCGCGGCCAGCCGATAAAGTGTTTCGGCATTGGGAAGAGAGAACCCTTCGAGAGTTTTTTGCAGTGAAGTCATGGGAGGATCGGGAAAAAGAGGAGGGAAGGCTCAGTCGAAGTAAAAAGTGTAGCGCGTATCCAGTGATGTTGTAATTGAGTGAATTTAATCATGACTGCTTACCCCTCCCGACCTCCCCCTTGAAGGGGGAGGGGCCTCTGTTTCAAGATGTGTGCATAGATTCACCCTGCACGGAGAAAGATGGCCAGATACGCCGTAGATGGAGAACAAGCGCAGCCCGCTGTCTGTGTGTCTCGCGGCGCGGTTTCAGTAGCACAACAGCACGTCGCACTCCGCCGCGCTGGCGACGTCCTTGCTGACGCTGCCCAGCAGCAATTCCTGCATGCCGCTCTTGCCGTGGCGGCCAAGGACGATCAGGTCGGCGCGCAGGGTCGTGGCGCGCTCGCAGATGGCGGCGGCGGGATAGGCCGCCATGACGTGGCGCGTGACGTTCCCGTCGTTCAGTCCAGCCAACGCGATATCCAGCCGGTTTTCCGCATCCTTCAGGACGCGTGCCTGACGATCCAGGATGAACGCCTCGTCCATCCCCGCCTGGCGCATCCTGTCATCATGCTCGGTAGCGTAAACATGCAGCACCTCGATCCGCGCACCCGATGCGACGGCGCGGGCGAGTTCCACGGCATTGATCGATCCCGGTGAAAAATCCACTGCGGCGATGGCGCTTTGATAGGGTTCCGTCTTCGCGTTCCTGACGATCAGCACCGGGCAGGTCGCCAGCCGCAACAGCCGGGAGGCGGTGGAGCCCAGCAGCAGGTCGAGCAGGGTGTTCTCGCCGCGCGCGCCGGTCACCACCAGGCCGGCGGCCTTGGCCGCAGCATAGCCGGCGATCTCGGTGTGGGCGCGACCGATGCGCGTGGCGGCCACCACCGGGATGGCGAAATCCTTGCGCAGGCTGGCGGCCAGGGTATCGAGCCGGGTTTTGCCCGCCGCATGCAATGCCTGCTCATGGTGCAGCCGGAAATCGGCTGCGGGATCCGGCCCCGGATACAGTTCCAGGGGATGCACCACGTGCAGCAGGTGCATTTCCGCGCCGAGCTGTTGCGCGATCAGCGCAGCGCGCCGCACCGCCCGCCCGGCAGCGGCGGAAAAATCGGTGGCGGCGACGATAGGGGCGATGGGTTGCATGATTCTTCCTCGGTTCGATTTCGGGTTCAAGAAGACGCTCAGCGATAGGAGACCTGATTTTCTCCCTGCTCCAGTATACGCTGGCCGGATTCGCCATGCACCACAGCCGCGTGGCATCGAGCCGGGCACCGCTCTCGCGGGCCGGCAGGCTGTGCAGGCGCTTTATGGGGTGACCTCCGGCGGCTTTCCATGTGGCACTTCCAGGCCCGCGACCGCCTGTTGCAGGGCTAGCGCGAGGCGCTGGCCAAAGGGGGCGAGGCCAATGAGGACGGGACTGAGACTCGCGCTCATGATCGGGGGCTCCTGCCGAGGGGGATCGGGGTCAAAGGCGTCTCGCCGTGCGTCAGGCGGCGGCGCCGCACATGGCGCAGCAGACCATAGCCCGCCAGGGCGGCGAGCAGATGTTTGAGGGTGTGCCCGCTCACGCTCCCGCTCAGATCGAAAATGGGCCGGTCCAGCCATTCCAGCGCCAGCGCCAGGGCGTAGAGCCCCAGCACCGCGAGCAGGTCGCCGCCGCGGGTATAGCGCGCCGGCATCAGCCACAGCAACAGCGGCACAAGCAGCATGGGGGTGAACTGCACCAGGCCGTAGGCGCGCAGATCACCCGCCCCGGCGGCCTCGGTCGCCACCCACCAGAGCACCGCGGTCGGCCCCGCCACGAGCAGCGCCGGCAGGGCGGCAAGGCCGCAGCGCAAACCCAGCCGTTCCGTCAGCACGGCGGCGGCGAAACCGGCGAAAACCACGCTCATGGCCAGGCGATCCCATGCCAGCCGCGCATCGGTCGGCTCCAGATGATACCAGCCGGAAGCGATGCCGGTGAGGACGAGTCCGGCGTAGAACACGGCATACGCCCAGCGCTCGCGCGGGTCGGCGAACACCCCAGCGGACAGCCGCGCCAATCCCGCCGCCCCGACGACGAGAAAGAGCGCGTTGGAAGTCACGTCGAGAAAATTCGGTACGCCCAGCCAGGCGCGCCGGTCGGCGAAGTCGTGATACCACTGCGGCTGGGCAATGGGCGGCACGAAGGCGAACACCGCCGCCACGATGGCGGCGGCGAACGCGGCGATCAGAGCGATCCGCCCGCGCTCACTCATCCGCCCGCTCCGACAGCAGCAGATAGGTGGCCCGGCCCATGCGCCGGGCATCGGGCAATTCCTCGCTCCAGAATGGCCAGGACAAGATATGGGCGAGACTCAAATCGACATGGCCGAGGATGCGGTGGATGAGGAACGCCCGCGCCAGCGCCGATTCGTAGGCGCGCGAGGGCGAGCAGCCAGTCAGCTCCATAAGGCCAAAAACAACGAAAACCCAGAGCGCAAGACTATGCATCATCCCGGAAACCCCGGTTGACCGCTTATTGGTGTGCATAGTGCAATGATTCAAACAGATTTTGCGTCATTTTACCGTCTCACCGATCGGGTGAGCGCGCTACGGTCGTGGGTTCCTCGGGTTGGCCGCCTATCCTCCGCCGCCCGATGATTTCTGGCGGGTCAGCAATTCCATGAAATCCCCCGGCACCGGAAAAACGATGGTGTTGGTCTTGTCGCCGGCGATGCCGGCGAGCGTCTGCAGGTAGCGCAGCTGCATCGCCTCCGGCTGGCGCGCAAGGATTTGCGCGGCTTGCAGCAACTTCTCCGAGGCTTGCAGTTCGCCTTCGGCGTGGATCACCTTGGCGCGCCGCTCCCGCTCCGCCTCGGCCTGCTTGGCAATGGCGCGCACCATCGACTCGTCGATGTCGACGTGCTTGATTTCCACATTGGCCACCTTGATTCCCCAGGCATCGGTTTGCGTGTCCAGCGCCAGCTGGATGTCCAGGTTGAGCCGCTCGCGCTCGGCCAGCATTTCATCCAGTTCGTGCTTGCCGAGCACCGCCCGCAGCGTGGTCTGCGCGAGCTGGCTGGTGGCATTGAGAAAGTCCTCGACCTCGATGATCGCCTTCTGCGGATCGATCACGCGCAAATACACCACCGCGTTGACCTTGACCGACACGTTGTCGCGCGAAATAACGTCCTGGGTCGGCACATCGAGCACCACCGTGCGCAAATCGACGCGCACCATCTGCTGGATGCCGGGAATCACTACCACCAGGCCCGGCCCCTTGACCTTCCAGAAGCGGCCGAGCATGAACACCACGCCGCGCTCGTATTCGCGCAGGATGCGAAACGATGCGGCCACCAGTACGACAATCACCAATGCGACACCGCCAAACCCGAACTCGAACATGATTACTCTCCTTTGGTTTCTGCTTCCATGGGTTTGACCTGGAGCACCAGGCCGTCTCGGGCCAGAACACGCATTTTCTGCCCGCGCTGCAGGGGAGACCGGGCCTGCACGCGCCAGTTCTCGCCGTGCACCCGCGCCCATCCTTCAGTTTCGGTATCCTCCAGCATTTCGCCGACGCTGCCGATCAGCTCTTCGTCGCCGCTCACCACCCGGCGGCGGCGCGCCTTGATTGCCATGCCGCCGACCAGCCCGAGCAGGAGCGCGCTCGCCACGGCGATGGCGACGATCAGTTCGAGCGGGATGCCGAAGCCCGGCAGTTCGGTGTCGATCAGGATCACCCCGCCGGCCACGAAAGCGGCAATGCCGCCGATGCCGAGCACACCGAAGCCGGGAAAAAACGCCTCGGCGACCATGAACGAAATGCCCAGCAGGATCAGCGCCAGCCCGGCGTAGTTCACCGGCAACAGATTCAGGGCATACAGCGCCAGCAGCAGGCAGATCCCGCCAAGCACCCCGGCCACGCCAAAACCGGGCGAGGTGAACTCGAAGAACAGCCCGTAGACGCCGATCATCATCAGGATCAGGGCGATGCTGGGGTCGGTGATTACCGCCAGCAGCCCGGCGCGCCAG
Organism: uncultured Sulfuricella sp.; assembly: GCA_964351305.1. GTDB lineage: Bacteria > Pseudomonadota > Gammaproteobacteria > Burkholderiales > Sulfuricellaceae > Sulfuricella. The sequence goes on from CAYGNO010000001.1 coordinate 10,825, forward strand.
TCCGGCTCGTAGGCGAGCAGCGGCGCGCCCGCAGTCGCCAGCAGAACTTCCCCGCCGAGCGTGTTCACCTTCCTGCCGTCGAGCTGCCGCAACAGTTGCGGCAGATCGGCGGCGACGTAATCAACCACCTTGAGCTTCAGCGCGTCCTCGGCCGGCAGGCTGACCGCCTCGCGCACCGCTTGCTCCGCCCACTCCGCGTTGCGGCCGCGCATCTGCGCCAGGCTGCGGATATAGGCGGCGGCATCGCTGACCTGCTTGCGGCTCATGGCCTGTCTGGAAGTGCCTCCCGGAGCCTGGGCGTCATCGGGTTTCGCTGCGTTCCCGGTCGGAGCTGGCGCGGGTTTCTTCGGCTCGGAAAAATCGGGCATACCGCCGATCTGCACCGGGGTGGCGGCCCCCAGGTTGGTGCCCGGAGCCATCGCGGCGACATGGCTGGCGTAGAGGATGTAGGTGCCGGCGCTGGCGGCGCGCGCGCCGCTCGGCGCGACATAGGCCGCCACCGGCACCTCTGATGCGAGGATCGCCTTGATGATCTGCCGCATCGAGGTATCCAGGCCGCCCGGCGTATCCATCTGCAGCACCGCCAATTGCGCCTTCTGCCCGGCGGCATGCGCCAGGCCGCGCACGACGTAGTCCGCGGTCGCGGGGCCGATCGCCCCTTCGACCTTCAGCGCCATCACTGGCGGCGAAGCCGCCATCAGCCAGCCGGGCGCTAGAAGCAGCAGCGCCAGCGCCAAGCGAAATGCAACTGCCCGTATTCGCATTCTCATGTCCTGGGAGCCCTCGCCGTTATGAGCAACATGATGCCGGAATCGCGCATCGCCTTGCCCCCAATCTTCTTTAAACCCGGTCGTTACACATCATCCCGCCAGGGGAAAGGCTTCAGCCGTATAGCTGATCGCCAGGGCGCCAAGCCTCTTGTTGAGCCCCATGGTCGGCACCACCAGCAGGTACTGGCCCGGAGGGGATTCCAGAATCCGCACTTGCGGGACTTCCTGAATCTCTTGCTCAGCCATGACTCCCCTCTTCTCAATATCAAAGAAAACTGCCGCTTGAGGCGCAGCAAACTGCCATCTGAGCGCCCACGCCGAAATTCAGTATAGCAGCGTCACGACGGCTAGCAGCCTGTCCTTACTTCATTCCTGGTTATTATGCGTGGACTGCTTTAAATGATCGATGGCCGCTTGCACACCCGCCTTAAAATCCTTCCAGGCCTCACCGGTTGCCGACTTCAATTCGTCGAGCTTTTCCGCGGCGGCCTTCTGTTCCTGCTGCAAGCGCTTGACCTGCTCATCCAGTTTCACCTTGGCTTCCCCGGTCGCCTCTTGCGCTTTTTTCTTGAGCTCTTCCATTTTCGGGTTGAGCTCATCCAAATCCTTTTGCGCCTTGCCGACGAACTCGTCGCGCTCCTGCTTCGCATACTCCATGGCGGTGCCGATGGCCTCCTTGGCCTCCTTTTTCACGTCCTCGGCGCTCACTTTGGACGGGGGTCTGTCTTCTTCCTTCTTGCTGCAAGCCGATACGGCCAACAGGAAGCCCAATAAGAAGGCCAGCAACAAGCGGTTCATGTTCGTTTTCATTTCGAGTTTCCTTCAACGATGTTCGGGTTGCAGTACGATGAATTCCCCTGTTTAAAATGAGCGGCAATTTTTCGCGGCAGGCTCATAAAGCTGGCGTAATTTTTTATCCAACGCAGCCACTATTTGTTGTCCTCATCCACGGCCATTTTCAGCATTTCAAAAATACCAGGGATGGCTGTGGTCACCCGGTTCCAGTTCGGGATGAGCGGCGTGGTCATCGGATTTTCCATGAACACCCGGGTTGCCATGGCGATGGCTTTGGTAAATGCCTCCACCGCCATTGCCTCTTCGTGCCGGTCAAACCTGAGGCCGTTGATTGCTGCATCCGCTTCGTATTTCATGATCGTATCCTCGGCCTGCCGCAGGTAGGATACGAGCAAGGATTTGAATAAACCGTCCGAAAACACCACCCCTTCCGAGGCTAAGGTCCTGAAGATGGATTTGCAGATATCCACCGTCATTTTCATCAACCCCTTGTTTGCATCATCGGCAGAAAGCGCCTGGTGTTTGTGTTCGTAGTTCGCCGCGATATCCACCTGGCAAACCCGGCGATGCGAATAGTTGCGGTGCACTTCGGCCAGGGAGCCCACCTCCAGCCCCCAGTCCCACGGGATCCGGTTCGTCCGGGCCAGATCGGTAATCATGCAGATCTCCCCGGAGAGGGGGTAGCGGAAGCTGTCGAGGAAAGCGAGAAAATCATGCGGCCCGATGAGTTGCTGGAGGGATCTGGCCAGCGGCGTCACCAATAGGCGGGTAACGCGGCCGTTCAATTTGCCGGATACCCGGCTGTAGTACCCTTTGCAAAACACATAGTCCAGGTTGGGATTGACTACGGGGTAGCACAACCGCGCCAGCAGTTCGCGGCTGTAAGTAACGATATCGCAATCGTGCAGGGCAATGACGTCGGACCGGCCCCGCGCCAGCACATATCCGTAAGCAAGCCATGCCGAGCGCCCCTTGCCGCGCTCGCCCACATTGAATCCGTTGCGGGCGAATGTTTCATAGATTTCGCTGATCCTTTTGCCGTCATTGTGAATGATCTTGACCTCCGTCGAGATCGGCGCCATGAACTCCTGTACCCGCCGGAAATCTTTCTCCGAGCCCTTGTCCAGAACCAGTACGATTTCGTTCAGATACTTGACCTTGGCAAGTTCCTGGACGATTCCCGGCATGGCCGGTCCTTCGAATTCCGAATAAAGGGCCGGCAATACCAAAGCCACAGGCCTGGTTTTCGAAAAGCCGTACAATTCGGATTCCAGACGCTCAAGCGAAGGTTTGCCGAGCTGATGGAGGGTCGTAATGATTCCTGACTGGTAAAAATCGGACACGGCTGATCCTCCGGTTAGATATGTTCGATCTCGTCCTTGGTTTCCGCCTTTTCCGCAGGTTCCCTTTCTATCATCCGCCTCGCCGCGTCAATGCCGCCCACGCCGAAAGAAATCGCGAGCGCTGTCACGATGCCGCCGAAGATGATCGTAAAGGCGGCGAGCACGATGCTGGGCGCAATCTGTAGCTGCTCCATGGCCATGGCCAGAATCAATACCATCAACAAAGTGCGTACGGCATCGGCCAGGAGTTTGGCGTAGTGATAACCACTGTTTACCGCGGCAATCAATACCCCCTGGCTGATGAATCCAGTAAGCACGTAGCCGATAATCAGGATCATCGCAGCGGAAAAAACACGTGGCACATAGCCGAAGAACTGCTCGACCAGACTGTCGATCGTCGGGATATTGAGGGCGCTCAGGCCGATCATCAGGGTGACGACGATCAGCAACCAGAAAACGATAGCGCCGAGGGTGGCGGATGGCTTGTCCCACAGGTCGCCCTTGCGCATCAGAGTGGTAAAGCCCATCCGGTCGGACCAGCTATCGAAGTTGATGGCTGTCAGGGATTTTATGAGTATGACCCTGACGATCCGGGCCAGAACGATGCCCAGCACCATGATCACAAGCATGGCCAGAAGGTTGGGCAAAAAAACCTTGAACTTGAGAAATACCTCTTGCAAGGGTTCGAGTATCAGATTCAGAAATTCCATCATGATTTATCTCCTTAAGATTGTTTCCAGCTGGTTACGAGGTAATCCTTGTTGTTTTCAAATTCCATGCAAAGTTTTTCGATTTCGGCTTCCGCTTCAGCCCCTTCCATATCCTTCGCAGCCAGGATGAAGGATGCGGTTTTTCCCAGATAAAGCGGGGTCAGGGACTTTATCAGGTGCTCTGCCGGCAGTTTCTTCTGGTGGAAAGCGATGGCGTAATCATAGATGACCCGTGTCCACAACCCGATGGGAAAGCAGAACTCGTTGTCGGCCAAGGCGCCCAGCCGTTCCACTTCCCTGAAATCCCCGGCGCCGAGGATATTGAGCCAAATCTCGCGCAGGTTTTTCAGGCCTTCCCGGAACAGGTTCAACATCCTGGCGGTATTGACGTTGACATGTTCGAGCCCGACGGTGTATTCGAAGCCGAAAGTCGGTACCGGCTCGGAGCCGCGTATGGGTGCCCAGGTATTCGCGTAGCTCTCCATCAGGTCGAAGCTGGCGCTCACCACCTGATAGAGCATGCTGCTCAGGTCGGCGCCGGGGTCCTTGGCGTCGTGGATCTTGGCGCCGAGAAAGGACTGGGCGACCTTGAAGCCGTTCGCCATCGCCGTCGTGGTCATCCAGATGTCGATACCGAAGCGCGCGACATCCGATTCCCACACGTCCTTGGTCAGGTAGAACTGCGCCAGCCGGCCGGAAAAACCGAAATCCCCGCCTATCGGCTGCCGCACCCGCTTGCCATAAAGCGCACGGGTAAGGGGGTAGACGATGCTGTTGGTGATGGTCCCGTCGAACTTGTGCCGGTGATAGAGCGGGGTCACGTAGTCAAAGCCGCCGATCAATACCGGCTTCACCAGCAGCTCGATCCACTCGGGCGTGATGCTCCTGAGATCGGAATCGACCACCACGCAGGCCTTTGCATCCAGCGTCCGGGCAATTTCGAAAATGCTACGAAAGGCGCTCCCCTTGCCGGGAATGCCCGAATAAGGGAAGGCGATCTTGGAGATCGGCTCCACCCGGTGATGCAGGAGAATGGCGCTGAAGTCCTCGACGGATGCGTTCTGCACTACGTCCGTGGTACCGTCGCTGGAGCCGCCGTCGGAATTCACGATCACCGCCTTGTGGGAGGGGAAGTACTTGGCCAGGCCCGCCTGCACCGCGCGCACGACGTGGCCGATGGTTCGTGCATTATTGAAACTCGGGATGCCGACTATGATGTCGGCAGCCCCGACCTTCATGATCTGGTCATGCACCTCTGTTCTGAAGGTAATGTCATTCATCGTATGGATAGCCCCTCTGTTTTTTCGTTACTGTTCACGGTCGCGCAGTTCGGCAGCGGCCCCTTTTCCAGCAGGATGATCTGGAGGTCCATGACGTTCGTTCCCGTCGGCCCGGTCATGAAATGGCTGCGCTCCCCTGACAAGGCATCGAGTTGTTGAAAGAATCCATAGGAGTTGTTGTCGTCAAGGTAGGCGTCAGGCCCTATTCCAAGCCGGCGCGCCCGTCCGGTCGTATTGCCGTCGACCAGCGCGCCGGCGGCATCCGTCGGCCCGTCGCCGCCGTCCGTGCCGGCGGAAAGCAGGGTCACCCCGGATTGCCGGGCTATCTCCAGGGCAAAGGCCAGGGCAAGCTCCTGGTTTCTGCCGCCTTTTCCCGTTCCCCTGACGGTGACCGTGGTTTCGCCGCCGAACAGCAGGCAGCGCCGTTCGCCCGCTTCCAAACCGGCTTGAGTCGTGCCTGCGGTCCGCGCCAGGAAGCGTGCGGCGTCGCGCGCTTCACCCTGAAGTTCGGCGGTGACGATATCCGCGGCAAACCCGAGTTGCCGGGACTTTTCCTGCGCCGCCGCCAGGGCTTGACCAATCCCGGCGACAATCACGTTCCGGGTTCCTGACAGGCAGGGTTCGCCGGCTTTTACCGTTTCCGGCTCCAGTCCGGCGATACCCCGTTGCAGATAATCCATGACACGCCTGGGGATTCTTTCCTTCAGCCCGTATTTCTCGATCACGGACCAGGCATAGTCAAAGCTTGATTCGTCCGGCGCGGTCGGCCCGGAGGCGATGACGTCGAGCCGGTCACCGATCACGTCGGAAAGAATCATCGTCACCATCTGCGCCGGGTAGGCGGCCTGCGCGAGCCGTCCGCCCTTGACGGCTGAAAGATGCTTGCGCACCGCGTTCAGCTCGCCGATGGTCGCGCCCGCTTTCAGCAGCAAAGCGGTCACCTCCTGCTTGTCTTGCAGCGTCACCCCTTCGACAGGCGCGACCAGCAGCGCTGACGCGCCGCCAGAGAGCAGGCAGATCACCAGCGTCCTCTCGTCCGCGACCCGCATCATTTCCAGTATGCGCTGCGCGCCCTCCATCCCGGCCTTATTGGGGACAGGGTGAGACGCCTCTATCTGCTCAACCATAGCCAGTGTTGCCGTGTGGCCTTCTTTCACGACAATCAGCCCGGCGGAAATCCGTTCGCCGAGCAACGCTTCTATGGCCAATGCCATGCGCGCCGTGGCCTTCCCCGCACCGACCACAACGATGCGGCTAAAGTCTTCAAGCGGGTACGCGGCACCGGCAACAGTCAGGCATTCGTTCTCAAGCTTTGCGGCGTTGAGCACGGCCTGGTAGGGATCGACTGCGGCAAGAGCGGCGCTAAAAATATGGGTAAGAATTGATGACGGCATTTCTTCTCCGGCGTTCCCGGCTGATAGCAATTGCAGCACCGCTTCGTTCCAGCCCAGTGGGCCGGCGCTTTGCGTCTTCATCATGCCGGCTATGGCGATGCGGGAATCGAAACTTCCGTCCTCGTGCCGGATCAGCACCGGGCGGTCCACCGCCTGGAGCAATGGCAGGTCGTTCAGACTGTCTCCCAGCCCGATGCTGTGGATTTCGCCATACTCGCGCTCGTAGAGCGCTTTCAGGGTTTTCACGGCAAGGCCTTTGTCGTGTTTGCCCATAATGTGGAAAACCCGCCCCTGGGTCCAGTGCAGGCCGGCGTCCTCTATGGCTTGCAGAAAACGTGCGTCAGGCGCGCCATCGAAGACGAAAGGTTCGTCGAAATCACGCTGCTTGGCCAGGATAGCGTCATCGCAAGAGAGGCCCGTCAACCCGGCGACCTCCTCCGCCGTCATGTCTGCAAAGCCGCGTACGCTTGCCCCCAGCCGTTCCCGGAGAGCAACGAAGTGGCGTCTGATCTCCGCATAGGGCGTGCCGAGCGTGATGCGCTGATAGCCATCCACTGAATCAACCGGCGCGGAGAAGTAGCCCTGTGGAATGAAGATTCCGCCACCGTTTTCGGTTATGAAAGGGTGGAAGTTGTGCATGCGCTGGCGACAAGCTTCGATTTCAGAGCGCGTTTTGCTGGAACAGAGAACCAGCGGCACACCGTGCGCCTGAATCAGGCTTAAGGCCGGTAGCGCGTCATTGAAGGAATACCTCACCGCATCGAGCAAGGTTCCGTCCAGATCGCTAAAAAGGATCGTTTTCCGCATCTGTCCCTTTCCGAGGTTGCTGTGGTTTTCGTGATTTCTCAATAGTCGATCTGTAATGCCGCATCATTACAGCGACGTCAGATAGGCGGCAAACTCCTCGCGCAAATCCTCATGTTTCAGGCCAAAAGCCACCTGTGCCTTGAGGTATCCCAGCTTTGACCCGCAATCGTAACGGGTGCCGCTGAAACGATAGGCCAGCAGTTTCTCTTCATGCAGCAGCGCGGCGATGCCGTCCGTCAACTGGATTTCCCCCCCCGCGCCCGCCTGCGCTCGCGCCAAATGATAGAAGATGCGCGGTGTCAGGATATAGCGGCCGACCACCGCCAAGGTGGAAGGCGCGTCTTCCGGGCGGGGCTTTTCAACGAGACCGTTCACCAGCTCCACGCCCGGTTCCAGATGGGTTGCGCTGACGATGCCGTACTGACCCGTTTGTTCGCGGGGCACGTCCTGCACGCCCAGCACGGAACACAGGTGGCGCTCGTACACTTCCACCATCTGCTTGATCGCAGGGGGCTCGCCATCGATCAGGTCATCAGCGAGAATCACCGCGAAAGGCTCGTCCTGCACGACCGGCTGCGCGCACAGCACGGCATGGCCCAGTCCGAGCGCCTCGGACTGGCGGATGTAGATGCAGTTCACGTGTTTCGGGACGACATCCTGCACCGCGCGCAGCAGTTCCTGCTTGCCGCGTGCGGCAAGTTCCGCTTCCACCTCGTAAGCGGTGTCGAAATGATCTTCTATGGCGCGCTTGTTGCGCCCGGTGATGAACACCATATCGGTGATTCCGGCCGCCACGGCTTCTTCCACCGCATACTGGATCAGCGGTTTGTCCACCACCGGCATCATCTCCTTGGGGCTGGCCTTGGTGGCGGGCAGAAAACGGCTGCCCAGACCGGCCACCGGAAATACGGCTTTCGTGATTCTTTTCATCGTTGGCACTCCATTAAGACTCCCTAAATTTTTTCCACCGCATTCCAGCCTATTTCATCATAGCCTCGCGTACGCACAAAAATCATCTACGCTTGCAGATTCTGCGCGGCATCTTGCCGTTATGGATCAAGAAACGCGCCTCATTTTTCCACTTCCATGGAGGAATGGTTTGGCGACAGATCGGATAAAATCAGGTCTGAAAGCGGCTGCATGGCGGCTTCCTTGTCCCTGACCCCGATCTCATCGAGCACCTGAGCGAGGCTCCTGTTAAGGTTGTCCAGCACCTCGTCCGGCAGTCGATTGAGGGCTTCCGGAAGTACGCCCCGCACTGGCTGCGGAGCACTTGCGACAATTCGCGTCCCTTCATCGGTGAGGAACAAGCGGACTATCCGCTGGTCAGGGTCATTGCGCTCCCTTCGAATCAGGTTGCGTTTCGCCAACTTGTCGAGCAGGTTGCTTGCCGTCGAAAGATGCAGTGACATGGCCTTGGCGAGATCGGAAACCCGCTGCCCGGGATGTCCCGCCACCTCTCTCAGCACCCACAACTGGGCTCCGCTCAGCCCGCATTGATCCTCGATCCGGCGGAAGTGCTGCTGCGCCGAACTGACGATTTGACGGAATTTTTTCAGCGCTTCCAACGATTTCTCGTGCAAACCGGATTCTTGGGTGGCCTTCATTTCGAGTCGATTCGTTTTCCAAAGGGGATTATAAATATATTTGTACAAAACCACTTTTACAATGCCTAATTTTTGATTATTCTTCAAGCCTTTTTCAACAGGCATTATCGTGTCGTCCGAATTATAAAATGATGAATCAGTCACTTGCTGCGGCGGAGAGAAAGCCCTGACTTCGAGAAAAAGCATCCTCCCTGGCATCTTATGCGGATCAGCGCCGAATTGATTGGCGCCCCGCTGAATTAGGCTAGAATACCCATTACTGAAAAAATTACAGGAGGATGAAAATGAATCTTGAGAAAGTAATCTTTGCGTTTTTTATCGTCCTTGCGCTGACCCTGAACTTCGGTTTTTTTCTCGGCAGCATCGACAACCCGGTCCACCACAGCGTTTATGAGCTGTTCGCCGCCATCGTCATCAGCCTGATCGCCACCATCCTGAAATTCGGCGATCGCACCCATCTCGGCGCGGTGCTGCTCGCCACCAGCCTGGTGGCCGACTTGCAGCTGATCGCTGCGGCGATGGTGTGGGCGATGGCGGAACATGTCACGCATTCCGGGCTGACTCCTCACATCATGGCGATCATCGTTTCCCTTTCCGGCGGCGCGCTGCTCGCCAATATCACCTCGGTGGTGCTGCTGGTAGCCGAAACCATCGCGGTGCGCCGCTGACCGTCCGGCGAGGGCCTGTCATGCACAATATCGTGTATGTCCTGCTGCGGCGCATCCATGTGCCGCTGATCGTGCTGGTGTGCGTGTATTCCATTTCCGTTCTGGGTTTTGTCCTGATCCCCGGCGTGGATGGGCAGGGCAAGCCGTGGGACATGGGTTTCTTCCATGCCGTCTATTTCGTCAGCTTCCTGGGCACCACCATCGGGTTAGGCGAGATCCCCTATCCGTTCACCGATGCGCAGCGGCTCTGGGCCACGATCAGTATCTATGGCACCGTGTTCGCCTGGCTGTATGGCATCGGCGCCGCCCTGTCGCTGTTGCAGGACCCGGCCTTTCAGTCGACCCTGCGGGCAAACGCCTTCCGCCGGTCGGTCAGGCTGATCACCGAACCGTTCTATCTGGTGTGCGGCTACGGCGACACCGGCAGCACGCTGGTGCGTGCGCTGTCCGATGCGGGTTACCGCTCGGTGGTGATCGAGGTCGAGCAGAGCCGCATCGTTGCGCTGGAACTGGAGGATCTGGGGATGCCCGTACCCGGGCTGTGCGCCAGCGCCGCCGTGCCCAAAGTCCTGGTGATGGCGGGTCTGGACCGCCCTAACTGTATTGGTGTAATCGCGCTGACCAATGTGGATGACGCTAACCTCAACGTCGCGATTACCGCCAAACTGCTGCGTCCCCGCGTTGTCACTATCGCCCGGGCAGAGTCGCGTTCGGTCGAGGCCAATATGCTTTCTTTCGGCACCGACCAGGTATTCAACCCCTTCGATACCTTTGCCGGGCGTCTCGCCCTGGCGCTGCATTCGCCCGGCATGTTCCTGCTGTATGAGTGGATGACTGCCGTGCCGCACGAGACCTTGCGCGAGCCCCTGTTCCCGCCGCACGGGCGCTGGATACTGTGCGGATACGGCCGCTTCGGCAAGGCAGTGTATGAGCGTCTGGTTGCGGAGGGTGTCCAGGTCACCGTTATCGAGGCCACACCTGAAACTACCGACGCACCGCCCGGCACCATCTCCGGCTCGGGCACCGAAGCCGCTACGCAGCTCGAAGCCGGCATCAAGGACGCGGTGGGCATCGTGGCCGGCACCGACAACGATGCGAACAACCTGTCCATCATCATGACTGCGCGCGAACTCAACCCCGGCCTCTTTATGGTCGCACGCCAGAACCAGCACCAGAACAACATCATTTTCAGGGCGGCCCAGCTCGATCTCACCATGAAGCGCGGCAGCGTGATCGCCAACAAGATTTTTGCCCTGACCACCACGCCGCTTCTGGCAGAATTTTTACAAGTGGCCCGGCTCAACTCCAACGAATGGGCCAACCAGCTGGTGAGCCGCATCGGCGGCATATCCGGCGACGAGGTGCCGCAGACCTGGGCGCTGGAAATTACGCCTGCAGCCTCGCCGGCCCTGTATGCCGGGATTGCGAGGGGCAGGCGGGCCCGCATCGGCGATCTTTGCCGCGATCCGCGCAATCGCGATGAATGCCTGCCTTGCATTGCGCTATTGATCAAACGCGGAGACGCCGAGATTCTGTTGCCGGCGGACGATGAAATGCTGCGGCGAGGAGACCACATCCTGCTATGTGGCCGCGACGGCGCAGGTCAACAAATGGAATGGATCGCGAAGAACCACAACGTGTTCAATTATCTCTATTCCGGCGAAGAGCGCGCCAGCGGCAGTGTCTGGCGCTGGCTCACGCGCGAAAAAGAGCATCCGGCCCACCCGGAAGGCCCGCCGCCAGAATCCTGAGTGGCGTAGGCCTTATGCCGTTCCGCTGCGCTGAACCACATGCAGGGGCGGCGCCGAGCCGTCCTTGCCCTGACCGGCGTAAACGGTCAGGTGGGGATAGGGGATCTCGATTCCGTGGCGGTCGAAAGCCTGCTTCAGCCGGCGCAGATATTCCCGGCGCACCCCCCACTGTTCCAGCGGCAACACCTTGAAGCGGCAGCGCAGGATCACGGCCGAATCGTCCCACCGGTCCACCCCGGCCATTTCCATCGGCTCCAGAATCTTGCCGCCGAAGGCCCCGTCCTCGCGCATCCCGGCGCCGACCTGGCGCATCACCTCCATCACCTCGTCCGTGTCTTCGCGGTAGGCTACCCCGACGTCGATCACCGCATAGGCGAACCCCCGGCTCATGTTGGTGACGGTGGTGATGATGCCGTTAGGGATGAAATGGACGTTGCCGTCGTAGTCGCGCATCTTGATGTAGCGCAGGGTGACTTCTTCCACCAGTCCGCCCTTGCCGCCCGCCTCCACCACGTCGCCCTGCCTGACCTGGTTTTCCAGCAACAGGAAGAAGCCGTTGAAATAGTCCTTGATCAGGCTCTGCGCCCCGAACCCCACCGCGATGCCCAGCACCCCGGCAGTGGCCAGGATAGGCGCGATGGAAACGCCCAGTTCGCTCAGTACCACCATGCCGGAAACCACGTAGATAACAACAGAGGCGATGTAGCGGAATACCCGGCTCAGGGTTTCGATGCGCTTCAGATCCTCCAGGTTGTTATCCGCCTGGCTCCGCAGGTAGGCCTTTAATAGCTTGATCGCTTTGTTGGACAAGCGCAGCAGCACCCAGCCCAGGGTCAGGATCAGGAGGATGTGCAGGCCGGACTGGGAGAACAGCAGCAGTTCTTTCATGTTTCCCGTAGCGAAAAAGGCAGATAGTTTGTCCATGGGTTTTTCCTGGTGTTATTTACTTGGCGGCTAATCCCGGCCGATCTTGCCGGCCAGCGGGCGGTACTGCAAATGGTAGAACATATCCAGATAACGCGCGGTTTCCTCACGCTCGGCGCCACTGACGAATTTCCAGAAGCCATAGATACGGGACAGGGTCATCATGCGCTCGGCGTACTGCTTCCAGGTGTAGTTGGCCGCGACGCGCGCAAGGGCGCCTTGCGACAATCGCTCCCATTCCTGCGGATCGGTCGCGCAACGATCGAGAAAATCCGCCATCAGCTTTGTGGCAGCGGCGCCATCGTTGGGATCGATGTGAAAGCCGGAACGATTGTGCCGGATGATCTCCATCGGACCGCCATGGCAGGTGGCGAAGGTGGGCAGTCCCGAGGCCATGGCCTCGATGATGGTCAGGCCGAAGGCTTCGAACAGAGCCGGCTGCACGAAAATGCCGCGACCGTCGGCCACGTAGCGGTACAGTTCGCCCGCCAGGTTCTTGTCCAGGCGCATGCCCAGCCAGCGCACCTGGCCGTCCAGTCCACGGGTTTCCATGATCTGGTGCATGTAGCGAATTTGTCCCTGCTCTTCGTGGTCGGCGGATAGTCCCGGGTCGATATAGCCGCCAATAACCAGAAGGTTGGCGCGCTCGCGCAGTTCCGGCGAGGCGCCGTACCAGTCCACCAGGCCGGTCAGGTTTTTGATGTGATCCATCCGTGCCATGGTGAAAATCAGCGGCTTGCTCTTGTCCTCCAGCACGCCGCGCGCCGAGGGTCCCGGTTCCGCACCGTAGATCATGGCTTCGAGCTCAGGGATCAGGCTGGTGAGGCGGCGTCCGTTATCGCTGTAAGGGAAATAAACATCCGCATCCGCGCCGGGAGAAACGATATTGAACTTCGGGTCGAACAGGTCGATGCCGTTGACCACCCGGTACAGCCCCGGCATGGTGAAAGCATGATAGCTGCCGTACTGGCCCACCGTTTCATCGGTACCCGCGATCTCCTGATAGGTGCTGGCGATGATGAAATCCGCCGTGTTCATGGCGATCAGATCGGCGGTGTACTGGCAGGAAAAATGGTACTGCCCGTCGTTTTCCTTCCAGTACAGATCGGAATGCAGGTATTTGGTCTTTTCCAGGGCATGGGCGATGTTGCACTGGGTCACTCCCAGCCGCTGGCTGAGCAGGGAGGCCACCAGGTTGCCGTCGGAATAGTTGCCGATGATCAGGTCCGGGCGTCCGCCCAGTTCCGCCAGGGCCTCGCGTTCCACGTCTTGGGCAAAATCTTCCAGATAAGGCCAGATTTCGAAGCGCGAAATCCAGTGCCGCACGATTTCGCCGTTCTGCTTGTGGAAAGGCACCCGCAGTATCCAGGTATTGTCGCAGCCGCTGACTTTTTCCAGCCGCTGGTTGCAGGTGGTCTGCCCGGCATCCGGAATCAGGCGGGTGACGATCGTGATTTTTGGTTCCACCGGCACGCCCTGGCGCGCCAGACGCTCGCGCATCTCCCGCTCCAGTGCCCGGACCTGGTCGAGGATATAGACCACCTGCCCGCCGGTGTCCGGCAGCCCCAGCACGTTGTCCTGGCCGAAGTAGCCGTGTGGCGAGAGAATCAGCAGGCGCGAGATCATCGGGATGCGCGCCAGGAAAGCCTCCAGGGCTGTCGGCGAGGGCGCCTCCAGGATGTCCGAGAGCAGGCCCATGGTTTCGGCCACCCGACCGGCATTGTCGCCCCAGCCGGGCGCGAAACCCAACTTGCCCAGTTTCTCGGACAAAGTTGTCCACGGAGCTTCCTCCTCGATTTTTTCCAGTTCACCGAGTGCGCGTCGCAGCGCTGCGCGCAGGGCAGCCGTGTCGCGGAAGGTTTTGTCGATCATCAACTGCTGGCCGTCGATGGCATGGACGCTGAGAAAATTCAGGAGTTTTTCCGCTCCTTCCTGCGACCGGTTGAACATGTCGCTGGACAACTTCCGGTTGAGGAAGAGCATGCCCTGGCCGATGGAGCGCGGCTCCTTGAGCCGCGGGAACCCGCGCCCGAAAGGCCCGAAGTCGATCTCCAGCACGGAAGCCTCCGAATGATCGACCTGCATTTCCTTGAAGCGCAGGAATTCCGGGGTGCCGATCTGTTCGGGAACCACCGAATCCGCGTGGATGCGCAGATAGATCCATTGCGCCGCACCTGGCCGTACTGCGAAGTAGGCCCAGGGTGCCTGGAAAACTCCTTCCTGGAGGCGTTCCACGAAATGGCCGAGATGGGTTGCCGCCAGATCGGCCTGGCCGTGCTCGCGGCACAGCGTTGCAAACTCCTCGCGCAGGTCGGATTGCAGCAGGAACGGGCGGTTTTTCGCGAAATACCGGCGCAGCAGCGCGTAGACCGGGTCCCGATTTTCTTGCGCGTAGGCGCCTAACTCTTCAATCATTCTTTCCGTCATGCTGAACCTCCTTTGATTTCTCTGCCGTTTTTTCCCCATCGAAGCCGTAGTGATCGAGGCCTTCCAGGATGCCGCTGGCACAGTGGCCACGGGCAAAATAGATCTGCTCGAGGCCGCGCAACGGCTCGAGCTCCGGGCTGTGGTTGCCGACCACTACGCCGAGGGTGTCGCCAACCAGCATTTCCTCGTCGTTGCCGGAGTCGCCGGCCACCAGGAAGCTGCGCAACGGGATTCCCCACTTGTAGGCCAGGTAGCGGATGGCGTGCCCCTTGGAGGCGCGCACCGGCAGTACGTCGAGAAACTCCTGGTGCGAGTAGATGAGCCTGGCATGCAAGTTTTTTTCGTGCAGCAGGCGGTAGAGGCTTTTGAGCGGAGGCATCCGGTCCGGCGTCACGTTGTAGCTCAGCTTGAACTCGCGCTGGTTTTCCCGTGGCTGCAGTTCGAGTCCGGGTATTTCCGCCAAGGCCTCCGCCAAGGCATCTCGGCGCCACAAGTAGCGTATATGGTTGGCCCAACCGGCATCCGGGCGCAGTTTCGGACCATAGTTGATTTCGCTGCCCACCGAGGTGATCAGCACGTTGGGCAACGGTACGCGCCAACTCCTGAGCACCTTGACCGCACTTTCCAGCCTGCGGCCGGTGGCGATGCCGAAGGCAACCGTCCCGGCATGGCTGCGCAGCCAGGCGACCAGTTCCTTCAGGCCTTCCTTGTGGCCGATCAGCGTGTTGTCGATGTCGCTGACCAGTATCCGCCTCACCAGGGGCATGGTGGATTTGTCGGTGTGGAGGACGGATGCAAGCTGACGGCGCATGCGCTTGCGGTCGCGGCGCAGCAGGTGGCGCACCGCCTTCATGTATTTCGCGACGTGGGCATCCCAACTGTAATGCCTCTTTACACCCGCCACGCCGTTTTTTGCCCATAGCCGCCATTGTTTTTTGTCGGCCAGCGCAGCATTCAGTGCGGCGGCAATGGCAGACGGGTCGAGGGCGTTTACCAGCAAGCCGTTGCGGCAGTTGCCCACGATGTCGCGCGGGCCGCCGTCCTCGGTGGCGACGAAGGGCAGTCCGCTGGCAGCGGCCTCGATCAGGGTCAGACCGAAAGGTTCGGTCAGCGCCGGATTGACGAACACGCCGCGGCGGCGCGCCGCCATACGGTAAAGCTCCGGCACATCGTCGGCGGAGTGATGCTTCGGGAACGCCACCTTGCCCCACAGGTCATAGCGGTCGATGTCGAGCAGCAGATCGCCCAGGACTTTCTGCTGGGCTTCGTCCAGGTCGCGGATATCATCCCGGTTGCCCGCCACGATCACCAGATTGGCCGCCTCCTGCAGTTGCGGATCCTCCCCATACGCCTTGACCAAACCTTTCAGATTCTTGCGCGTATCGGGCCGGCAAATGGTCAGGATCATGGGTTTTTCCGGCCTGGACAGGAAACGCTCCACACTGTCCCCGATGGTTGGGTCGATCTTTTTCCGTCCCGGGGGAGAAAAACGCGAGGTATCGGTGCCCGGTGGAATGACGATGCTGCGCCTCGGATCGTGGTTCTGGTACATGCCGTACTGATCGACGACCTCCTGGCGGGTGCTGGTGACCACCAGTGAAGCGTGGGCCAGCACCTTTTCCTCTGCGGCGATGCGTCGCGCCAGATGAAACTGGCGTTCGATGGCCTGTTCCTTGCGCCCGCTCGCCAACAGCCGCGCACGCTTCGGTCGCCCGAGCGAATGGCCGGTGTGAATCTGGGGAATGCCCAGCAGCAGGGAAAGCTGCTGCCCCACGTAGCCGGCATCGGCGTAGTGGGTGTGGATCAGGTCTGGCAGGCGGCCCTGCTGGCGCAACAGGTGCAGGCAGCGGTCCACCATCTGGTCCAGATGCGGCCACAGCACTTCCTTGCGCAAATAGCGGCGGGGGCCAAAAGGAAGACGCAGGATGCGCGCGCCGCTGCCGATCGACTCCTCGACCTGGGCATAGTCCGGCGACACCGCGGGGTCCTCGACCAGACGCGTGAGCAGGTCCACCTGCACGACCTCGCGGTGGCGCGCCAGGGCTCGCGCCAGCTCGACCACATAGGTGGTTTGACCGCCGGTGTCGGCATCGCGTCCCAGTTCCATATCCTTGCCCCGGATCAGACCGTGCACACTGATCATCAGGATGTACAGGGGATTTTCACTCTTGATCGATGTCGTCATGAAATTTCCCACTCCTTCAGAAAGGGCTGATAGAAACCCGGGGCATCCGGAATGGCGCCGCGGATTCCGCACAGGGCCGCGGCAAAGCGATTGGCCCGCGACAAGGTGAGGCTGGCCGGCCACCCTCGGAGTGTTCCGAGGATGAAAACGGCGGCGAAGCCATCCCCTGCGCCCACCGTGTCGACAATGCCGCCAGTCGGCGCAATGCCTTCGGTTCGCGTCTGTGTGCCATCCGCAGTCAATTGCCAGGCGCCTTGCGCGCCGCAGGTGACCAGCACCCGTTCCAGGGAAAACTGCTTGATCAGCGCCGCCGCCTGCGCGATTGCGCTGTCGCCCGTCAACTGCAGTTGACGGGCGACGCATGCCAGTTCCTCGTGGTTCATTTTTACGAGATCCGCGCGAAGCAGCGAGCGTTTGAGTGTTTGCGCGTCATACCAGGGCTCGCGCAGGTTGATGTCCAGAATGCGGGGCGCCCCGATGCTCCGAAACAGGCTGTTCAGGGCTCGCCGCGAAATCTTGTTGCGCTGCGCCAGGGTTCCGAAATAAATCAGCTCCGGCTGAGTTGACAGGGCGACCATGCGCGCCACCCCGGCATGGATGAAATCGTAGGCCTGGTCAGGGGAAATCTCGAAACGGTGTCCGCCCTGCTCCATGTGTACAACCACCTGGCCGGTCGAGTGGGCAGGGTCGCACTGCACACCCAGGGTGTCCATTCCAAACCGGGCCATGCTGGCGAGCAGTTCCTCCCGCAGTGCATCATTGCCGGTGCGCGTGATCAGCACCGGATGCAGGCCGAACGCCTGCAGGTGGCGGGCCACGTTAAAGGGCGCGCCTCCCAGTACGGAGCGGTCAGGAAACCTGTCCGCCAGGACTTCGCCGAACAGCGCTATGGTTCCTGTTCGCGGGCTCGGTTTGGTCAACAGCCTGGGTAGGGTGTTTTCCTGATTTGCCGTCTTAGGGTATGGGATGCGCTTATCCTCCCGACAAAACAGTATTGTACAATACTATTTTCCAGATGCCTAATTAATACGGCTGAAACCGGCTGAAGACTGGGCGGCTAATGTTTTTTACAATCCCCGCTGTACTGCCGCTTCGTGCTGTGAACTTCTGCATCACTTGCACTTTCCCATCGAACCGCTGACACAGGAATGGATAATCCGGGTTCTAAATGCCACGCCTCACAAATAGCGCAGCCACAAATAACCGCTACTCACCACAATGCTCGCCAGCATCAGCGGAAACGCCATCAGCATGAACGGCAGGAAGCGGATCGGCTGGCCGGCGCGCTCGGCGAAGCCGGCCACCACCAGGTTGGCGCTTGCCCCCACCAGGCTGCCGTTGCCGCCCAGGCAGGCGCCCAGCGCCAGCGACCACCACAGGGTGTTGATGTTTTCCGCGCCGAAGGTCGGCGCCATGCTGTGGATCACCGGGATCATGGTGGCGACGAAGGGGATGTTGTCCACCAGCGCCGAGGCCACCGCCGACACCCACAGGATGACGAAGGCGGTGGCGGCGAAATCGCCGCCGGTCAGCTCCAGCAGTTGTTGCGCCAGGAGCTTGAGGGCGCCGGCCTTTTCCACCCCCGCCACCACCACGAACAGGCCGACGAAGAAAAAGATCGTGACCCATTCCACCTCGGCGAAGCCGCGCTGCACCTGGTGGGACTGATCTTCGCCATTCTGGTCCCAGACCCGCAGCAGAAGCAGCAGCGCCGCGCCGAACATGGCGATGGTGGCGGGTTCCTGGCCGATGACGTGGGCCAGCATGAAGCCCAGGATGACCAGCGCGATCACCGCCAGGGATTGCTTGAGCAGGCGCGGGTCGGTAATCGCCTGGTCCGCGTCGAAGGCCATCACCTGGGCGCGGTCTTCCGGCGCGGCGTAGAGCTTTCTGCCCCAGATCAGGTAAAAAGGGATCAGCGTCAGGATGAAAACCGCCAGCGCCGGCGGCGCGAGGTTGAAGAAGAAATCGTTGAAGCCGAGCCCGGTCGCGGAGCCGATCATGATGTTGGGCGGGTCGCCGATCAGGGTGGCGCTGCCGCCGATGTTGGAGGCGAAGATCAGGGCGAACAGGTAAGGATAAGGCTTGAGCTTGAGGGCGTCAGTGATGAGCAGCGTCACCGGGGCGACCAGGAGCACCGTGGTGACGTTGTCGAGCAGGGCGGAAAACAGCGCCGTCACCACCGACAGCATCACCATCAGCCCCCACGGATCGGCCTTGACCGCTTTGGCGGCGACCACCGCCACGTACTGGAACACGCCGCTTTTCTGGGTGATGGCGACGATCACCATCATGCCGGTCAACAGCCCGATGGTGTTGAGGTCGATGCCGGCGAAGGCCTCGCTCTGGTGCAGCACGCCGGAGAAGATCATCAGCCCCGCGCCGAGCAGGGCGACGATGGCGCGGTTGATTCTCTCGGTGACGATGACGGCGTAGGTAGCGACGAAGATGGCAAGCGAGACCAGCAGCGGGCTCAAACCGAACAATACCTGCGTAGCGGTGGCAGCGGCGCCGTGCATGTCACAGCCCCGCCTGTTGCGCGAGATAGGCGAGCAGCGCGCGGCGGCTCAACATGCCGCGCAGCTTGCCATCCGCGCCCACCACGGGCAGCGGCGCGGTGCTGTTGGTGAGCAGCAGCGCCGCTTCCAGCAGCGGGCAATCCTCGTCCAGCAGCGGGACATCCTTCTTGGCAAATTCTCCCACCGTCAGGCGCTCCAGATCATGCAACCGGTCGGTCAGCATGCGGCCGGCGTCGCCGGCAAACCTGAGGTCGGACAGCCCGCCTTCCACCCGCGCGCTGGCCGGGATCAGCGCCCGCAGCACGGCGTTGGTGCTGACCACGCCAGCGAAGCCGCCGCCCTCGTCGCACAGGGGCACATGGTTGATCTGCTTCTCCAGCATGAGCTTGAGCGCTTCCATCAGGTTTGCCTCGGGCCGAAGGCAAACGGTGGGCGGACAAATGGGAACGGCCTTGATCGACATGTGCTTTCTCCAGCTTAAGTTAAATTATCCACCGTCACGCCCACAAGCTCAAAGGCGGGTCGGCGATGACCGCGCGCAGGATGTCACCGCGCGAGATAAAGCCCACCATTTCCCCCGCCTCGTTCACCACCGGCACGCCGGTGAAGCCGGTATCCAGCAGCACGCGGGCGACGAGGCGGATATCGGCCGCCGGGTCGGCGCTCACCACGGGGCTGGCCATCACCTCGGCCACGGTGCGGGCCAGGACGTCGCGCACCGCGCCCCCTTCCACGTTGAGCGCGGTGAGCAGGTCGCGCTCGGAGACGATGCCCACCAGACGATGCGCGCTATCCCGCACCGGGGCCTGGCGGATGCGCCCTGTCACGAGGGCGCGCCAGGCGTCCTCGATCCGCGACTCCGCCCGCACCGCCGTCACTTCCCGGCTCATGATCTGGTAGGCATGGTAGAGCGGGCCGCGTTCGGTCTCTTGATGCAACATCCCCGGATAGGCACGGGCGGCGGCTTCATAATTTGCACCGTCTTGATCCGTGCGCCGGGCGGTCCGGGATATCTCCGCGCCCGGTCCCTCGCCCTCGTGGGCGAGGGACCGGGCATGGCGGGCGCGCATTACCCCCGGCACCTGAATCAACTGCTCCAGAGGTCCGTGGAAAGTCTGGCCGGTGACGCCATAGATGGAGAACATTTATCGTGGCCTTTCTTTTTCAACCTGGCGGAGCATAAGTTTTAATTATGCCTTGGGTGCGGCCATGTCGCCAGCAAAGCCGAGTCCACATATCGCCGTCCGTGCAGGCTGCCCTTCAGTCAGTACGACCGTAGCGGGCCGCTCCGATTCGCCCAGGCCTGACAGCACGGCGACCGCGCCGGTGAAGTCTTCGTGCGTGGTGTAGCCGCTGATCGTGATCAGCGTGCGCAGGCCGGCGCCGATGGCGGCCTTGAGGCCGTTCGCCGAGTCCTCGACGGCGGAGAGCAGGGCGTCCAAGCCGGTCACGATGCAGCCGGAGAGTGGCCGTCCGATCACCGGCAGGCGGATATGGCCGACGATCACCTTCTTTAATTTGAAACACTGAGAAGCATATTGATCATTTGCAATTCCATAAAGCCGAATATAATTGAATATTATTCGATAATTACGAACATTGAAAAACATGGGCACGCTGAATTACAAGCATCTTCACTACTTCTGGGCGGTGGCCAAGGCCGGCAGCGTGACCCGCGCCAGCGAGCGGCTGCACCTGACGCCGCAAACCGTCAGCGGCCAGCTGAGCCTGTTCGAGGAGGTGCTGGGCGAAGCGCTGTTCGACCGCAGCGGGCGGCAATTCGAGCTGACCGAGGCAGGCCGGATGGTGCTGGGTTATGCCGACGAAATCTTTTCGCTCGGCCAGGAACTGGAGGAGATGTTGCACCATCGCCCCACCGATCGACCGCTGCAATTCAGGGTGGGCGTCACCGACGCGGTGCCCAAGGCCGTCGCCTATCAGCTGCTGGAGCCGGCGATGCAGGTTGCGCAACCGCCGCGCATCGTTTGCCGGGAAGGGAAAGTGGCCGACCTGCTGACTGAACTGGCGGTGCATCGGCTCGACATCGTGATCGCCGACAGCCCCATGCCCCGCACAATTGACGTGCGGGGCTTCAGTCACCTGCTCGGGGAATGCGGCCTCACCTTCTTTGCCACGGCTGAGTTGGCGCGGAAGCACCCGGCGCCATTCCCGCAATGCCTGGATGGCGCACCCATGCTCCTGCCGGGCGAGGATGTCGCGATGCGACCAAGGCTGATCCGCTGGTTCAGCGACCACCGGATTCATCCTCGGATTACTGGCGAATTCGACGATGGCGCACTGATGAAGGCCTTCGGGCGAGCGGGGGTAGGCATCTTCGCCGCCCCCACTGCGATTGCGGAACAAGTGATGCGGCAGCATGAAGTCGTCAGCATCGGCACGACCGAAGAAGTGATCGAGCAGTTCTACGCGATCTCGGTGGAGCGCAAGCTCACCCACCCGGCAGTGGTCGCCATCAGCCGTGCTGCGCGGCAGGAACTGTTCATCAAACGGCGACCGGGAGAGAACGCTTCAGACTAGCGGAGTGTCACTCACGGCCACACGGGAAATCATTCCCGTTCCTTGGATACCCATCTGATTATCTGCACCGCAGGCTCAGGTTGCAGCGTGACGTGTTCGATACCGAAACGATCGTGCAGCAGCTTGCGGCTCTCTGCCAGTATGCCTTCCCAGCGCGCCATATCCGCGACGGTCAAATGCGCGGAAAGCATAATTTTCTCCGAAGCGACGCTCCACACATGCAGGTCATGCACCGACACCACGCCGGGAACACAGGCCATCTCTTGCCCGATTTCCTCCAGCGACAAATGCAGCGGCACGCCTTCCATGATCCCGTGCAGCGCCTGGCGCAACAGGCGCAGGCTGGAAACCAGGATCAGCGCGCCGATGGCCAGCGACAGCAGCGGGTCGATGGGCGTCCAGCCGGTGAAAACGATCACCACCCCGGCGATCAGCGCCGCCACCGAGCCCAGCAGATCGCCCATGACATGCAGCAGCGCGGCGCGGGTATTGAGGTTCTGCTCTCCCCGGAAGAGCAGCCACGCCACGCCGATATTGATCAGCAATCCCAGCGCGGCGGTGATCGAAACCGCCTCCCCCTGCACTGCCTGGGGAATTTGCCAGCGCTGCACGGCGGAAACGGAAATCCACGCCACCAGCGCCAGCAAGCCGAGGCTGTTGACCAGCGCGGCGATAAACTCCGCCCGCCCCAGACCGTAACTGTGCAGCCGCGAGACTGGCCGCCGGCTGACCCAGCTTGCAACAGCGGCGATCACCAGCGCCAGGGCATCATTGACCATGTGCCCGGCATCGGCCACCAGCGCCAGCGAACCCGCCCACCAGCCCATGCCCGCCTCGACGGCAGCGTAGCCCAGGGTCAGCGCCACGGCAAACCACAGCGCCCGGCCCGCAGCTTCGCCGTGGGCGTGGTGATGATCGTGATGGTGCGCCGCGCTCATGCAACCTTCCCTCGGGTCATCCGCGCGGCGATCCAGGTGATGGCCACAGCCAATCCCAGCAAGCCGAACGCCACCGCCAGACTATTCAGCCATTCCGGCGCAACCAGCAGCAGCATACCCAGCTCCAGCATCATGGTGCCGGAAAGCAGCTTGAGCAGCCTGCCCTCCCGTTCCGTCAGCTTGCGCGCGCCCATGGTGCGCACGAAGACCAGCACGATCAACGCCAGCGGCACCACGTAGACCAGACTGTACAGGGCCAGATAGAGGTAATACCCGGCGGGCGGCAGCTCGCTCAGGGTGAGCAGCCGGGTATAGACCATGGGAAAACCGGCGGTGCACAGCAACTCGTAGAAGTTGGCGGCCATCGCCAGGAACACCGTCGCCGCGACCATCGCCGGCAGACTGCCGGCACCGAGGATGGCGCGGGCGCGGCGGTAAATATCCGGCTTGCGCGATTCCGGAATGGACAGGGTCAGCCCCCGCCCGAAGGCGAAGAAATCCTTGACGTTGACGGCACCGACAAACACCGCCAGCGCCCCGGCAGCCAGAGTCACCCAGGCGAGGTTGCCGAGCACCTGGAACAGGTTGAGCCAGGCTGCCATGAAGGCAAAATACATCAACCCGGAGAACAGCACGAAAATGCCGCCGATGACGAGCATGCGCTTGCGGTTTTTCTGGTGCGCGAGCAGGGAAAGCAGGAACAGCAGCACGAAAAAGGCGCAGGGATTGAAGGCATCCAGCCCGGCGATGGCGACCGTCAGCAAGGGCAGGGAGAAATCCTGCGGGTCCACCTCGCCCAGAACGGGCACGCTGAGCTTCCCGGCCGCAAGACCGGCAACCACGCTGCCCGCGAGGACGCGGGCATGGCACTCATCCAGACGCCAGACGATCTCCGCGCCCGTGATCTCGGCCCTGTCCCAGCCCACATGCATTTCGCCGCAGAACAGCAGGGCCGGAACGGAAACCGCATCCTGCCCGAGTTTCGCCGCCATTTCTTCATACTGGCGGGCATATTCGGGATGGCCGTTCAGCTCCATGGAATGCAGCGTCACCCAGGGGCGGGTGGCGGGTATGGCCTCGACGAATGGCCGCGCCTCCTGGCAATGGGGGCAGGCGGTAGTCCAGTAGAAATACAGTTGCAGTTGGGGCTGGCCGTCCGGGCCGGTCTTGACCCACAGATCGTCGGACTGCGCCGCGACCGGCATCACCCAGAGCAGAGCCAGGGCGAGCATCGCCAGCAGGCGCGGCCAGGTCATGGCACAGCCATCAATAAGCAAAGCGGCCCCTCATTTCCTCCAGGTTCAGCTCCTGCAGAATCTGCTCCAGCCGGTCCTGGGCATTTTTTCTCGGCGCGTCCTTGAAGCTGGCGACAATCAGCTCGTTTTTCATGGAATGCTCCCAGCCGACCAGCTCGGTCACCGTCAACTGGTAGCCGTGGGATTCAAGCAGCAGGCAGCGCAGGACATTGGTGATGAGGCTGCCGAATTCCCTGGTGTGGATGGGGTGGCGCCAGATCTCGGACAGGGGCGTTTTCGAGAACGAGTCGTTTTTGTGCTTGCGCAGCACTGCGGCCAGTTCCGCCTGACAGCAGGGCACCAGCACGATGAATCTGGCCTTCTTCTGCAGGGCGAACCGGATCGCGTCGTCCGTCGCCGTATCGCAGGCGTGCAGCGCCGTCACCACGTCGATGTTTTCCGGCAGCTCGGCGGAGACCGTCGCGGCTTCCACCGACAGGTTGAGGAAGGTCATGCGCCCGAAACCCAGCCGCTCGGCCAGCTCGCGGGATTTGACGACCAGCTCCTCGCGGGTTTCGATGCCGTAGATGTGCCCGGTCGCCATCTCCTTGAAAAACAGGTCATAAAGCATGAAGCCCAGATAGGACTTGCCCGCGCCGTGGTCGGCCAGGGTCAGGTTTTCATTCCCGGCCAGCACTTCCTTCAGCAGCGGCTCGATGAAGTGAAACAGGTGATAAACCTGTTTCAGCTTGCGTCGGCTGTCCTGATTGAGCTTTCCATCCCGCGTCAGAATATGCAGCTCTTTGAGAAGCTCGACGGATTGACCGGGCTTGATTTCGGGGATGAGATTCACGATGGCTTCCTGATGGGCGGATCAGGCCATTTTAACCCAGAAAAAGCTATTGAACCGCAGAGGACGCGGAGGACGCAGAGGAATTCAAATGATTTTCAAAAAAATGCACTCACTCAATGGGTGGTTCAGCATAACTTGGCAATGCCTTGTTTTTCCTCTGCGTCCTCTGCGGTGAACGCCGTTTTTAAGTTCAGCGTTTCGCTAGCCCTTCGCACTGGAAGCTGGGGCGAGGGAAAAGCGTTGCCGTAATTCGGGCACCAGCTTCGCCCGAATCTCGTCCCGCACTTTGACAAAGCTTTCCAGCGGCTCGCCGTGGGGGTCGTGGAACGGCATGTGGATCGCGGGGATGGCCTTGGGGAAAACCGGGCAGGCTTCCCTGGCGTTGTCGCACACCGTCACCACCAGGTCGATGGCTTCGTTCATCACCGCGTCCACGTCCTTGGGGTAAAGCTCTTCGGTATGCAGGCCGCCCAGCTTCAGCGCCTCGATGGCACCGTCCGCCACCTTGGGCTGGGGGCGGGTGCCGGCGGAAAGCGCCCGCACTTGCGGGCCGAGATCGTGATTGACGAGGGCTTCAGCCATCTGGCTGCGGCAGGAGTTGCCGGTGCACAGAATCAATACGGTTTTAGTCATAATACTTACTCCTTGCCGCAGCAACCGCAGCAGGATTCGGCGCTGCCCAGCCAGCCCTCCACCGCGCCCTTGCCCGGCACACCGCCGGCATGCACCACCTTGCCGTCGATCACCACGCCCGGCGTCGACATCACGCCGTAGCCAAGGATGGCTGCCATGTCTTCCACCTTTTCCAGCCGAATTTCCACGCCCTTGGCCTTGGCGGTTTCCTCGATCAGTTTCATGGTCGCGTTGCAGTTGGCACAGCCTGTGCCCAATACTTTGATGTTCTTCATTGACTTACTCTCCATTTTCAGCGCCGCATGTGCGGCTTCCCGGATCAAAGCTTCCGGTATAGCCTCGTAAACCGTGCCGTTGACTTCCACGGCACGGCAGTTCACCTCTTCTCCCACCAGCTCGCAGCACGACTGGCAGTGGGTTTCCGTCACCTGCGCGCCCAACCAGTCCTCCAAGGGCTTGCCGTTAAACAGGAGGAGATTGGATTGCGTCAGCGCTTCCGGCCCCAGGGGCGTTTCGCGGAACGTCACCACCACGCCCTCCCGGCCCAGTTCGGCGGACAGGCCCTGCAGCACCTGGCGCAACGTTTCGCCGGTGCTGTCGCAGCGCTCGCAGGTATTACCTTGCTGCACCAGGTGGCGCCATTCAATCTCCAGCGTGGCGGGGCGTTTCAGCAACACGATTTCCCGCCTGCCGTCGGCGTGCAGCATACGCCCTCCGCGATGGGAATGGCGGACAGTTTCGCCTTGGCGCCTTCCTTCCTGCATGCTTCATCAAAGCTGGCGTCCAGAGAATCCCCCGCCTCATCGCGGATGTGGCGGGCGATTTCGACCACCGCGTCGATCTGCTCCTGCGCCACGCCATACTGTTTCAGCTTGTCGATCTGGCACAAACCCTGTTTGGGGTGGTTGGCGGCGATGTTTGCCGCCAGTGAAACCAGGGCCACGATGGAAGGATGCAAATCCGTGCTCATATAAAACCTCTCAATTGATTGAACAACATGCCGACGATGACGAAGGCGGTGGCGAGATAACCGGCGAACAGCGCCAGCAGCGGCCATTTTACTACCTTGCGCAGGATCAGCATCTCCGGCAGGGACAGCGCCACCACCGCCATCATGAAGGCCAGCACCGTGCCCAGCGGCACGCCCTTGGCGAGCAGCACTTCGGCGATGGGGATGATGCCCACCGCGTCGGAATACAGCGGCACCCCGGCCAGCACCGCGCCGATCACCGACAGCAGGCTGCCGCTGCCGGCGATGCCGACGATCAGGTCTTTAGGCACGTAGCCGTGCATCAGAGAACCGATGCCGACGCCGATCAGCACGAACTTCCAGATGCGACCGACAATCTCCCTGACCTGCCCCATGGCGTACTCATGGCGCGCTTTCAGGGAGCGGTCTTCCTCCACGTGCTGCATCTGACCCATGTGGATTTTCCAGACGTATTCCTCCACCCACTGTTCCGGTTTGAAGCGCTCCAGCACGAAGCCGCCGACCAGCGCCACGGTGAGGCCGGTGGCCACGTAAATCACCGTCATTTTCCAGCCGATGACGGAGGCCAGCACCACCACCGCCACCTCGTTCACCATCGGACTGGCGATCAGGAACGACAAGGTCACGCCGAGTGGGATGCCGGCCTCGACGAAGCCGATAAACAAGGGTACCGAAGAGCAGGAGCAGAACGGCGTCACCGCGCCCAGCCCCACCGCCATGAAGCGGGAACTGACGTTGCCCCGGTTGCGGATGAATTCGCGCACGGTCTCCGGCTTGAGCAAGGCGCGCAGCAGACCCATCAGGTAGATCACCAGCGTCAGCAGCACCATGATCTTGGTCACGTCCATCACGAAGAAATGGGCCGCATCGCCGAAGGGGGTGCCTTTCAGCCCCGCCAGGTCGTAGATCAGCCAGTCGGCCAATGCTTCAAACATGCTTGCCTCCGCCGCAACAGCCGCTGCCAGCACCCTCCTGCTGCACAGTCTGACAGGGCAAGGTCGCCAGGCGAATCATGATTGCGTTCCCCTTTCATACCAGGTTTTGGAGCCATTCACGATGCGCACCACTGACAGCATCACCGGCACTTCAATCAGCACCCCCACCACTGTAGCCAGTGCCGCGCCCGACTCGAATCCGTAGATCGAAATCGCCGCCGCCACCGCCAGCTCGAAGAAATTGCTGGCGCCGATCAGCGCTGAGGGGCCGGCCACGCTATGGGCCTCGCCCACGGTTCGGTTGAGCCAGTAGGCGAGCATGGAATTGAAATACACCTGGATCAGGATCGGCACCGCCAGCAGCAGGATAATCAGCGGTTGATCAAGTATGGCCTTGCCCTGGAAGGCGAACAATAGCACCAGGGTGGCGAGCAGCGCCAGGATGCCGACCGGGTGGAGCCGGGCAAGAAGGGCGTCCAGCGCACCCCTGGCGAGCAGCACCCGGCGCAGGGACTGGGCAATAGCCAGCGGAATGACGATATATATCACCACCGACAGGAACAGGGTATTCCACGGCACCGTGATCGAGGCCACGCCCAGCAGCAGGCCGACCAGGGGCGCGAAAGCAAACACCATGATGGTGTCGTTGAGAGCCACCTGGGACAGGGTAAACAGCGGGTCGCCCTTGGACAGGCTGCTCCACACGAACACCATGGCCGTGCAGGGGGCGGCGGCCAGCAGGATCAGACCGGCGATGTAGCTGTCAATCTGCTCCGCCGGCAGGTAGGGCGCGAATGCGACACGGATGAACAGCCAGGCCAGCAGCGCCATGGAAAACGGCTTCACGCCCCAGTTGATGAACAGGGTGACGCCGATACCGCGCCAGTGCTTCTTGACCTGATTCAGCGCCGAGAAATCGATCTTCATCAGCATCGGGATGATCATCAGCCAGATCAGCAGGCCGACGGGCAGATTGACCTGGGCCACTTCCAGCTTGCCAAGAAACCGAACCGGCGCGGGGAGAAGCTGGCCCAGCGCAATACCCGCCACGATAGACAGAAACACCCACAGGGTCAGCCAGCGCTCGAAAAAACCCAGTTCCGCGCCAGCGGCTTTCCTGGCCGTGACTTCACACTGCGCACTCATGATTCACGACCCCGGAAACAGGAGAATATATGCCTACTCATATATTTATCAATGCAGATGTATTGAGGCTAAAAAATTCAGGCGCAGCAGCGAACGGGGCGATTGGGCATCTCTTTCAAGCGCTTGCGGTCGGCCTGAAAAATCGCCAACGCAACGCAGCCCTGCCCCATCTGGTCGAGTATCCTGTAGGCCCATGCGGGCAGCAGGGAGTGGATACGGTAATAAATCCACAGCCCTTCCCGGCGAACCGACAGCACTCCGCTCTCGCGCATCACCGCCAGGTGTCGCGACACCTTGGGCTGGGGCAGATCGAGGGCATGGCAAAGTTCGCACACGCACAATTCATCATCGCCCACCAGCAGCGCCAGAAGGCGACGACGGGTTTCGTCGGAAAGTGCATCGAAAAAATCATTGGCATTTATCATTGGGCAAATATATACGTCAAAACGGATATAGTCAACCCGCTTTTGGAATGCCTGGTTGATTTTGTACTAATCAGACCGAAGGCTTGGAATCCTTCGTGGGATGGTTCAGCTTCCAGGTTTCCATGCATCCCAAGCCGCAGAAGTGGGCAGTGTAGTCAGCGCCTTCGAAAGTCAGCGCCGCGCTTTGCGGAATTTCTGCCTTGCAGAGATTACAGGTCAAGGGAACACAAACATCGTCTTGCGAACAGGAGATAATAGGCGCGCCGGCAGGTGTCTTTAGTTGCATGATCAAGCCCCTTACATTACTTAACTTAATCTTAGTTTAGACAAATTTGGCTCCCGTGATGCAAATAAATTCAAGCCGTGTTGCCACCCCGTGGCGGGTTCAGCTCTGAAAAAGTCAATCAGGGGTTGATGTTTGTCCTAGTTAGAACTATTATACTTCTAACTAGGACTTGTTATCGACCATGACCACAACCCCATTCCTGCCCACCCTGCGCGAGCTGGCCAGCGCCTACCAAGCCTTCGAGGCTTATTCGGCAGCGCATATCCGCACCCTCGACCTGACCCCGGCCCAGTTCGACATCATCGCCACGCTCGGCAATACGCCAGGCATGCCGTTCAAGGAGCTGGGCGAAAAATCGCTGATCACCAAGGGAACGCTCACCGGCGTGGTCGACCGCCTGACTGACAAAAAACTGGTGCAGCGCGTGGCCTCCCCCAACGATGGCCGCAGCCAGACTGTGCAGCTGACCGAACAGGGAGCAGCCCTGTTCGAGCGCATCTTCCCGGATCACCTGGCTCATTTGCAGCGCGCTTTTGTCGAACTCCCGCCAGATGAACTGGTCAATCTGGAGAAGTCTCTGCGCCACTTGCGTGAGGCGCTGGTTAGCACACGCAACAGTATGAAAGAATCGCCATGACGTCCCCCGCCCGCTATTCCGGAATGGCCATCAGCCTGCACTGGCTGATCGCTTTCCTGATACTCGCCGCTTTTCCGCTCGGCCTATATATGAGCGACCTGGCGCTATCGCCACTTAAACTCAAATTGATCAGCTATCACAAGTGGCTGGGCGTCACCGTATTCCTGCTCGCCGCGGCACGCCTGGCCTGGCGCGCAACCCACACCCCGCCGCCCTTGCCAGCTTCAATGTCGGCCTGGCAACGCTACGCCGCGCACGGGCTGCATCACCTGCTGTATGTGCTGCTGTTCGCGATTCCGCTCAGCGGCTGGCTGATGAGTTCGGCCAAGGGTTTCCAGACCGTGTATTTCGGTGTGCTGCCGCTGCCCGACCTGATCGGCAAGGACAAGGCGCTGGGGGATCTTCTCAAGGAAGTACATGGACTGCTGAACTACGGGATGCTGGGGCTGGTTATCGCCCACGCCGGCGCCGCGCTCAAGCACCAGTTCATCGACCGCGACGGCATCCTCGCCCGGATGCTGCCTTTTCTCGACAGGGAAAACCGCCCATGATCCGCCTGCTCGCTATCCTGAGCCTGCTCTCTTCGAGTTTCGCCTACGGCGCCGAACTGAGCGCCGTGCAGCTCGACCAAAGCACCATCGCTTTCGTTTCAAGGCAGATGAACGTGCCGGTCGAAGGCGCTTTCAAAAAATTCAGCGCGCAGATCAACATTGATCCGGCCAGGCCCGAAACCGGTCGCGCCCGGATCGAGATCGACCTGGCCAGCATCGACGCCGGCAGCGCCGAGGCAAACGACGAGGTCAAAGGAAAAAGCTGGTTCAACACCCGCGAATTCCCCCAGGCGAGCTTTGTCTCCAGCGCGGTCAAGGCGCTCGGCGGCGGCCGCTTCGAAGCTGTCGGCAAGATGACCATCAAGGGGAAAACTCTGGATGCCCGCGCACCTTTTACCCTCAAACAGGAAAAAGGCGTCCTGATCCTGGACGGAACCTTTCCGCTGAAACGCCTCGACTACGGCATCGGCTCAGGCGTGTGGAGCGACACCTCGGTGGTCGCCGACGAAGTCCAGGTCAAGTTTCATTTCGTTTTGAAGTAACTCAACAGGAGAAATATCATGAAAAAACTCGCCATGCTCGCCGTTGCCGCTTCCCTGTCATCCACCGCTTTCGCTACGACGGAAACCTATGTCATCGACAACACGCATACCTACCCGCGCTTCGAGTACAACCACCTGGGCTACTCCATCCAGGTCAGCCGATTCGACAAAACCAGCGGCAAGATCACCCTGGACCGCGCCGCCAGGACCGGCTCTGTCGATGTGGTGATCGATGCAAAGTCGGTGAATACCGGTTATGCGCTGTTCAATGAGCACATCCAAGCCGAGGATTACTTTTATACCGCGAAGTACCCGACCATCACCTTCAAGTCCAGCAGCATGAAATTCGATGGCGACAAACTGGTCGCCGTGGATGGCGACCTGACCGTCAAGGGCGTGACCAAGCCGGTGACGCTCGCCGTGACTTCCTTCCGCTGCATGCCCCACCCGATGCTCAAGAAAGACGCCTGCGGCGCCAACGCCACCACCAAAATCAAGCGTTCCGAATTCAACGCCGGGAAAAGCGCCCCCTTCGTGAGCGACGAAGTGACCCTGACCATCCCCGTCGAGGCGGTCAAGGAATAAGCGGAAGCCGGCAAGAGTTACTGGTGGTGTTCCTGCGGCAAGAGCGCTACCCAGCCGTTTTGCGATGGAAGCCACCAGGGCGGCGATTTTGCACCTGTCGAGCATAAGGCGGAAAAAGCGGGCACGGTTTACTTTTGCGGCTGCAAGCACAGCGCCAGCGGCGTAACCTGCGACGGTAGCCACCAGAAACTTTGAGCATCCTGCGTCAAACTATCGGCATAAAAAAACCCGAGGATGATCCCTCGGGTTTTTTACGCCTGAGAAGCACTATTCCATTACCGGCGGCAACTGCGCAGCGAGTGCATTCTTTTCCGCTGTCACGGTGCCCAGCAGCGCGAAACCGAGCAGCTTTCCATCCGCGCCGCGGAACAATGCCCTGACGCCATCGTCCACTTCCTCGACCTGCCACTCCCCCTGTGCGCCCATATCCGGCGGTGACACCACTGCCGGGCAGGCCGGGGTTTTCACCACCACCGGCATGGCCGGGTAGCGCACCTGGGTAGCGTTGCCGGACAGGGTAGGGGCCAAGGCCCGTGCCGCCTGCATGATGGGCATGACGAAAGGCAGCACCCTGCCCTCCACTTCCGCGCAATCACCCAGGGCGTAGACATCCTCGTCACTGGTCTGCAACGAAGCATTCACCACGATGCCGCGATTGACCTTGATCCCCGCCGCTTCTGCCAGTGCGTTCCGTGGCCGCAGCCCGACCGCAGACAACACCACGTCGGCCGCAATGGTTTCGCCGTTGGCCAGCGTCATACGGAATCCTTCCCCGGCGCGCTCCACCTGCTGGATGGTCGTGCCGAGATGAAAGACAACCCCCGCCGCTTCCAGCTTGCTCTGCATGAATGCCGCGGATGCCGGCGGCAACAGACGTCCCAGCGGCTGCGGGGCAAGGTCGATGACATGCACGTTGTAACCTGCCCCGGCGAGATCATTGGCAAACTCGCAGCCGATCAGCCCGGCACCGAGTATGGCGATGTTCTTCTTCCCTTCGATGGCCTCTCGGAAACGCCGGTAGTCGCCATGATCGTTCACCGACAACACCGCATCCGCCCCATCGCCCTGCAGCGGCAAACGGATGGGGTCGGCGCCCATGGCCAGCACCAGTTTTCTGTAGGCTACGGTTTCGCCATTTACCGTCACCTGCTTCCGCGCGACATCGATAGCCGTCACCTTGGCGTAGGCACGGATCTCCAGTTTGAGTTCCTGCGCCATCCGGTCGGCGCTTTTGCCGAGCAGCGCATCGGCATCCTTCTTCTGGGCAAACGCATTGGAGAGCATGGGCTTGGAGTAGAACCCGCCGTGATCCGATGAAAGCATCACCAGGGGTGACTCGCCGTCCAGCTTGCGGAACTCGCGGGCCACGGTGTAGCCCGCAAGCCCGCTGCCGACGATGACCACGGGGGGCCGGTTCATGATCAGATTTCCACCATTTCGAAGTCGGCCTTGGCGACACCGCACTCAGGGCAGGCCCAGTTCTCCGGCACATCTGCCCAGCGCGTGCCGGCGGGAATACCATCCTTGGGATCACCCGCGGTTTCGTCGTAAATAAAGCCACATACGATACATTTCCATACTTTCATTTTAAGCTCCTTGAAATAGTCGTTAAATTCAGAAAAATCTTTACCACGAATTTGCACGAATAAAACACGAATGTTCACTAATCAGTTAGTTAGAATACCTGGTCTGACTTCACCTGTTTGACCCCCAAAACAGGCGCCTCCAGGCGACGCGATGATGCCCTCTATTCGTGTTTATTCGTGAACATTCGTGCCATTCGTGGTTAATAGCCATTTTTAAATAATCAGGTTATTTGCTTCGATACGGGCCAAGGTATCGCGGTAGTGGTTGGCGTGCTTCTCTTCCACCTTGGCCAATGCCGCAAAGCGCTTGGCGGCTTTCTCCAGGGTGACCCTGAACTGATGGGCATGCTCCCTGGATTCCGCAATCTGCTCGTCGAGTTCCGCCACGGCGGCCTGGTTGCCTTCTTCCACCGCGGCATGGCGGAAGGACGGGTACATTTCGGTGTATTCGTGAGTCTCGCCGGCAATCGCCATTTCCAGGCACCTGGCGGGCGTCATGGTGCCTGCCGGGTAGAGCAGGTCAAGATGCCCCAAGGCGTGCTGCACTTCCTGGGCGGCAGTTTCCTCGAACACCCTGGCGGTCTCCACATCGCCGGCAGCGCGGCAAACTTTTGCAAAGAACATGTACTTGGTGTGAGCCATCGATTCGCCGGCAAAGGCGGCTTCAATATTCTGGATCGTGGTCGGTGCTTGCATCTGGTTTCTCCTTTACGGTTTTAATCATCGTGCGTTGAGTACACGATTCGCATGGTAGAGAAACGCAAACGATAGGTCTAATTGATTGTTACGATATTAATGATAGTCATTGACTATGTGGTTACGGCGGTCTCGTCCAGCTTGCCCACGCCCGGCAGATTGCAGGCCAGGATCGCCCGATACACCGCCTCCACCGCCTGCGGGCGAGGAAAGCTCTTGCGCCACGCCAGCGCCACGCGGCGGCTGGGGACGGGGGCAGCAAACGGGCGCACGGCAAGCAGGCTATTATGCTCAGGGATTCCATCAGCCGAAGTCGAAGGCAGCACGGTAATGCCCACCCCGGAAGCCACCATGTAGCGGATGGTTTCCAGAGAGCTGCCCTCCAGCGTCTTCTGGATGCCGTTGCTGCCGCGGTTGAGCGCCGGGCAGGCCTGCAGCACCTGATCGCGAAAACAGTTGCCGCTGGCCAGGAGCAGCACGTCCTCCTCACCCACCCAGGCGGAGGGGATTTCCTTGTTTTTCAGCCAGGCATGACCGCTCGGCAGAACGATGCGAAACGGCTCGTCATACACGGCCCGGGTGACCATACCGGCTTCAGCAAAAGGGAGCGACAACACCACCAGATCCAGCTCGCCGCGCCTGAGAAGATCAGCCAGCTTGTGGGTGTAATTTTCCTGGATCAGCAGCGGCATCTGCGGCGCCCGTTCGCGCAGGATCGGAATCAGCCCAGGCAGGAGATAAGGCCCGATGGTATAAATGGCGCCCAGGCGCAACGGCCCCGCCAACTGGTCTTTGCTCTGCGAAGCCACGCGCTTGACCCCTTCCGCCTCCTCCAGCACGCGATGGGCCTGGGCCACGACCTGCTCGCCAAGAGGTGTCAGCGACACCTCGCTCGCGCCGCGTTCGAACAAGGTCACCCCAAGTTCCTCTTCCAGCTTACGCACCGCCACGCTCAAGGTCGGCTGGCTGACGAAACAGGCTTCCGCCGCACGGCCAAAATGCCGTTCACGAGCGACGGCGACGATATATTTGAGTTCAGTGAGGGTCATGTCGGCCTTCAGCGCGCACCATCAAAATACTCCATTTCGACCGCTTTAATGATAAACAGGATGTGCATAGATTAGCATTGATAGGGGAGAGAAGGAGTGGATGAGGGACCGCCTTGCTTGAAAATTCCTGATCCAAGAAAAGTCATATGGACAGCCTTCTATAGGCGGCTTCCAACCTGTCGGCATAGGGTTCGACATGGAAGTCAGAACAATGCACCAGAGTCACTGTCCATTGCCGCCGGTCGAAACCGATCAAGTCGTCGAATTCCACCGGCTTGCCCGCGCCTTCACTCGGTTCGCGCCTTACCCCCATATCGTCGAGGTACATGGAAGTTCGTTCCAGCCGAAGATGTTGGCCGGGGTTTAGCAGTACCGCTTCGAAGTCGTGAACATAAAGATGTAAATCCAATAAGGCAACGTGTTTCTGTATTTTACTCAACATGTTATCAACTTCTTCTGCCAGCGCTGGCCGTGTCTGCTCGTTAGCCTCATGCAGACGAGCCATCAGCAAATCATTTTGCCGAAGAAGATCAGATTTTTCCTGCTTGCGGGCTTCGATTCTTTTGGCGACAAGGTCGATCAATTTGTCGAAAATACTCCAGGAGATCAATTCACGGGTCTCTTCTATGCTGGTGGAGGGATTTTCCAAAGTATGGTTGGTGAAATAAACGATGTGTTGCAGGACATCTCTCCGCAACACTTGTCCGTGCAATTCCATGCCCAACGAATTCTTTTCCCAGCGCCGCATTCCCATTAAGGCATAAACCTCTCTGGATGCCGGATTCTGTGCGTGAAAATCGCGCATGGCCAGGCTGGAACACAGCCCCTCATGGATGAAATCAACGGAAGGAAACAAGGCGTGAACAAATGGAACCTGGACATAAGCTGCGCGGTTGATTTCGACTGGACCGGGAATGATGGCTGCCAGGCTGCGCGAGTATTCCAGAGCGCTGGCGATAGGTTTGTGAAATGCCTTGGGGTAACCCCCTGTTTGTTTGAGATGGGGTTCAACCCGGTTCACTGCCCGCTCGATGGCCGATGCCAGGCCCGGCAATTCCTTTTGCCGCTCCAGTCCGAGCAAATTTCTCAGATACCCCATTTTCCACCCATCGTCATCTTCAGAAAAACCTCAGCATATCCTGAAAGAGTATTACCAAATCAAAGAATCTTCAGGTGCGAGCCCGTCAGCCTTGCCGCGACCCGGAGATTGACGCAGCCTTCCGGATATTTTCCTGAGGCATCGGCGTCTCCCTCATGCATGCCGGTCAGAAGGGCTATCGCCTGATCGACCTGCCCAAGGCGCATCCGGGCAAGTCAAACCGGGTCGAGATCAAGATCGCCTGAGAGCAGTCCTAACCAACCCGGAGTACAATGGCGGCAGTCGCTACATAGCCCTGCACCTGGAACGCCGACCGCTGAAAATTGCATGAGGGACAAATATATTCATGAATGATCGAATTCGCCATTTGCTTGCCCAGATGACCGCCCTCGAAGAGGAACTGCGCGTTGCGCTCCACGAACAGGACACCCACGTGCTTTTCCAGATCAAGGAAAAACGCATCGAGTTCGAACAATCCATCAAGGAAGCGCACAGC
Organism: uncultured Sulfuricella sp.; assembly: GCA_964351305.1. Classification (GTDB taxonomy): domain Bacteria; phylum Pseudomonadota; class Gammaproteobacteria; order Burkholderiales; family Sulfuricellaceae; genus Sulfuricella. The sequence continues at coordinate 47,226 of CAYGNO010000001.1, forward strand.
CGACTCAAGAAGGGATTTTTTCACTGGCTGGTGACCAACCGCCCACAGAACCTGATCACCGGGCCAATCATCTACGGCATGATTATTCCGCTGGCCATTCTCGACCTGTTCGTCAGCTTCTATCAGGCGACCTGTTTTCCGATTTACGGCATTGCGAAGGTGCGCCGTGCCGAATATATCGTGTTCGATCGGCAACAACTCGAATATCTAAATTTCATCGAAAAATTCCACTGTACTTATTGTGCCTATGGAAGCGGGCTCATTGCCTATGTCTATGCGATTGTGGCTAAAACCGAGGAGTACTTTTGCCCGATCAAGCATGCGCGCAAGATACTCGGCACCCATTCGAGTTATCTCCGTTTCCTGGATTACGGGGAAGCTGCGGACTATGAGGCCAAGCTCGAGGAATTCCGCACCAGGCTCGCCAAGGAAAAATAGACAGGAACACTATCTACGCGGGCTCATTCGATCCCCGCACGGCGCAACCGCCCCTTGAGTCGATCGATCTCGTCAAGCAGTTCGATGATCACGGCTGCGGCATCCAGATCCGCCCCCAGATCACGCTGCAATCGCCGAAAACGGCGGGCACGGGTGAGTTCCGGGCGCAGGCGAATTCGGCCAGGGTAAGGCCGGTCTCGTCCACCACCACGCCGGTCAGTATTTCATCCATGTCCTATAC
>CAYGNO010000002.1:0-40098 GCA_964351305.1 uncultured Sulfuricella sp.
AGCAGCGCTTCAACCTGCTGCTGTGCACCACCATCATCGAAACCGGCATCGACATTCCTACCGCCAACACCATCATCATCCACCGCGCCGACAAGTTCGGCCTCGCCCAGTTGCACCAGTTGCGCGGGCGCGTCGGCCGTTCCCACCATCAGGCCTACGCCTACCTGCTCACCCCTCCCGGCGAGGAGAGCATCACGCCGCAGGCGAGAAAGCGCCTGGACGCGATCCAGTCTCTGGAAGACCTGGGCGCCGGCTTCTATCTTTCCATGCACGACCTGGAAATCCGCGGCGCGGGAGAAGTTCTCGGAGAATCGCAGAGCGGAGATATGCAGGAGATCGGCTTCAACCTCTACGCCGACATGCTCAACCGGGCGGTAAAAGCGCTCAAGGCAGGCAATGAGCCAGACATTGCCGAGCCGCTCGGCGTCACCACCGAAATCAACCTGCACAGCCCGGCATTGCTGCCCAACGACTATTGCGGCGACGTCAACGAGCGCCTGACCCTGTACAAGCGCCTGGCAAACTGCGCCACCCTGGATGAACTGGATCAGCTCCACGAAGAACTGATCGACCGCTTCGGCCTGCTGCCGTCGCAGGCTGGCGCCTTGCTCGACACGCACCGCCTGCGCATTCTTGCCAAACCGCTCGGCATCGCCAAGATCGATGCGAGCAGCAGCGGCATCCTGCTGCAATTCATCCCCAACCCGCCGATCGACCCGGTAAAAATCATCCAGATGATCCAGACCAAGCCCGGCTGCAAACTGGCCGGACCGGACCGGCTGAAAGTCAGCCGCGAAATGCCGGAAGTGAAAAACAGGGTGGAAGAGGTTGTGCGGTTGCTGAAGGAGCTGGGGTAATCTGTAGAAATTCAGACTAGATCTTGCCTGCTGCACAGGATCATGTCTGAACTGTAAAGTCTACCTCGTGCCACAAGCAGCCAGATGGACTACCAAAATGACAGGCCGCAATTTAGAAACAGCGGTCATTCAAATCAGGAATTACTGGGATTTTCTACAGATTCAATGTTTGAATTCACCGGCTGGCCGCGCTTTTCGGCCAGTTTGGTGGAATAATGGGTTGGGCATTGGTAATGACACGGCGTGCTACTTCCTTTGCGACCAGTAGCCGGGACGTCGCCTGTGATGAGCCACGGCAAGAATTCTAAGCTCATCTGCGGTGAGCTGGTAGATGATGCTATATGGGAATCGACGGAGGATGTGTCGCCGACGACTACTACGAAATACTGCACCGAGCAGGGGGTTGTCCAGAACAAGATTGGCCGTTCGTTCAAACTCAGCCACAAAGGCAAGACCGAGCTCGACATTCGCTTTCAGCTTATAGAACGCTGCCGCGTCGTGCAGTTCGGCGAGCGCCAGTGGAGTAACAACGAGCTTCACTTCAGCGCTGCACGGACCTGTGCCAGAGCATCAGCAATCGGAATGACTTGTACCGCCCCACTTTCGATGTCAGCAATTCTGCGTTCGGTTTCGGCGGCCCACGCCTCCTCAATCTCGGTATCTTCGTCGAGACTGGCGAGCAATAGCTGGGCGAAAGCTGCGCGCTCACCGGTAGTTAGTTTCAGGGCTTCGGCTTCGAGCAATTCGAGTTGATTTCCCATGGCTAATGTCTCAGTAAAGGTAACTTAGATTGTACCGCGAGTTTGGTGCCGAGTGATAGGGTACTGATCAGTCATATCCAGATTGGATTAAACGATTTGTTTGTCATTTTTGCAAGTGTCGTCTGTCCGTTATATGGCGTTGAACAGCCGTGGCTAGAAGGGTGGAGTCCGTCTGGTTTGGGTCGTGGGCACGCAGTCGCGTTGCGGGAGAGCGGCCGTTCGGGATGATTCCCGCACCTTATGGCCGGTGACGATTCATACCGGTCGTTGGCGCCTCTGGATGCCACCGGCAGCAATGGCCGAGGAGAAGGCACACATTTCGGATAATCTGAGCGACTGCGCAAGGCAGGCCACCCGAGCTACCACATCAAGTCGTCCGGGATCTGGAAGGCGGCATACGGATCGTTCGCATCGATCTCGGTGCTGGCCTTTTTCACCCGAACGACAAGCGAGGCATCGCGCTCGGCGATCTTATCGGCAATAACCCTGGGCACCAATTCGGTGGCGCCGCCCTGGCAGACGATCACCAGGCGGCCGGCCGTTAAATGCGCCTGAACCGTGGCCGACACATACAGCCGTTCGATCTTATTGTCGCGGGTAAAATTGTAGGCAATATCGCCATTGCCCTTGCTCTGGCGATTCTCTTGCACCATCTGTGCAATTTGAGCCACGATCGCCTTTTGGGTGGCGGTCGCATCGCGCTGGGCATTGAGTTCGCGGGCCCGCTCGGCATTCTTGCGTTGCGTTTCGAGTGCAGCCATACGCACTTCATCGACACTCTGCGTACCGGTCCGGCGCTCGACCTTATTCTGCTTGCTCTTGTCATGATTGGCCTGTTTGACTTTGTTTTTGTCGACCAGGCCGGCTTTCAAAAACTGATCTTGGAAGGAAGCCATATGTGCTACTCCGTAGAGGGTCCGCTGGCCCAGGCAGCGGCGCCGGCTTGGCCAGTGAAAAGACGCTATCATAGCAAAAGTCGACTCCGCATACCTGCGATCAAAACCTTGCAGGCGCTCATGGCCAACATCCGGCAAGGCCCTACCAGAAAACGGGCAAGGGGCACCTCCGGCATGTGGCGTTGAAGATTGCAACCACTTCACTCTTCCAGGATATAAACCCCTCAGGTTTTTGAACGAAAAAATGCCCGCCTTCTGCTGAGTGGACAGGCATTACGTCGTGTTGCGGTGATTGGGTGAAACAGCGACATGGATGTCGGTATAATTCATGTATTCAGCGCAATCCATCCCGCTCAATTATTCACTTTGGAGTTTTCACCTTGTTTAAGTTCATCGGCGTCATTGCGGGTTTTCTCTTGTTCGGATTTTTCGGTTCGATTCTTGGTTATATCGTCGGGGCTATTATTGATCGCGCGAGAGACCTGGGCGCCGGCGGGATGAACCCTCTGACGAATGCGCTTCGCCAAGCCATTTTCCTGGAAACGGTGTTTCTCTTGATGGGCAAACTGGCCAAGGCTGACGGGCAGATCTCACAAGTTGAGATCGACCATGTCGAGCAGTTCATGCAGAAGCTGGGCATGACAACAGAACACCGCACGCAGGCGATCGCATGGTTCAACAAGGGGGCTGGCCAGGCATTCGAAATTGAGCCGACGTGCAGGCGTTTTATGTCTATTTGCGGCCAGACCCGGGATCTGAAGCAGGTGCTGCTGGTTTATCTCATCGTCATCGCACTGGCGGACGGGCATTTCCATCCGGCTGAAGAAGCGCTGCTCACTGAGGTCGCAAGTCACCTTGGCTACGACCAGGCTGCGTTCAAGCAGTTGATGGACATGGTGCTGAATCAATCCCGCTTCGGCAATCAACAAACCAATCCAGCAGAAGCATTGGATGATGCCTATAAAGCCTTGGGGGTCACCAAGGAAAATACGGATCAGGAAATCAAGCGCGCCTACCGCAAGTTGATGAGCCAATACCACCCCGACAAATTGATGGGTCAGGGTGTGCCGGAAGATATGATCGCCGTTGCAACTGAGCAAGCAAAAGAGATTCAGCTTGCCTACGACTTGATCAAAAAAAACAGAAATATCTGACCTGTCGAACCAAGAATGAGGAATGAGGCCGGATGAGAATAATTGATATGAGAATAGTCGCGAAAGCGGCCACATTAGCGGTTGTGCTGGCAACTTTCGGTTGTGCGACAAAGGGGCGAGATGTCGATATAGCCGCCCCCCGCAGCCAACCCTTGGCGACTGAACCCTGTGTAAGCTGTGATTTGAAGAGCTCTGACCTGACGGACACGAAGCCAGAAGCGGAGCGCTTTTCCGATTGGCTTGCCGGTTTTCGTGTCCGGTTGAGCCAATCCGGTGCCAAGGCTGAGACGATCGCGTCGATGCTTGATGGTCTTGAGCCCGATAAGCGCATTATCGCGCGCGACCAAAGTCAGCCGGAGTTTGTTCGTCCGATCTGGTCCTATCTCGACATTGCGACATCCGATTTGCGGATATCCAACGGGCAGAAAGCCTATGCATCGCGTCGAAAAACCATAGACGCGATTGCCGGACACTATGGTGTGCGCGCTGAAATTCTGCTTGCCGTCTGGGGTCTGGAAAGCGCTTACGGTGCGATCACCGGCAATAACGATATCGTTCGATCCCTGGCAACATTGGCCTGGGAAGGCCGCCGCCGTGATTGGGCGGAGCGCCAGCTCATCGCTGCCGCGCAAATGATCGACCGCGGCTTTGCCACCCGCGATCAGCTCACCGGCTCCTGGGCCGGTGCAATGGGACAAACACAATTTATCCCGACGACTTATCTGGAATGGTCCGCTGACTGGGATGGCGATGGTCGCCGCAACATCTGGACTGATGAGTTTGATGCCCTGGCATCTGCCGCCAATTTGCTCAGGCAGGCAGGTTGGCAAGCCGGCGCGCCGGTGGTGCTGGAAGTGGTGGTTCCCGACACATTTGAACTGGATCAGTGGGATCCCGAGCGCAGCCGCCTGGTCAGCGAATGGGCGAAGCTTGGGCTTCGCCTTGTTGGCAATGCACACTGGGGGACCGATGATCTGATGCGGCCTGCCATGTTGGAACTGCCTGCAGGTCGAGCCGGACCGGGGGTTTTGACTTTCCCTAATTTTCGGGTGATCAAGCGCTATAACAACTCCACCTCGTATGCACTCGGTGTTGCGCATCTCGCTGATCGTATTGCCGGTGGCAAGGCCTTTGTCGGGCCTTGGCCGAAAGGCAATGTCCCGTTGACCCGCACACAAACCCGCGAATTGCAGGGCGCGCTTAATGCGCTGGGGCATAATTCGGGCCAGCCAGACGGCTTGGCCGGGCCTGATACCCGCCGCGGCTTGCGTGATTTCCAGCGTGCCCATCATCTCGATGCAGATGGTTATGTCGGCTCATCTGCATATGACTCAGTAATGGCTGGCGTGCGTAAGTAAAACTGGGCACGGATCAAATCAAGCGGGTGCATCAGGTAGCGTGACCGCGATAACCTGACCCCGGTCTGCGATCGTCGCTGTCACTCATCACACCACGATTGACCCTCGCCAATTCATGGACTAGACTGTCCAGTCTATTTTAATTAAATGTCAGTGAAACACCATGGGCCACCCTGCCGAATCAGCCATTACCGAGACCCGCAACCGCCTGATCCAGGCGGCCAGGGAGGCCTTCATGGAGGAAGGTTACCGGGCCAGCGTGGATGGCATCGCATCCCGTGCCGGCGTGGCCAAACAGACGCTCTACAATCATTTCCCCAGCAAGGATGAACTTTTCAGCGAGTCGGTTGGCCTGGTGTCAGCCGCCATTGTCGTTACGCTGGACGGCCAGACGGACGACGTGCGCGCCACCCTGCTCCGCTTTGGCACGACCTTCCGCGAGAAGGTGCATGGCGCCGAGGGGCTTGCCCTGTTCCGCACCCTGATGGCCGAAGCAGTCCGTTTCCCGACCCTGGCACTCGCCTTCTTCGCCAAGGGGCCTGAGCAGACCGCCGCCCGGCTGGCGGATTTCCTCGACCGTGCCATGACAGCCGGTCGCCTGCGCCAGGACAATCCTCGCTTTGCCGCCGAAATGCTGTTGGGCATGCTCCATAACATCGATCATTTTCGACGCCTCAGCAGCAATACCCCGCTGCCTGAAGAACTCGAAACAGAGCGCATCGGGCAAATCGTGGACTGCTTTCTGCGCGCTTATGATCCAATTCAATAACTAATCAGGTGAAATTAATTTGAACATGGAGTCACTCTCCACAGATTACACAGGAATGTAGGTTGGGTTAGCGGCTTTATCGCGTAACCCAACAAACCTAAACTTCACCAAAAGTAGGCGCCTCTAGGCGAGACCAACATTTTGAAGGATGTTCGGGTTTGTCGCCTAGAGGCGCCTACTTCTGGTGGGTTACGGCGCAAAAAGTCGCGCCTAACCCAACCTACATAAATGCGCGCTTTTTTGATCGAGAAATTGAATAACAAGGAACCGAACATGAACCGAACTATTCTGCTGATGCTTCTACTGACAGCCGCGCTTGCCGGTTGCGGTAAGGGGGCTGACCAAAAACCGGCCTCTGGCCCCGGTGGTCAGGCCATGCCGCCACCGGAGGTCGATGTCATCACCGCCACGCCGGGTTCGGCCACCCTCACCCAGGAACTGCCGGGCCGGTTGCAGGCCTTCCGCACCGCGCAAGTACGGGCGCAGGTGGATGGCATTCTGGAGAAACGTCTGTTTGCCGAAGGCACCGATGTCAAGGAAGGCGCCGCCTTGTTTCGCATCGACCCGCGCAACTATAAGGCGTCTTTCGATGCGGCCAGGGCAGATCTGGCCGTCGCCCGTCTGACACTGGATCGCTACCGCCCTCTGCTCGAAATCAAGGCGGTGAGCCAGCAGGAAGTCGATCTGGCCGAGGCCAAAGTGAAGCAGGCCGAAGTGGCGCTGACGCGCGCCCGCATCGACCAGGAAAACACCAGCGTGCCGGCGCCGATTTCCGGACGCATCGGGCGTACCCTGGTGACAGAAGGCGCGCTGGTAAGCAGGGACGCCGCAACGCACCTGGCCACCATCGAGCAGATCGATCCGATCTACGCCAATTTCACCCAGCCCGGCAGCGACCTGTTGCGCCTCAGGCAGGCCGTGAAGGCGGGCAGCCTCAAGGCGGCGGAACAGGCCGAGGTGGAAATGGTTCTGGAAGACGGCAGCCTCTACCCGCAGCCAGGCAAGCTGCTGTTCTCTGACCTTGCCATCGATCCGGCCACCGGCAGCGTCTCGCTGCGCGCCGAGTTTCCCAACCCCGTGCATGAATTGCTTCCCGGCGCCTTTGTGCGCATCCGTTTCCCGGAAGCCCGGCTCGACCAGGCCATCCGGGTACCCCAGCGCGCCGTGCAGCCAACCCCCCAGGGACAGATCGTCATGATCGTGGACAGCGAAGGCAAGGCCGCGCCTCGACCGGTAAAAACCGGCGGCATGAGCGGTGGCGATTTCATCATCGCCGAAGGCCTGAAAGGAGGCGAGCAGGTAATCGTCAACGGCCTGCAGAAGGCGCGCCCCGGCACGCCGGTGAAACCGGTGCCGTGGAATCCTGCCGCACAGCCGCCGGCAGGCGAAAAGAAATAGGGGTTCGCCATGTTCGCAAAATTCTTCATCGACCGCCCGGTCTTCGCCTGGGTGATCGCGCTGGCGATCATGCTCGCCGGCGGCCTCGCCCTCAGGGGTCTGCCGCTGTCCCAGTACCCCGCAGTCGCGCCCCCTGCCATCGCCTTCAACATCGTCTACCCAGGCGCATCAGCCAAGGTGGTCGAGGAGACAGTCACTGCCCTGATCGAGCAGGAGATGAACGGCATCGAACACCTGCTCTATATGGAGTCGGCTTCGGAACTGGGCACGGGCACGGTAACCCTGACTTTCGAGCCCGGCACCAACATTGACATCGCCTCGGTGGAAGCGCAAAACCGCTACAAACGCATCGAAGCGCGCCTGCCAGACGACGTGCGCCGGGTGGGGGTATCGGTGACCAAACCATCGCGTAATTACGTGATGTTTGTCGCCCTGCATTCGCCTGACAACAGCCTGAAAGCCGTCGATCTGGGCAGCTTCGCCGCGGCCAGCGTGCTTGACCCGCTGCGGCGCGTCAAGGGCGTAGGCGAGGCGATTCTGTTCGGCACCGAGTATTCGATGCGCCTCTGGCTCCAGCCGGAAAAGCTCCATGCCTACAACCTCTCGCCCGGCGACATCACCCGCGCGGTGCGCGCCCAGAATGTTGAACTTGCCACCGGTGAACTGGGTCAGGCACCGGCGGCAGCCGGTCAGCAGTTGAATGCCGTAATCGTCACGCGCAGCCGCCTTTCTACACCTGAGGAGTTCGGCAATATTCTGATCCGCACCCAGCCGGATGGCTCCGCCGTGCGGGTAAAGGACGTCGCCCGGGTGGAACTGGGTTCGCAGGACTACAACATTTTCGCCCGCCTCAACGGGCAACCGACTGCGGCCATCGCCATTCGCGTGGCGCCCAACGGTAACGCGCTGGACGTGGTCAAGGCGGTGCGCGCCAAAATGGCCGAGATGGAGCCCTATTTTCCCAAGGGCGTGAGCTGGGACGTGCCCTACGACACCTCCCGCTTTGTCGATATTTCCATCAAGGAAGTACTGATCACCCTGGCGGAGGCGGTGGTGCTGGTGTTCCTGGTAATGTTTCTGTTCCTGGGTAATTTCCGCGCCACCCTCATTCCCACCATCGTCGTGCCGGTCGCCCTGACCGGCGCCATTGCCGGGCTGTATGTCTTCGGCTACTCGATCAACGTGCTCACCCTGTTCGCCATGGTGCTGGCCATCGGCATCGTGGTGGACGACGCCATCGTGGTGGTGGAGGCCGTGGAACGCATCATGCGCTCGGAAGGGCTGGCCCCTCGGGAAGCGGCGCGCAAGGCGATGGGCCAGATCTTCAATGCCATCGTCGGCATCACCCTGGTGCTGTCCGCCGTGTTCGCGCCGATGATCTTCTTCGGCGGTTCGGTCGGCGTGATCTATCGCCAGTTTGCCGTCACCCTGATCCTCACCATGCTGTTCTCGGCGCTCATGGCGCTGACGCTGACACCGGCCCTGTGCGCCACGCTGCTCAAACATGAAGCGGGCAAGGAAGATCGGCCAACCCGCGGCTTCTTCGGCTGGTTCAACCGCTTCTTCGAGCGCACCACGCTGGGCTATCAATCCTGGGTCGCGCGCGCGATCGGGAAAACCGGGCGCTACCTGGTGCTTTACGCCGCCATCATCGGCGCCACCGGCTGGCTGTTCATGCACCTGCCCGGCAGCTTTCTGCCCGACGAGGACCAGGGCTATTTCATCAACATGGTGCAACTGCCGCCGGGCGCCTCGCAGGAACGCACCATCGAAGTACTCAAGCAGGTCGAACAGTATTACCTCAAACAGCCGGAAGTCGCCAAGGTCATCGGCGTGGTCGGTTTCTCCTTCTTCGGCCGCGGCCAGAACGCAGCCCTCGCCTTCGTGCGGCTGAAGGAATGGGACGAGCGCAAAGGGCCGGAACATTCCTCCACGGCCATGGTGCAGCGCGCCAACATGACGCTGTTCCAGATCAAACAGGCGATGATTTTCGCGGTCAACCCGCCGCCGATCCCGGAACTCGCCTCTACCGGCGGCTTCGACTTCCGCCTGCAGGATCGCGGCGGAATCGGCCGGGATAAACTGCTGGAGGCGCGCAACATGGCACTGGGAATGGCCGGGCAGAACCCGAACCTGGCCGGGGTACGGCCGGAAGGCCAGGAAGCCGGGCCGCAGCTTTTGCTCGACATCGACCGGCGCAAGGCCGAAGCCCTCGGCGTTTCCATTGCCGACCTCAACGAAACCCTGCAATCCACCCTGGGCGTCGCCTACATCAACGACTTCGAACGGCAGGGCCGGATTCTGCGGGTGCAGATGCAGGCCGAGGCGGACCTGCGCGCCACGCCGGAGATGCTCCTGCGCCTGTCGGTCAGGAACAAGGCCGGCGGCATGGTGCCGCTGGCCGAACTGGTCACGCCGCGCTGGATCGTCGGTTCGCCCAAGCTCGATCGCTTCAACGGCGTGCCCGCCATGAAAATCGCCGGGATGCCTGCGCCCGGCCACAGCACCGGCGAAGCGATGCAGACCATGGAAGGCCTTGCCAGGGAGCTGCCTGCGGGGTTCGGCTTCGAATGGGCCGGCACCTCGTTCGAGGAAAAGCTCTCCGGCAGCCAGGCGCCTTTCCTGTTCGCGCTGTCGCTGCTGGTGGTTTTCCTCGCGCTGGCCGCGCTGTATGAAAGCTGGTCGATTCCCTTTGCCGTGCTTCTGGCAGTGCCGCTGGGCATCTTCGGCGCCACCCTGGCGGTGACCTTGCGCGAACTGCCCAACGACGTCTATTTCAAGGTCGGCCTCATCGCCATCATCGGGCTTTCCAGCAAGAACGCCATCCTGATCATCGAATTTGCGCGCGACCTGCAGGAGAAAGGCATGAGCCTGGCCGATGCCACGCTGGAGGCCTGCCGCCTGCGTTTCAGGCCGATCCTGATGACCTCCTTTGCCTTCATCCTGGGCGTGATGCCGCTGGCCATCTCCACCGGCGCCGGCGCCAACAGCCGCCACGCCATCGGTACCGGCGTCGTCGGCGGCATGATTGCGGCGACCTTTCTGGCAATTTTCCTGGTCCCGGTATTTTTTGTCGTGGTACGCAAAATATTTCCCGGCCACCCACGCCGACACGAGGAGAACGACCATGCGTAAATCACTCATTATCGCTCTGGGCGCCGCTTTGGCAGGCTGTTCGCTGATGCCCGACTACCAGCGGCCCGAGCCGCCGGTAGCCGCGCAATGGCCGCAAACCGCCCAGCCGGACGGCGGGCGCAAGGCAACAGCTACCGAATGGCGAACTTTTTTCCCCGATCAAAGGCTGCAAGCCCTGATCGCGACCGCCCTCGAACACAACCGGGATATGCGGATCGCCGCCGCGCGCGTCGAGGAAGCCCGCGCGCTCCATGGCATCACCCGCGCCGACCGCTTGCCCGGTATCGATGCGGCTGCCGGGGGACAAGCTATGCGCACACCAGGCGACCTTTCCTCCACCGGAAAAGCCAATATCAGCCATCGCTACGACGTGGGGCTTTCCCTGCTTTCATTCGAGCTGGATTTCTGGGGCCGGGTGAAAAGCCTCGATGAAGCGGCACTGGCCAGCTTCCTTGCCACCGAGGAAGCCTGGCGCGCCCTGCGCCTGTCGCTGATTTACGAAGTCGCCAACGCCTATTTCACCATGCTGGAAATGGATGAGCGCACGCAGCTTGCGCGTGAAACCGTGAAAAGCCGCGAGGAAACCCGCACCCTGATCGCTCGCCGGCGTGAAGTGGGCTTGGCCGGCGACCTCGACTTCCTGCAGGCGGGCGGCGCCCTGGAACTGGTGCGCGCGGAGCTTGCCAGCCTGCAGCGCCAGCAGGCCGCCGCCGCAAATGCACTGGCGCTGCTCGCAGGCCAACAACCGTCCAACCTGCCCGAGGGGCGCACCCTTCTGGGGCAGAGCATCGTTGCCGACCTGGCCGCCGACCTGTCGGCGGAAGTGCTGCTCCAGCGCCCCGATGTGCTGGCTGCGGAAAAAAAACTGATTGCCGCCAATGCCAACATCGGTGCCGCCCGCGCAGCCTTCCTGCCGCGCATCAGCCTGACCGCAGGACTGGGGACGGCGAGCAGCGCGCTTTCCGGCCTGTTCGGCAGCGGCAGCGAAAGCTGGAACTTCCAGCCGGCGTTGCGCTTGCCGCTGTTCGATGCAGGCCGCAGCGCTTCCGGCGTAGACCTCGCCGAGGCCCGCAAGCTCATCGCCGTGGCCGAGTACGAGAAGACCATCCAGCAGGCCTTCCGCGAAGTGGCCGACCTCCTCGCCGCCCGCACCTACCTGGTCGAGCAACTGCGCGCGCAGCAGGCAGCGGAAAGGTCCCAAGTCGAGCGCCTGCGCCTGGCGGAAGCCCGCTACATGGCCGGCGTCACCAGCCACCTCGAAGTGCTGGACGCGCAACGCGAATCCTTTTCCGCCCGGCAAGCCACGGTGCAGGTTCGGCGCGCAGGCCTGGCCGCTGCCGCCCAGCTTTACAAGGCACTGGGTGGCGGAATTTTACCCTTGTAGGAGCGGCGCCTTCGCCGCGATTTTCGGCCTCATTCGCGCCGAGGCGGCGCTCCTGCATGCTTGAGCATTCCTATGGACAATCTGGGTTAAAATAGGCGGCATTGAAAATGCCAAGGAATTTCCCATGCACCTGATCCGCCCCTTTACCGGTCTCAGACCCGCTCACAACCGCGCGGCAGAGGTTGCCGCCCCGCCCTACGACGTGCTTTCCACCGACGAGGCGCGCGTGCGCGCCGCCGGCCATCCGTGGAGCTTCCTGCACATTTCCAAGCCGGAGATCGACCTGCCGGCGGGCACCGATCCGTATGCACCCGAGGTCTACGCGAAGGCAGCAGAGAACCTGAAGAAAATGCTGGCCGAAGGCATACTGGCGCGTGACACAATGCCCTGCTATTACGCCTATCGCATCATCATGGGCGGGCACAGCCAGATTGGCTTGGTGGCGGCGGCTTCGGTGGCGGATTACGACACCAACCGCATCCGCAAGCACGAGTTCACCCGACCCGACAAGGAAGACGACCGGGTGCGCCAGATCGACGCCCTCAACGCCCAGACCGGCCCGGTGCTGCTGGCCTACCCCAATGCGCCGGAAGTGGACGAAATACTGGCGCTCGCCGCAACCGCCGCACCGGATGCCGACGTGACCGCCGAGGACGTCATCCGCCACACGATCTGGGTGATACGTGACAGTGCAACGCTGGCCAGGTTGACCGCCGCCTTCGATGCCATGAATGCAATTTATATTGCCGACGGCCACCACCGTTCGGCTTCCGCCTCGCGCATCTGCGCCGCCCGCAAGGCCGCCAATCCGCAGCACAGCGGAGTAGAAAGCTACAATTATTTCCTGTCCGTGATCTTTCCCCATCACCAGATGAAGATCATGGACTACAACCGCGTCGTCATCGACTTGAATGACCTGGACAAGGACGATTTCCTCAAGCGTATCACCGAACAGTTTTCAGTGCAGGCGAGCGCTTCCCAGTTTAAACCGGCAAGACCCAATGAGTTCGGCCTCTATCTGCCAGGTCAGTGGTACCGTCTGGAAATTCGCCCGGAACTCATTCCCAGTGAAGACCCCGTAGCGCGCCTCGATGTCAGCCTGCTGCAAAACCACCTGATCGCGCCCGTGCTCGGCATCAACGATCCGCGCCGCGATAAGCGCATCGACTTCGTCGGTGGCATCCGCGGCCTGGCTGAGCTGGAAAAGCGCGTCGACAGCGGTGAAATGGCTGCGGCCTTCGCCCTGTGCGCAACCCGCATGGAAGACCTGATGGCCGTCGCCGATGCGGGCGAGGTGATGCCGCCCAAATCCACCTGGTTCGAGCCCAAACTGGCCGACGGCCTGGTATCGCACGTGCTGGATTGATGTGAAGAATGCAGGTTGCACTGTTTGCCGGATTAATCGCCTCGCAAAGTGAAGCGATCAATCCCGTCTGATTACTTGCCGGAAGATGGATGGCTGAACGGCATTAACCCATGATTGTCCATTGAAATGCTTGTGCATGTTAGGAGCGCCGCCCCCGGCGCGAACGCGGACGCAAGGAGTGTCCCCGCCGAGAGCGGCAGAAAAGCTGCTCGCTCTGGCGAGACGGGAGGGCCGGCGCCGCTCCCACAGCGGTGCTCTGGCTCTAATGGATAATCTGGGATTAAGACTACATCAAGTCGAATAGGCTGAGGCCCTGTAACATCATGTATGACTTCATCGCTGCGTCCAGGCTGGTCTGCTGCCTGGTCAGGTCACTGATGGCCTTGGCGTAATCCACATCCTGCAACTGCGAGATTGTTTGCTGGTACTGCAGGGAAAGATCTTCCCCAGCGCTTTGCACGGCGTCGATTTCCTTCAGGCGCGAACCCACTGAGGCATAGATGGTAAGAACATTGTCCAGCGCCAAATCCAGATTTGACATGGCGGTGTTCAGCCCATTGCCAAGCTTGGCTCTGTCTGCAACAGTGTTAACCGGCGATTGCAGCGTGGTGATCAGGTCATTGAGGGTCTTGAACAAGTCCTGATTGGTACTGGCTTTGACCGTGAAGGTGTCGCCATTGGCGGGCGTTCCGCCGATGCTAAATTCCGCGCCAAAATCGAAAGCTGGCTCAGCGCCCTGCGATTTCAAGCCAATTACGCTCCCATCAGTATAGGTACGTGGATATGGCGCCACCGCTGGCGGCAGACCAGTTAACTGCGAGAGTCCAGAAACATTATCAACAATGTCGTAGGTTGTAACGGGTGGAACCGCTGCGCTTACTGCGAACTTGATGGTGAAGTCCTTGTTGTTGGCTGCGGCATTCCATTTTGTCGAATCCAGCGCCGCCCCGGGACTAATGATGCCCGTTCCGGCATTGGTTGGAACGGTGCCGGGCGCGGTCACGAAAGTCCCGTTGCCATTTTTGATGCGCTGAAAAAGATCCGATCCCGAATCGCTGATCGCGATCTGGCGCGCCGGGCTGATGGTGGCCAGGCGCTGCCCCTGATCGCCGTTGTAGGTCACCGTTCCCGGAGGCCCTTCGGAGAAGGGGGTAGTCGTTCCCTTATAGCCGGCAAACATGAAATTCCCGGTGCCATCGATGCTGTTGGCCAGGCCGAGCAGTTCATCGAATCTGCCGCGCAATTCCATGGCTTGGCTGGCACGATCCGCATTGGAAAGCGCCGCGTCACCCGCGTAGATCGCCAGTACCTGAACATCCTGAATCAAGGAGGTGATGCTGCCGAGAATGCCTTCTTCCGTCTCCAGGCTACTCATGGCGGAAGTTCCATTGACAGCGTGTTGCTTGTTCAGCTCGCTGAATTGAGTGACATCCAGCACTTGCGCGGAAGCGACGGGGTCGTCCGAGGGGGATACCATACGGCGCCCGGTCGAAACTTGTTGCTGGGTTTTCACCAGGTCAAATTGCTGCTGCTGAATTGATGCCACGCCCAAATCATAAATCGAACTAGTGCTGATACGCATGATGTCTCCTTATCTCCCCAAGTTCAAAATCGTATCGAACATCGTCGAGGCGATCTCCAGCATTTTCCCTGAAGCCTGATAGGCTTGCTGGTAGCGAATGAGGTTGGCCGCCTCTTCGTCGAGGTTAACCCCGGACAATGATTGTTGCGCCAGCTGGCTCTGGGCAACCAGATTGGACTGCGCCTTGCCGGTCACCTCGACCTCGCGGGTTTTGTTTCCGACCGCGCTGACCACCTGGCTGTAAGCCCCCTGATAGGTGGCGGTGTTCCCTGCAAGAGTCGCTTTGGTTTGCAACGCTGACAGCAATTGGGCATTCCGGTTATCCGACTTGCCGCCGACGTTGGGTTCGACATAGAAGATGTCGCCCGCAGCGGGTTCGCCGGCGATCTGCGCCGTCCAGCCATTGAAGGAAATCGGCTGATTGGAAGTATAACTCCCGGTTGCCGGCTTGCCCGTGTAAGTAAAGGTGGACGCGACCGGGTTGGTAGCCAAGGCAGGGTCTTGAATGGTAACCGTGCCGGTGCCGGCAGCGGCAGCCGTATCAACCGTGATCGTCAATCCACTGACCGTCGTCGTATTGGCAGACGTCCCATCCCCAACCGTCAGGGTTGCGCCGGTAATGGTATATACAGTCCCTACCGGCCCGCTAATGGTGCCACCGGAAATGGTCGTGGTCGTACCCGTTGCCGCATAACTGCCGCTGCCTGCGGTGCCTATCGTTGTCGCGCCGGTGGCAACACCGGCGAAACCCGGATTGCTCCCTCCTGCCCCGACGGCAGCAGTAAGAGCCGCCGCCGACATGAATCCATTGGTACCTGCAATCGAACTTGTGCCAGTGAAATTATTGGTCGTACCGGCAAGATGATAGGTATTCGAACTGCCGAAAATAATCTGCATCTTGCTGCTCAAATTCGGATCAACGGGCGATGGTGAAGCCAGCGTCGCCAGGCCGATTGTCGCGCCGGTCGAGCTTTTCGAAGTCACTGTCTTGTTGACGCTAAACGTATCGTTAGCCACGGGGGTGCCCGCCCCGTTTGTAATATTGACGGTCCAGCCGTTGTAGCTGATCGGGGCGCCGGAGGTGTACGCCGCGTTCTTTGCCAGAGTGGCGCCAGTGGTGTTATCCACGACGTCAAAAGCAGTGGCTGAAGTAAACTTGATCGTCACATCATCGTTGAAAGAATTAACGCTACCGGCGCTGATTGTGCCTGTTCCGGTATTGCTCATGACAGCCGCGCTGGTGCGGATCGGCGCCGCGGCCGCAATTTTCGACGGATCCGTGATGGCCACGCCGATGTCCCGGGCGCCGTTGCGAGTGGGCTGGATCAGCCAGCTTTCCCCGGCAACCGATGCCGCGCCGCTCGCGCTTATGGTCAGGCCATCCACCGTTTGCGGGAGTGCCGCCGCAGAGAACAACGTGGCATTGTCGGACAGGCGGACCAAAGTGTAATTGGCCCCGCCATTGGCTTGCAGCCGGTAATCGCTAGTCGTGATCGCGCCGACATCCGAAAAGCCAGTGGCCACCACGGCGGCGCTGGTATTGTTGCTATTGGGAAGAACGTTCGGGCTGGCGACATTGAAGAAATTGCCGCCCAAAGCTCCGTTCAAGTCCTGGCCAATCCGGTGCTGGTCGTTGTAGGTTTGCGCCAGACCGATCGCCACCCTTCCCAAACCATTCTGCGCGCTATCCAGGGATTCGCTGCGAAACGCAAGCAGTCCGCCCAAATTCCCCCCCTGCAGGCTGGATGACATCAATGGGATCGTGCTGGACCCCGCAGTCAAGGCGACATCAAGCTGCGACGGATCTTCCTTGCTAGCCCGCGCGCTCAAGGCGAAGGCTTGCTGCCCCACGACCAGGGGCTGGCCGCTGCCGATGAAAACATTGTAATTACCGTCGGTTTCCTGCACCACCGACACCTTGATTTCCTTGTTGAGGTCGGCAATCAGCTGATCGCGCTGATCCAGCAGGTCGCTGGGCGGCACATCGGTGCCGCTCCTGGCAAACATGATGCGCTGATTCAGATTGGCGATTTGCTGGGAGAAAGAACTGATCACGCCGACGCTGGAGGCAATCTGCCCATTCACGCCATCGCGAATTTGCTGGAACCGGTCGTTCAAGAGCTGGAAACGTCCGGCCAACCCTTGGGCGCCGCTCAAAACAGATTGCCGGGAAGGAATGGAGGCGGGATCGGCCGACATGCCGTTGACAGAGGTAAAAAAATCCTGCAGGGCGGGTGAGAGGCCAGCGCTGGCATCCGCCAGCATATTGTCGACCTGCTTGATCTGGTTCAAATAAACATCGAGAGCGCTGCTCTGGGTTTGCGCCTGGGTTACCTGATTGTCAAGGAACTGGTTGTAGATACGCTTAACCGAGTCCACAGTGACTCCCTGGCCCACGAAATAGCCGCCAATTGCCTGCGGGTTGTTGGTGCTTTGGAACATCTCCTGACGGTGAAAACCGACAGTATTGGCGTTGCTGATATTATGACCGGTCGTAACCAGGCCAATTTGAGCAGCATTAAGGGCGCGCAACCCAATCCCGTAAATACTGTTTCCCATTTTTTTCTCCAGTCAATCCGAACGCCGCCGGCTTCACAAATCAAAGCATCGATCTATAGTTTTTATCGACACTCCGAGCTAAAACCTGAGCCTCCAGAGCGTTACAGTCTCAACAAATTCTGCTCCATTTCGGTAATAATTTTCAGGCACCGGAATTGCCCTGACATTCGCTCTGAACACGACCATATTGACGCAGGTTGCCATTAATCGCTTTGATCTGCTTATCACAACGCAACAATCATTCCAGGCATACGATCTTTCATCTGCCAGTAGTTGTAGCGGATAGCAAAGTCAGCGTCTTTAATAGGGCATTCTGCAGCTTGCGGCAGAAAAACTAGCCCCGCAATGCCTCGCGCAGCGCCTGGCTATTCAGGACGCGGGTCAACTTATCCGCGTAGAGGGGGTCGGTCGCATAGCCGGAACCCTGCAAAGCCTGTGCGAAGCCTGCCGCATCCTGCCCTTGTTGCAGCACGGCCTTGTAGCGCGGGCTGTTTTGCAGCAGCTTGGAATAATCGCGGAAGCTTTCGGCATAAGAAGCGTAAGCCCGGAAGAGCTCGGTTTTCTTTTGCGGCGCGCCATTTCGATACTCGGTAGTCGTGGTTTCCGCTACCTCACCCGTCCAGCCGCCTCCTGCCTTGATGCCGAACAGATTGTGGCTGTTTTTGCCGTCAGCGGCATGAATTTGCCGCTTTCCCCAACCGCTTTCAAGTGCTGCCTGTCCGATCAGAAAGCGGGGGGGAACGCCCATATCTTTGCCGACTTCGACCGCATGCGGCCACAATTCGTTGACGAAGCCCTTGGGATTAGTCGCCGCGCCAGCGGACTCCGATCCCCCGGAAAGGGACTCCGATCCACTACCAGCCATGAAACCGGCTCGTGTGGAATCGTATGCAGCAACCGCTTTGGCGGCTATTGTCGGCAAACTTTCGCCCTCCTGCGGGAGGGAAGGAAATTTACTTATTGTGGGTTGTAGCGGCAAAACCGGTGCTGCGTCATTTTTATCCAGGGCAACCGGAACCATCTCCGGACGGCGCAGTTGTTTCACGATCATGTCGGCCACGCCGAGGCCCTTGCCTGTGGAAAGCTTCTGCGCCAGTTGCTGGTCGAACAGCTGGGTATAAAGGTTCCCCTGCTCGCTGTCGAGCATCCCATCCTTCGGGGTCGCTTCACGCATGCTCTTCAACATCATGTTCACGAAAATGCCTTCGAACTGCTGGGCGACGGCTTTAAGCGCGGCATCGGGATCCTGCTTCGCCTGCAGGCGAAGCTTGTCCACGCTCTGGACGTCGAGCGCGAACCGGGAGGAAATGTCCTGCATCCCTATCATGCCTATCATGATTTTTCCTAAATAACTTCCAGTTCAGCGCGCAGCGCGCCCGCTGACTTCATCGCCTGAAGAATCGCGAGCAGGTCCTGCGGCGTCGCGCCTACCGCGTTCAACGCCTTCACGACATCGTTCAGCGAAGTGCTGCGCGGCAACGTCACCAGCCCACCCTTTTCCGCCTTGATTTCGATCTGCGCCTGCTGGGTGACCACCGTTTCTCCTTTGGACAAAGGCGCAGGCTGGCTCACCTGGGGTTCGCTGGAGATGGTCACGGTCAGGTTGCCGTGTGCGACGGCGCAGGCCTCCACCATGACCGACTTGTTCATGACCAC
The DNA here is from genome assembly GCA_964351305.1 of uncultured Sulfuricella sp. Lineage (GTDB taxonomy): Bacteria > Pseudomonadota > Gammaproteobacteria > Burkholderiales > Sulfuricellaceae > Sulfuricella. The sequence goes on from CAYGNO010000002.1 coordinate 18,876, forward strand.
CGAGCCGGTACGCGCATTCATGATCACCTTGGCCAGCGATTCGCCCGGAGTCACCGTCAGATTTTCCATGCGCGCCAGAAAAGAAACTCGCTGGTTGATGTCGCGCGGCGCCAACACCCTGATTACACGACCGTTCTCGGCATTGGCAGCGCCTTCCCCGAAGGAACGGTTAATTGAGGTCACGACCCGGCTGGCGGTAGTATAGTCGGAATCCTTCAACTCCAGCGTAATGTAATCGCCCTGACCCAGAGGCATGTCTACGGCCCGCTCCACCGTAGCGCCATCGGTAATGCGACCGACGCTCAACTGGTTCACCTGAGCGCTACTGCCACCGGAGGAGGCGCCCACGCCGCCGACCAGTAAATTCCCTTGCGCCATGGCATAAACCTGGTTGTCCGCACCCTTCAACGGCGTCATCAGCAACGTGCCGCCACGCAGGCTCTTGGCATTGCCGATGGAAGAGACGGTGATATCCAGGGTCTGACCCGGCTTGGCGAAGGGAGGAAGCGTGGAGGTTACCGTCACCGCCGCTACGTTTTTCAGTTGCAAGCTGGTTCCCGGAGGCAAGTTCACACCGAGTTGGCCCAGCATGCTGACGACGCTCTGTACCGTGAATGGCGTCTGGGTCGTCTGGTCGCCACTACCGTCCAGCCCCACCACCAGGCCGTAGCCTATCAGCTGGTTGTTACGCACGCCCTGGATCGATGCCAGATCCTTGATGCGTTCCGCCTGGACAGGAAGCGCAATGAGCACTGTCGCCACAAGCACGATAATTTTTGAAGATAGTTTCATTTCAACCCCCGCCTGACAGCACAATAACTTGCTGCTCGCTGTGCAATTTAATTTAACCATTACAAAGCATGAAGCGTGCCAAAATAATGCTGGCTTGTGAAATAAAATGATGGGTATCGCTACGCTCCACCCAGCCTACATTTGCTCAGCGTGTAGGATGGGTGGAGCGTAGCGATACCCATCAGACAGCAGGATGACGGCAAGGATCAAGAAGAAAGCGGCAAGAATTGCCGCTTGCGGCAAGATTATCTTTTGTGATGAGTAACTGGAAATGGGTGATGAGAAAACCCTTTACCCATTACCTCCCTCATTACTCTTTAAAATGGCAGCACCGTCAGGAAGAACTTGGTCATCCAGCCCATGACTTGAGCGGAATCCATCTCGCCCCGGCCCTTGAACTCGATTCGCGCATCCGCCACCTGAGTCGAAGTAACCACATTCGCCGATGAAATCGTGCTCGGATTCACCACGCCCGAAAACCGTACATATTCGGTTCCCTCGTTGATCCCCATCTGCTTCTCGCCGCTTACCAGCAAATTACCATTCGGCAATACATCAATGACCGTCACGGCGAGCATTCCCAGCAGCGCATTCTTCTGTGAACTATCCCCTTTGCCCTCGAATTTCTGGACGCCAGACGCAGTGACGCTAGTATCAAAATTAGTCGCGCCAGCCATAAGTCCAGCAACCCCCAGTTTCGATGGCGAGGGAGTATAGCCAAAAATCGTGGGTGTTGCCGCCGTTTCGGCGACGCTACTGGTGCGCCCTGCGGTAGAGCTGACATTCTTGCTGGCACTGGTTGATTCGACGATGTTAATCGTAAGCACATCCCCAATGTTGCGGGCGCGTCGGTCCTCGAACAAGGGTCTCGAGTAACTGGCCTGGTAGATCGCTCCGCCCGATGCCGCGCGTTCCGGCGCTGGCGCCGGTCTGACGCTCATCGGCTGGTGCACGTTGGTGGAAGGCACGGTGGAACATCCCGCCAAGACAACTGACATCAGCATTATGGCGAATTGAATTTTAAATGTTTTCATGACCTCACCTCCCGCATGCATGAGCATTCCAATGGATAATCTGGGTTCATCACAACTGCGCCAGCTTCTGCAGCATCTGATCGGAAACCGTCACCGCCTTGGAATTGATTTCATAAGCGCGTTGCGCCTGAATCATGTTTACCATTTCCTCCACCACGTTGACATTGGAGGTTTCTACATAGCTCTGGTTAAGATAACCCAAGCCGTTGGTGCCGGGCGTATTGGCCGAGGGCGCGCCTGAAGCGGCGGTTTCCTGAAACAGGTTTTCGCCGAGACTCTGCAAGCCGGCCGGATTGATGAATCCCGCCAATTGCAGGGTGCCGACCTGTGTCGGCGTGGGAGAACCTGATTGCACCACAGTCACGGTGCCATCCTTGCCGATAGTCACGCTGAGTGCATCCGAGGGAATGGTAATCGCGGGTTGCAACGAATACCCGCTGGAGGTCACCATCTGCCCCTGGCTGTCGGCCTGAAACGAACCATCACGGGTATAGGCGGTAGTTCCATCCGGCATCAGTATCTGAAAGAATCCTTTGCCGTTGATGGCCAGATCCAGACTGTTACCGGTCTGTTGGAGACTACCCTGGGTATGTATCTTTTCCACCGCCACCGGGCGCACGCCGGTACCCAGCTGCAAGCCGGTGGGCAACTGAGTCTGCTGCGAGGACTGGGCTCCCGGCTGGCGCAGCGTCTGGTAGAGCAGATCCTCGAATACCGGTCGCGCGCGCTTAAAGCCATTGGTACTGACGTTCGCCAGGTTGTTGGAGATCACGTCGATATTGGTCTGCTGGGCATCCAGGCCGGTTTTGGCAATCCACAGGGAGCGTATCATGGCTGTTTATCCTTATGCGTTCAGGTTCATAATTTGTGCCGCCTGGCGCGAGTTGGTCTCCGCGTTTTGCAGCAGCTTCACCTGCATGTCGTACTGCCGCGCCAGGCTGATCATGCTGACCAGCGCATCGACTGCATTGACATTGCTGGTTTCAAGCGACTTTTGGGCCAGCACCACGCTGGCGTCCGCCGGTGCGGGCAAGCCGCTATTCAGGCGGAACAGGCCATCGCCGCTCTTGACCAGGTCCGCTTCCGGCGGATTGACCAGCTTGACCCTGCCGACCGTAGCAACGGTGTTGGGGGCTTGCCCCATCGGAATGATCGATACGGTGCCATCCTTGGCAATCGTCACTTCCGCATCGGGAGGCACCGCCATCGGGCCGCCGTCGCCCATCACCGTCAGGCCACTTCGGGTTTGCAGCAAGCCGTTGGCGCCAACCAGCAGACTGCCGTTGCGGGTATAGGCCTCGCTGCCATCCGCCGCCTGCACCGCAATCCATCCCTTGCCCTGCACCGCCACATCCAGGTCGCGATCGGTGTTCTGGATCGCACCGGTTGAAAGATCCGCCCCAGAGGTCGAATCCACGACGAAGGTGCGCGTCTGCGCGCCTTCTCCCAGCACAGGCAGGGCACGAAATGAATTGGCCTGAGCCTTGTAGCCAGTCGTGGAAGCATTGGCCAGGTTGTGCGCCACCTGCGCCTGCTGCTGCATGGTGTGCTTGGCGCCATTCATCGCGATGTAGATCAAGCGGTCCATATGGGCTCCCTATGCTCCCTCTCTCTTACCTGAGATTGACCAAGGTCTGCAGCACTTGATCCTGCGTCTTGATGGTCTGGGCATTGGCCTGATAGACGCGCTGCGCCGTGATCATGTTGACCAGTTCGCCGGTCAAGTCGACATTGGATTCTTCCACTGCAGCCGACTGCAACACCCCGAACTTGCCGGTGCCCCCGGTTCCAATCAGCGGCTGACCGGATTCCGGTGACTGCGCCCATTGATTGTTGCCCAAGGCTTGCAGCCCCTGGGAGTTGGCAAAATCGACCATCACCAACTGCCCCAGATTCTTCGATTGACCATTGGTGTAGCGACCCTGGATCGTGCCGTCCGAGGAAACATTGAAACCGGCAAGATTGCCGGCGGCAAAGCCATCCTGGGACAGGGTGTTGACGCCGAAGTTCGAGCCGTATTGGCTGCTTCCGGTGTAGTCGAAACTGAACGCCAAGGGTGATGTTGCGGCATTGGTCTTACCCAGCACCGTGGCCACCATATTCAAGTCGAGGCTAACGCCGAACGGCATGGTTGTCGTCAGCGCGCCGGCGGTGCTGAACGTCAATCGGCTCGTGGCCAGCGTTACAGCGGGGATGACCGTCGCGGCTACCGCAGTCTGCGCTGCCGTATTGGCTGTCGCTGTTAGAGCGGCTTCTGTTGCCTGTGCGCCCGCAGTAGGGTTAGAGGCGATAACCGCGTCATTCATCAGCGACATGGCGGCAGCGGCAGTTTTCGCTGCGTTAACGGCAGCAAGAATCAATGTTGGCGTGTCAGGGGGGACGGTGCCGGCCAATGCCGCCGCAGCGGTTGTGGCAGAGGCGGCGGCAGCAATCGCAGCTGTGGCGGCAACATACGGGGCAGACGTGGTTGTGGGCCAGGCAGCTTGAACCGCAGCGGCGCGTACATCAATATCATTGACTGGAAGTAGCGCTCCGCCCGTGCCCAGGTAATCCGTATTTGTCTTTACCGTAGCGGAGGCGGCCGGCGTGTCCAGAACCCCGTCCAGAGTGGCTTTTACATCCCAGGTGCCGGGAACAGCCGTCTTCACGAAATAAGTCGAAAATACATGCGAATTCCCCAGGGTGTCGTAAACCGTCGACGAAGTGGAATTGGTAAAGGTCAGGGGGTTGTTGATGTCGAATGGGCTGGAGACCGGCACCGCAGCTCTGGCGTCGAGGTTTAAACCGGTAGCGACTTTTGTCGTCGCCACGGGAGGCAGGCTTTGCTTGCTCGCCGTGAATTGCAATTCCACCGGGTTGGTGGGAATGATTTTTCCGGTGGCGTCGGCATCGTAACCGGTCAGGTGCAGGCCGCTGCTGTTGACGATGAAGCCATTCTTATCCAGTTGAAACTGTCCGTTCCTGGAAAAGGTGATCGCGCCGCTCTGGCTCATGCGGAAGAAACCAGCGCCGTTAATCGCCATATCCAGGGGGTTATTGGTCGGGCTGATATTGCCCTGGGAGAACTGCTGCGCCACCGCCGACATTTTCTGGCCGATACCGACCTGGGCCGTGCCGCCACCGCTCAGCGAGGCGGCGTATACATCGGCGAATTGCGCCTGCGCGCCCTTAAATCCAATCGTGCCTGCATTGGCAACATTGTTGCCGATGACATCCAGGCTCTTGGAAGCCGAATTTAATCCACTTAGTCCTTGTTGAAATCCCATGATTCACCTCCGCCTTAAAATATTTGTTTAACCTTGGCAACATCCACCGCGCCCAGTGCATCCGTATTCAGCACCACCCCGGCAGCCCCCAGAGACACGCTGCCCACCATGCCGAGCGCGAGGTTCTCAACTTCCACCTTCACTCCGCCCTGAACCGCACTGACCTCGAACGTATAGCTTCCGTCCGGGGCGATTGCCCCGCTATCGGTCGTCCCGTCCCACTGGAACAGGACACTCCCCTCTTTTTGCGCCCCCATGTCCACACTTTGCAGGACATTGCCTGCGGCGTCCTTGATCTTTACGACCGCGCTATCCACGGGTTGCTTAAGATCAAAACCGCCCGCAGCCATTCCATTCAGCAATTGCAGGCTCGAACCGGGCGCCAGCACGCTGCGTCCGATCATGCCGGCTGCCTGCAGCGACTGGCTCGAAGCAAAGGAGCTCGACATGGCCTCCAACGTCGAATTCAGCCTATCGATCCCGGTGACCGTGCTCAATTGCGCCATTTGCGAAGTGACCTCGGCATTGTCCATAGGGTTGAGCGGATCCTGGTTTTGCATCTGGGTAACCAGCAGCTTCAGAAAACGATCCTCCGTCTCCTGGGCAGCGGTTTTGGTTGTGCTGGCCGCACTGGTTCCACTTGTGAGTGCATCAATCGTACTCATGGTTGTTTGCTCCTTATTGGCCCAAAGTCAGGGTTTTCATCAGCAGCGTCTTCGCTGTATTCATCATGTCCGCGTTATTCTGGTACGAGCGCGAGGCCGAGATCATGTTGACCATTTCCTCCACCACATTGACATTGGGCATGGCGACATAACCCTGGGTGTCCGCCAGCGGATGTTTCGGGTCGTACACCATTTTCATCGGCGAGGGATCCTCGATCACCCCGGCCACTTTCACGCCGGCGCTTCCGGAGCCGCTACCGCCTAGCGGCTCCGCGCTAAATACCACCTGCTTCGCCCGATAGGGTTGACCGGTCGAGCTGGTTGCGCTGTCCGCATTGGCGAGATTGCTCGCCACCGCGTTGAGGCGCTGTGATTGCGCCGTCATGGCCGAGCCCGCGATACTGAACACATTAGATAAGGACATTATTCACCTCGAATCGCTGACAACAGGGTCCTACCTTTGCTGTTTATTCTGTCCAGAAGGAACTGGTAATGGATCGCATTGTCGGCAAACTGCGCCCGCTCCACGTCCATATCCACGGTATTTCCATCTATGCTGGGCTGCACGGTGGCGCGATAAAGCGCTTGCGCATTCAACGTCCCGCCGGAAGACTGCATATGCCCGGACGATGTTGCGCTCAGGTTCAGGTTCCCCGCCTGCACGCCTTGGGCGCGCTGCAATTCCTTGGCAAAGTCGATATCCTGCGCCTTGTAATTGGGGGTATCTGCATTGGCGATGTTCGATGCCAGCACCTGCTGCCGGTGGGCGCGCAAATTCAGCGCGTTCTGCAGAAACCCGAACTCTTTATCTATACCGCTGATCATTTGCTTTCACTCCGACTGAATACACTCAAACGGATAAAAGCATGAAACGTGCCAGATCATAACAAGCGCCTTTCACCATTACTTCCTCTCCCGCAAGCGGGGGAGGATTGAGGCGAGGGCATCCCTTTTAGGAGAGGTACGTGCAGGATGGATGGAGCGTAGCGATACCCGTCAATCATTACCGCAAAGCGATGGGCATCGGCGCAAGCGCCTCAACCCATCCTACGCGCTCGGGGAGAAGGTTGGCGTAAGGGCAGGAAGGATGGGATGGGGGGGGTGGCTGCGATTTTAGGCCGCATTCGCGCCGAGGGCGGCGCTCCTACATGCACGAGCATTCCAATGAATAATCCGAAGCGGACAATCGATGGCGGCAAGAATTGCCGCCATCGGCAAGATTGTCCGGCAAGGGAAAGCTACTCGGCGGCAAACACCCGGTTGCGGCCCGCCGCCTTTGCCTTGTAGAGCGCCTGATCGGCGCGCGAGATGATGGCATCTGCCGATTCGTCCGGCTGGCGCAGCGCAATGCCGGCGCTGAAGGTAATCAACACCTTCTCGTTCTTGTGCATAAAAAATTGCTTGGTCAGCTCCCGCTGCAGCCGCGTCATGGTCTTCATCCCTTCCTCGACGCCGGTCTCCGGCAGAATGATGACGAACTCCTCACCGCCGAAACGCGCAATCACATCCGTCGGTCGCAAGGTTTCCTTGACCACGCGCACCAGGTGAATCAGCGCTTCGTCGCCCACATCATGGCCGTAGGTATCGTTGAGACGTTTGAAATAATCGATATCGAGCAGCGCCACGCAAAGCGGTGCATGGGTTCTTTCGGTACGCGCAAACTCGCGCTCGAAGGCATCTTCCATGCCGCGCCGGTTGAGCGTGCCAGTCAGGAAATCTTCCTGCACCAGACTGGTGGTTCTATCCAGTTCAGCCTCCAGCTCCCTGATCTTGTTCTCGGAAGCTTCCACCTGCCTGCGCGCTTCCTCCATCTCGTCGCGCGAACGCTGCATATCGGCCTGCATCCCCTTGGTATCGCTCATCAGGTTCTCAAGAATCCGGTTCAACTGGTTGATATCCTCGGTGTTGCTGATCTGTTCGGAATAGCTCTCGATCTTTTTGTGGTAATCAGACGTACTGGAAGACATTTCGCCCAGCCGGTCGATGAATGACGCAACCATATGCTTCAGGGTGGCTTTCGCTTCATTCAGACCCTGCTTGAGCGCCCCCTGTTTGTAAATCACCTCCTTGAAGCTGCGCTCGGCATCGTAGATGACGCGAGGATTCAGGGGGTGGGAAATAATTTCCTGAACCACGGCAATCTGGCCGTGCAACCACTGGTCATCCAGGGTCAGCTCGCTGATATTGTCCACCAGCAACTTCAAAAGTTCCAGCAGTCCATCCATGATTACCGCATCGGATTCGCCGCGCAGCTCAAGCTTGACCCAGAACTGCTTGAGTGACTTGGACAGTTTTTCCAATGCGTCAGGGCCTTCCGCGGCACGTACCGTAACCGCCAATTTGTTAGCCTCTCCGGCCAACTCGGGGAACTGCGTCAAATGTGGAACGATGCCGGTTTCCAGGGTTTGGGCCAACATTTCCCGCAATAGCCTGAAATTATCCTTCGACAGCGCATCAGCGCTTACCGCCAAGGCTTTCACCTCGGCAACCGGGGTTGAACCATGCGTTTCTGGCCCTGGAACGCCCTCTTCAGAATCCGACGCACCCTCGTCCATCGGCACGCCCGCATGGCCGGCCGGATTCTTCGCCCAGGCATTGACCAGCGCCTGCAATTTCTTGTGCAGATTTCTGGAGTCGGCGGCGAAATTGATCAACACCCGCTCCAACCCTTCTTTTTTCCTGGCTATGGGGAGCCCGCTTTGCTTGAGATCCCATTGCTTCAGCAACTCCCTGATCAGATTCGCCCAGGATGCCTCCTCGCTACCAGATTGGCCAACCAGGGCGGACAGCCCGGATTCGAGCCCTTTCAAATCGCGGTCCTCAAGGGCCTTGTCAATCAGCCCCACAGTTTTGTTCAAAGCGGGATTTTTCCCGGCCAACCTTTGCAGCGCTTTCTGTAGAGCCTTGTCCGCACCCTGGCTATCGACCCCGGAAGGCTTGCCGGAGGTTTCATCGTAAATTTTCTGGTAGTTTTCGGGCGTCGGCACAAGGCGGCGCGCGGAAAGAAGCTTCAGGGTTTCGCGCGCGATATCGGTAGGATTCGTAAATGTCGGCATGTGCGTAGGGGTGTTGTTAAGGTTCCAACCCGATGGGAACCTGATCAAATGATGATAGCACTCGCCTCATCACGCTTCAATCCATACCTTTTTTTGGGTTACAATCTCTGTAACCCGCAACCATTCCGTATCTCTGATGGGCAATTTCCCCGCTCGACCTTTTTTCGACAGCAAGCACACCCTGGTGGCGCTCTGCTGCCTGCTTTCCACCTTTTCGCCTGTCTGCGCCAGCGCCGGCACGCAGGATATTGGAGTGATCCGCAAGACGGTGGATCACTACCTGCGACAGAATACCGCCGAACTGCCCGGACAGGTGACATTGAGCGTCGGTGCGATTGACCCACGCCTGCAACTCCCCTCATGCGATACGCCGGAAGCTTTCCTTCCCGCCGGCAGCCGCTTGTGGGGGAACTCCACCGTAGGCGTGCGCTGCCAATCTGCTACCCCATGGACCATTTATGTGCCGGTCAGCGTCAGGATCATGGCGCTGACTGCCGTTGCCACCCGCCCGTTGAGTGCCGGCCAGACCGTCAGCCAGGCCGATGTGGCGTTGCAAAGCAGCGATCTTGCGCAACTGCCGCCCGGCGTAATCACTGATCCCGCGCTGGCCATCGGTAAAACCGTCATTATTGGCGCCTCAACGGGACAAGCCTTCCGGCACGATATGTTGCGCGCCCCCCAAGTCATCCAGCAAGGGCAAACGGTGAAGCTGACGGCGAAAGGAAACGGGTTCCAGGTCACGTCTGAAGGCAAGGCGCTCGCGAATGCCACCCTGGGTCAAGTAGTATCGGTGCGCACCCAGTCCGGCGAAGTCATCAGCGGCATCGCCAAACAGAACGGTGTGGTGGAAGTGAATTTTTAGAAAAAATATTTGAGTCGAGACGCTATGACCGCTAAAAACCTGGATGGCAAAGCGCTGTCCGAGCAAATTCTTCAACAAGTCCGGCAAGGGGTGGAAACACGCATTGCCGCCGACAAACGCGCGCCTGCACTGGCCGTAATCCTGGTCGGAGCAGAACCCGCTTCAGCGATCTACGTTCGCAACAAGCGACGCTCATGTGAAACCGCCAATGTGCGCTCAGTCTCCCACGACCTGCCCGCGACCACCACCCAGGAAATGTTGCTGACGCTGATCGACCAACTCAACGACGACCCCGGAATCGACGGCATCCTGGTGCAGTTGCCATTGCCGCAGCACATCGACCCTGAAACCGTGATAGAACGCATCCATCCGGACAAGGACGTGGACGGCTTCCACCCCTACAATATCGGTCGGCTGGCGCTACGCATCCCGGCATTGCGTCCATGCACCCCGCATGGCGTGATGACCCTGCTCAAGACCACGGGAGAGAACCTGAAAGGCAAGCATGCCGTGATCGTCGGCGCCTCCAACATCGTCGGGCGACCGATGGGACTGGAACTTCTGCTTGCCGGATGCACTGTCACCACCACCCACCGCTTCACCCGTGACCTGCCCGGCTTCGTCCGTCAGGCGGAAATTCTGGTGGTGGCGGTTGGCAAGCCAAAATTCATTCAGGGTGAATGGATACGCGAAGGAGCGACGGTGATCGATGTCGGCATCAACCGCCTGCCGGACGGCAGCATCTGCGGCGATGTCGAATTCGAAGTGGCGCGCCAGCGCGCGGCCTGGATCACGCCCGTACCCGGTGGAGTGGGCCCGATGACGGTCGCCACCCTGCTCGAAAACACGTTAGCGGCGGCGGAAAGGCACGAACCGTAACCTGCGCTTAGCCCTCAGCGTGCCAATGCCGTAACAAATCGAGATCGACGCACTCCTGGCCAGTCTCTTCCCCGCTCATCATGCGGAATGGCTGGCCCGGCTCACCCAGATCGCTAAGCACCGCCACCACGCCGGGGAAATCGTGATCCAGCGTATAGTCGTTGATCGTCACAACGGTTTTCAAACCCGCTCCCACACTTGCCATTACGCCGTTTTCCGAATCTTCCAGCGCCAGGCAATCGGCGGCGTCGAGTTTCAGCTTGTCCAGCGCCCACAAATAGATATCCGGCGCCGGTTTCTTCGCCGGAACGATATCACCTGCCGCAATCACCTCGAACCATTCAGCCGGATCGCCGGCCAGAGTGTGGCGCAGCAGAGCAGTCACGTTTTCGGGCGTGGTGGTAGTCGCAATCGCCAGCCTGACACCGGCGCCCCTAGCCTCGTTCAGAAGCCGCTCTACTCCATGGCGCAGGGGTATCCCACCCCGACCGAGCAACGCGCCGTAATGGCGGGTTTTGGCCCTGTGCAGGGCCACCACCAAATCGTCGAAATCCCTGGGCTTGCTGAAATCCGGCCGGAAACGCTCAACATAGAACCTGATACGTTCCTTGCCGCCAGTCACTTCCAGCAACTTGCCGTACAGCGGCACATCCCATGCCCAATCCAATCCAAACTCCCGGAAAGCCGCATTGAACGCCAACCGGTGACCGTCGCGCTCGGTATCCGCGAGGGTGCCGTCCACATCAAAAATCAAAGCCTTTAACACGCTTGCTCCTCCTGCCCAAACTTGCGATAAATCGGAATTTCTGTTATTAAAGCGGTTTTGCCAAAAACGGTAGAGCTTACATGTCCGCAGAATTACACAAACAATTTACCCCCTACGTTCCAAAAAAGAATGAAGAGTACATGAACACTCGACAGCTTGCGCATTTTCGCAAAATTCTCGAGGGCTGGAAAGGCGAACTGAGCCAGGATATCGACCGTACCGTGCATACCATGCAGGACGAAGCGACGATTTTTGCCGACCCCAACGACCGCGCCAGCCAGGAATCCGACATGTCGCTGGAACTCAGGAACCGCGACCGTGAACGCAAGCTGATCAAAAAAATCAACGAAACTATCGGCAAAATCGAGGCGGAGGATTACGGATACTGCGAAAGCTGCGGCGTCGAAATCGGCCTGAAGCGCCTGGAAGCGCGCCCCACCGCCACGCTGTGCATCGATTGCAAGACGCTCGACGAACAAAGGGAAAAGCAGGTTGCCAAATAAAATTGGCGACCTGCTTTCAGTGAAGACTAACCTTTGCTGTAAGCCAAGGTTATGTCGTAACTAAAAGCAGGTCGCAAAATAAACCCTTCATGACCTGACGCTTCTCATGCAAATTTCCGCTGCCCAGCCTGACCTTGCCCAGAACGAATTTCACCTAAAAATGAGCGGGCTATTGTACAGCCTGCTTAAGTGGGCTCAATTGTCCGAATTCTGGACCAAAGTGGACCAGGATGCAGGCTGGTATCTCTATGCCGTTGGCGAAGCCGTACCCACTGCCCCCGCCACGCCGGCACAGGTAGAAAATTTCATCGTTGAAGTGGATGCGCTGCTTCGGCGCGACCACCGCGAAAGCTACTGCGGCATCGTCTACGCCGACAACCTGGATAAACCCTCTTTCATCAAGATCTATGACCCCAATCATCTGGGCGTATCCTGCGGCTCCAGCAAGACCCCAACCTTGCCAGGCTGGGTCATGAGCCAGGTGCCTCCCACCGAACTGCATCTGAAATACGCCCTGCCCGCCAACCGCCAACGCTGGTGGCAAGGTCTGTTTTCTCAGGAATAGTTCACCAACGAAAGAAAAGCCCTCTTGGCTTCCGCCAAGAGGGCTTTTTCAGCCTAACCCGAAGAGGGTTTAGGCTTCGCTACCTTCCGGCTTCTTCGCCACTGCCGGCGCTTCTATCAGAGCCTTCATGGAGAGGCGTAAACGGCCCTTCTCGTCGGCCTCCAGCACCTTGACCTTGACGGCTTGCCCCTCGGATAAATGATCGGAAACAGCGTTCACCCGTTCGTGAGCGATTTGGGAGATATGCAGCAGACCATCCTTGCCCGGCAATACACTGACAATCGCACCGAAATCCAGCATTTTAATCACTTTGCCTTCATAGGTCCGACCCACCTCAACTTCGGCGGTCAGCTCTTCAATGCGCCTCTTGGCCAGATCGCCGGCTTCCGAACTCAGGCAGGCGATATTCACCGTACCGTCCTCGGTAATGTCGATGGTGGTGCCGGTTTCCTCGGTCAACGCACGGATCACCGCGCCGCCCTTGCCGATCACGTCACGGATTTTTTCCGGGTTGATCTTGATGGTGATAATACGTGGCGCATAAGCAGACATCTCCTGACGAGCATGCGGCACGGCCTCATGCATGATACCGAGGATATGCATGCGGCCTTCTTTCGCCTGACTGAGCGCGACCTGCATGATTTCCTTGGTGATACCCAAAATCTTGATATCCATTTGCAATGCCGTGATGCCCCTATCCGTGCCTGCAACCTTGAAGTCCATGTCGCCGAGGTGATCTTCGTCGCCAAGAATATCCGTCAACACTGCAAAACGGTTGCCATCCTTGATCAGGCCCATGGCAATACCTGCCACGTGCGCTTTCATCGGTGCACCTGCGTCCATCAGCGCCAGGCAGCCGCCGCAGACTGAAGCCATCGAGCTGGAACCATTGGACTCGGTAATTTCCGAAACCACGCGCATGGTGTAGCCGAATTCTTCCGCACTCGGCAAGGCCGCCACCAAAGCACGCTTCGCCAGACGGCCATGACCGATTTCGCGGCGTTTCGGGGTGCCGACACGACCGCACTCACCTGTTGCGTAGGGAGGGAAATTGTAATGCAGCAGGAAACGGTCTTTGTACTCGCCCTGCAAGGCATCGATGGTCTGCTCATCACGCCCGGTACCCAGCGTGGCAACAACCAGCGCCTGGGTTTCCCCACGGGTGAACAGCACCGAACCGTGCACGCGCGGCAGAACACCGGTGCGGATGGTGATCGGGCGAACGGTACGTGTGTCGCGACCGTCGATGCGGGGCTCACCTTCAAGAATCTGGCTGCGCACGATCTTGGCTTCCATATCCTCGAAAATGCCCTTGATCTGGTTAACGCGCGCGGTGTCCATATCTTCAGTCAGAAGCTCGCCCAGTACACGACTGCGGATCACGTCGATTTTCTGGTAGCGGTCCTGCTTCTGGCGGACTTTGTAAGCTTCATTCAGATCGGCCTGGGCCATCTGAGCGATTTTTTCGATCAGGACCTGATCCTTCTCTGGAGCCTTCCAATCCCATGGCGTAGCCGCTACTTCATCGGCAAGCTCGTTGATCAGGTTGATCACTGCCTGCATTTCATCATGACCGAACACCACAGCGCCCAACATCACGTCTTCAGGCAGCTCCATGGCTTCGGATTCGACCATCAGAACAGCCGACTCGGTACCTGCAACGACCAGATCCAGCTGGGAAGATTTGATCTCAGTCAAAGTCGGGTTCAGCACATACTCGCCATTGATATAAGCAACACGCGCCGCGCCAATTGGGCCGTTAAAGGGGATGCCGGAAATCGCCAGTGCAGCGGAAGCACCGATCAAGGCAGGAATGTCAGAATCGATTTCGCTCTCGGAGGACATGACGGTAGCAACGATTTGCACGTCATTGTAAAAACCCTCGGGGAAAAGCGGGCGCAACGGGCGATCGATCAAACGGGAAGTCAGGATTTCCTTCTCGGAGGGGCGACCTTCACGCTTGAAAAAGCCGCCAGGAATACGACCCGCAGCGTAGGTTCGTTCCTGATAATCGACCGTCAATGGGAAGAAGTCCTGGCCTGGCTTGACGCCTTTGGCACCAACCACTGTTACCAGCACTACCGTGTCGTCCAGGCTAACCATAATGGCGCCAGACGCTTGGCGGGCAATCTCCCCAGTTTCCAGGGTCAGTGTGTGACGCCCGAACGCAATACTTTTCTTGATATGGCTCAAAACGTTATCCTCTACTTAATCGTAATCTTCTTTATCGAGTCGGCAAGACTTTTACACAATCTCTGCTCTAGCTCATTGCCAAATCCATCCTTGCGGAACCCTCGCGTCGCGAGAAAGCAGAAATTACTTACGCAAGCCGAGGCGCTCAATCAGGGTACGGTAGCGGTCAACACTGCTGCCGCGCAAGTAATCCAGCAGTTTGCGGCGCTTGCTGACCAGCTTCAGAAGACCACGACGGGAATGGTGATCTTTGGCATGGGTCTTGAAATGACCGGTGAGATCGTTGATGCGTGCAGTCATAAGAGCAACCTGCACTTCGGTCGAACCGGTGTCGCCCGTTGCTTTTTGATAATCCTGCACAATTTGTGCCTTTTGGCCGCTGTTCATTGTCATTATATTCTCCAAAAAATAAAACGCGTTATTTTACCTTGTATTATGAGATATTCTCAAGTAATTCTCGCAGCCTTCTCTCACTAGCACCCGCGAAAAAATTCTGTTACACCGTACTCTCTACAACGAGTCTTTTGGGTGCGATCCTGCCGTCATCCGCGATCTCGCCAATACCGACAAGGCACTGACCTTCATCGTACAAAACCACTACCCCATCATGCACCTGCTTCGGCATCCAGATCGCCTGCCCCTGCCGAAAATAATAGGCGCTTTCCCGATCCAGCGTTATTTTTGGCAGCCCATCCAGCAGGCAGTCCGGCGGCAGAAGCCGCGCATCCCTGGCTTCCAGGTCCAACCCATCGAGCTGCTCCAGGGTCACAGTCTGACCAATCTCAAAACTACCAATGCGCGTGCGCCGCAACGCCTGCATAAAAGCACCACACCCCAGCACACGACCCAGGTCTTCCGCCAGCACCCGAATATAGGTACCCTTACTGCACGCCACCGTAACGCTCAACTCGTCGCCGGCAAAGCCATCCAGCGTTAAGCTGTAAATTGTCACCGGACGCGCCGCCCGTTCAATCTCAATCCCGGCGCGAGCATAAGTATAAAGCGCCTTGCCCTGAAATTTGAGGGCAGAATGCATCGGCGGCACCTGGAGAATGGGGCCAATAAACTGTTGCAGCGCCTGCTCCACCTGGCCAAGCGACAGATCGACGACCTTGCTGCTGGTCACCTCCCCCTCGGAGTCGCCCGTGGTGGTGGTTTTCCCCAGTTTAAAAACCGCCTGATAAGTTTTGCCTGCATCCAGCAGAAACTGTGAAAATTTGGTGGCCTCTCCAAAGCAGATCGGCAGCAAGCCCGTTGCAATCGGATCCAGGTTGCCGGTGTGCCCCGCCTTGGCGGCTTGATACAGCCTTTTGGCCTGCTGCAGAGCGCCATTCGACGAAATTCCGTAAGGCTTATCCAGCAACAAAACACCACTGATGGGACGTTTGATCCGTTTAAACTGCAATGGGCTATTCTTCTCGTTGATGCGCTTTATCTGAGGCAACTGCCTCGTCGATCAGTTGGGACAAGCGCACCCCATGCTCGACGGAAATATCGTAAATGAAATGCAGCTGGGGCATGATCCGCAGTTTCATGCGGTGCGCCAGCTGCGAGCGCAGGAAGCCGGCGGCATGCTCGAGGCCCGCCTGCGCCTTGGGCGCCTGGTCAGCCGACTTCATCGTGGTGAAATACACCTTGGCATGCGCATAATCCTGGGTCACCTCGACACCCGTCAAGGTCACCAGACCGACACGCGGATCCTTTACTTCCATCTGGATCAGGTCAGCCAGTTCGCGCTGGATTTGCTCGGCGACCCGACCGGTTCGCAAAAAGGCTTTACCCATGATGGTTCTTCCAGGCTATCCGCATGAATAGATGGCTAAAGACTACGTGCAACTTCAACCATCTCATAAACTTCGAGGTGATCGCCAACATTGAGATCGTTAAAGCCCTTCAGCGACAGCCCGCATTCGAAGCCGGATTTCACTTCTTTCACGTCGTCCTTGAAACGTTTGAGGGAGTCCAGTTCACAGGTATGGATCACTACGTTATCACGCAGCACACGCACCATGGCACCACGCTTTATGGTGCCGTCGAGTACGTAGCAACCCGCAACCGTACCCACCTTTGAAATCCGGTACACTTCGCGCACTTCCACCAGGCCGAGCACGCTCTCCTTGCGCTCTGGCGCCAACATGCCCGACAGCGCAGCTTTTACCTCATCCACCGCATCGTAAATAATAGTGTAATAACGCACGTCCACTCCGGAGGACTGGACCAGCTTGCGTGCGGTCGCATCAGCACGCGAGTTGAAACCGATTACTACGGCTTTCGACGCCAATGCCAAGTTGATGTCGGACTCGGTAATCGCACCCACTCCGCTATGGATGATGTTAACTTTAACCTCGTCGGTGGAAAGTTTCTGCAGTGCATGAGCCAGCGCTTCGTAGGAACCCTGAACATCGGTCTTGATGATCAGCGGCAGAACCCTGACCTCGCCCTCCCCCATATTCTCGAACATGTTCTCCAGTTTCGCCGCATGTTGCTTGGCCAGTTTCACGTCGCGGAACTTGCCCTGGCGGAACAGCGCAATCTCGCGCGCCTTGCGCTCGTCGTTCAGCACGATCACATCCACGCCCGCCATCGGCACCTCCGACAAGCCCTGGATTTCCACGGGAATGGAAGGCCCGGCCTCTTTCACCATGTCGCCGTTTTCATCCAGCATGGCCCGTACGCGACCGAATGCACTGCCAGCCAGGAGCATGTCGCCCGCCTTAAGCGTTCCAGACTGCACAAGAATAGTCGCCACAGGGCCACGGCCTTTATCCAGCCGTGCCTCGATCACCAAGCCCTTGGCCGGAACATCCTTTTGCGCCTTTAGTTCCAGCACCTCGGCTTGCAACAGCACACCTTCCAGCAGTTCATCGATGCCCTCGCCGCTTTTGGCTGACACCCCGACAAACATGGTATCTCCGCCCCAATCTTCAGGGACGACACCTTGCGCCACCAATTCCTGCTTGATGCGTTCCGGATTGGCTTCCGGCTTATCAATCTTGTTCATCGCCACGACGACTGGCACACCAGCCGCCTTGGCGTGATGGACAGCTTCTATCGTCTGGGGCATCACGCCGTCATCGGCGGCAACCACCAGAATCACCACGTCAGTGGCTTTGGCACCGCGCGCGCGCATCGCCGTAAAAGCCTCATGGCCCGGCGTGTCGAGGAAGGTCACCATGCCGCGTGGCGTTTCCACATGATAGGCGCCAATATGCTGGGTAATTCCGCCAGCTTCGCCATGAGCCACTCGGGTACGGCGAATATAGTCGAGCAGCGAGGTCTTTCCGTGGTCGACGTGACCCATTACCGTCACTACAGGTGCGCGGGGCTCCATGTGCACTTCATGCGCTTCCTCCGCGGCCAGATAGGCCTCAGGGCTATCCAGGGCCGCCGGTTTGGCGACATGTCCCATTTCCTCGACCAGAATCATCGCGGTTTCCTGATCCAGCACCTGGTTGATCGTCGCCATGGTACCCATCTTCATCATTACCTTGATGACTGAGGCTGCCTTTACCGCCATTTTTTGCGCAAGCTGCCCGACCGTGATGGTTTCAGGAATCATCACCTCATGCACGACAGGTTCAGTCGGCATGGCAAAACCATGCGGCCCCTGATCTTCCGCCTTGTGATGAGCTCCCCTGTCCTTACGGTTACGCCATCCGGTTGCACCACCCATATCGCCACGCACTTTGATACCGCGCTTCTTGCCTGCCGTATCCGCCCAGGTGGCTTCCTTTTTCTTCGCTGCCTTTTTCTCGACTTTCTCACCCGGCTTCACGACAGGCTTATGCAGCGTGCCTTCCGATAGTGAAGGCTCTGGCACCTTGGCAGGAACTTGAGATTCAGCAACTGTGGCCTGTGCCACTATTGCGGCTTGCCGGCGCAGGCCTTTTTCCTGCTTTTCGCGAACATCCGCGCTTTGACGTGCGAAAAGTTCTGCTTGCTTGCGTGCCTCTACTTCGCGCTTGGCGATCTCGGCATCATGCAACTGCGGTTTAGCTCTTTTCTTTACTGGAGCGGCTACGATTGGCGCTTCAACCGGCGCCACTTCAACCGGCGCCACTACGATTGGCGCTTCAACCGGCGCCACTTCAATCGGTGCCACCTCAACTGGTGCCACTTCAATCGGTGCCACTTCAACTGGAGCGGCTTCGGTCACGTCACGCTTAACGAAAACCCGCTTCTTGCGCACCTCCACCTGGATAGTACGGGCCTTGCCAGTACTGTCCGCCTTCTTGATTTCGGTTGTTTCCTTGCGGGTCAGAGTGATTTTATTCTTCTGTTCCTTTGCTCCATGCGCACGGCGCAAATAGTCAAGCAACTGAGTCTTGTCTTGCTCGGTCAGCAGATCTTCGGAAGCCGCTTTATTCACGCCCGCAGCATGCAACTGTTCAAGCAACAGCGTTGCGGGCAAGCCCAGCTCGCCGGCAAATTGAGCCACGTTCATTTGTCCCATTTAATTCTCCAGTACACTCTGCTCGCTATCGTCATGCAAACCACGGAGCGCGTGCCGTCATAATCAATTCCTTGGCGCGTTCACTGTCCATCCCGGTCATTTCAACCAGATCGTCAACCGCCAAATCAGCCAGATCATCCATCGTCACCACGCCCTTGGACGCCAAGGAGCGTGCTGTTTCGTCATCCATTCCCTCCATCGCCAGCAACTCGGCTGAGGGAGCCTCCATTTTTTCCTCGCTGGCAATCGCTTCCGTCAGCAACGCATTGCGTGCGCGACTGCGCAGCTCATTGACCGTATCCTCGTCAAAAGATTCAATTTCCAACATCTCTGCAAGCGGAACATAGGCCACTTCTTCCAGTGTACCGAATCCCTCCTGCACCAAAATCCCTGCCACCTCTTCGTCAACGTCGAGTTTTTGCATAAACTGCGAAATAATCGCCGAACTTTCTTCCTGATTCTTCTGCTCTGCCTCATCCTCGGTCATGATGTTCAAGGTCCAGCCAGTCAGCTCGCTGGCCAGGCGCACATTCTGCCCAAGACGTCCGATGGCCTGCGCCAACTGCTCCTCCTCTACCACCACATCCATGCTATGCTTTTCCTCATCCACCACGATGCTGCTGATTTCAGCCGGAGCCAAAGCATTGATCACAAACTGGGCGGGTTCGGGCGACCACAATATGATATCAACCCGTTCCCCGGCGAGTTCGGAAGTCACAGCCTGAACGCGCGAACCACGCATACCAACGCAAGTTCCAATTGGATCGATGCGCTGATCATTTGATTTAACGGCAATCTTTGCGCGCACACCGGGGTCCCTCGCCGCCGATTTAATTTCCAGCAATCCATCCTCAATTTCCGGAACTTCCAGATCAAACAATTTGACCAGAAACTCTGGTGCAATCCGGGACAAAATCAATTGCGGACCGCGACCGGCACGGTCAACTCGCGACAGATATGCACGCACACGGTCACCAATCCGCAGATTTTCCTTGGGGATCATCTGGTCACGCGGCAGCAAAGCCTCGATTCGGCCCGACTCGATAATAGCGTTGCCACGCTCCATCCGCTTGATGGTTCCGGTAACCAGGAATTCCTTGCGTTCCAGGAAGTCGTTCAGTATCTGCTCACGCTCAGCTTCACGAATTTTTTGCAGAATCACCTGCTTGGCGGCCTGCGCACCAATACGTCCAAACTCGACCGGCTCAAGCGCTTCCTCAATATAGTCATCCAGTTCAACTTCAGGATCGCGCTCTTTGGCATCAGTCAGGCTAATCTGACGCTCCGGGAACTCAACGGCATCATCGGGAACCACATGCCAGAGACGAACAGAGGCGTACTCGCCGGTATCGCGATCAAGATCGACGCGCACTTCCACATCCTCATGAAAACGCTTTTTTGTCGCGGAGGCCAGCGCCAATTCCAGCGCAGCAAAAATCACATCCTTAGAGACGTTCTTCTCCCGCGACATCACATCCACGACCAGCAAAATTTCACGACTCATACTACCTCCGGCTATATATTCGGTATCAAACGTGCCTTGTCTATATTGGCAATATTCAGCGTCAACAGTGTGCCATCCACTTCCAGTTGCAGCACGCCATCCTGTACACCACGCAAAACGCCCGCATAATTTTTCCTGCCGGCAAGCGCAACCCGCAATTTAATCTGCGCACGCTCACCATCAAAGCGAATGAAATCCGCTTCCTTCTTCAAAACCCTGTCCAGCCCGGGAGAAGACACCTCCAACCGGTCATAGTCGCAATCCATCTCGACCGCCAACAATCGCGACAGGTGATTGCTCACGAAGGCGCAATCCTCGACGCTGATTCCAGTCGGCTTATCGATAAATAAACGAAGGGACTTGCCTCGCTGCGACACCTCGAGGTCTACGAACTCATACCCCAGACCGGCCACCGTGGATTCCAGCAAACCGTATAAATCCATATCCCCGCCACAAATAAAAAATGGGCTGACAGCCCATATACGATCCGCGCATTATAGCAAATTTTCAGTGTGAATGAAACATCAACCGGCAGGCGGCTTCTAATGTTGCGCCATAAAAAACGAAACCCCCTGCAGCAATCGCTGAGGGGGTCTGTCTTGTTGGGAGCCTGGCGGTGACCTACTTTCACATGGGTAATCCACACTATCATCGGCGCACGTTCGTTTCACTTCTGAGTTCGGGA
>CAYGNO010000003.1:0-36293 GCA_964351305.1 uncultured Sulfuricella sp.
CGGCGTGGTGGGTACCCTGATGACCAACCTCGGCATGGAGCATGCCCTGGAGAAGTTGAATATCCCTTTCGCCCGCGCCAAGGTGGGCGACCGCTACGTGCTGGAAGTGCTGGACGAGCGCGGCTGGCAGGTGGGTGGCGAAGGGTCTGGCCATATCCTCTGCCTCGACCGGCACAGTACCGGCGATGGCATCGTTTCCGCGCTGCAGGTGTTGCACGCACTGCGCGTGGCAAAGACCACGCTGGGTGATTTTACCCGCGACCTGACGCTGTACCCCCAGGTGCTGATCAATGTGCCGGTGCGCAAAGGTTTCGATTTCCGCGACAGCCCTCAGGTTCAGGCGAGGCTGGCGGAGGCTGAACAGGATTTGGATGGCGCCGGCCGGGTGCTGCTGCGTGCCTCGGGCACGGAGCCGGTATTGCGGGTGATGGTGGAAGGCAAGTCCGGTCAAAAGGTCCGGCACTGGGCCGAAGCGATTGCCGACGCGGTGCGCCAGGCGGCGGCCTAATGTAGCCTGGATGAAGGCCAAAGGCCGCAATCCGGGGCATCCCTCAACGGTGGTCAGTGGAGGGCGCCTTTATGCGCCCTGCCGGGCACTCCCGGATTACGCTGCGCTACATCCAGGCTACGCCTCCTATGCCTCCAGGCGACACAAAGCACATGTAGGTGGAGCCCCTATCAAATTTTAGGGATTTCCCCTATTCACAAAATTCACGATACCTGTATCTTGTTTATTAGGCTTGCAAGCGACAGGCAGAAGAGGGTGGTTAACTGCCGAACACTGAATCTTACTAGTAAGAAATCAGAAGAATTCAAAAGATGCTGGGGAGACGCGCCAATACCGAGGACTGCTTCTGGCTATTGGGGAGCCTGTGCAACCTATACCGCATCCCCTTCGATGCCGCGCTGGTAGCCAGCCAGTTCCCCCCGCCCTACACCCTCGCCACCTTCCATGAAGCGGCACGGGCGCTCGGCTTCAAGACCGGGGTGCATCCGCTGCCCGGCGACGGATGGGCAAAACTCCCCTTCCCCTGCATCGCCTTCCTGAAGCCACCGGATCAGAACGAAACCAGCCTCATCGAAGCACCCGGCGATCACCAGGTCATCCCGTTCCCCTCGCACCTGGAAAAGTCGCCCTCCCAAGCCGAAAGCTTTGCTCCCTCCCCCTCGACGGGGGAGGGCCGGGGAGAGGGTGAGACCCCCGTCCTCATCGTCAAAACCGACGGCCAGCAACTCCTCTACTTTCGCACCGGCTCCCAGGTCCCCGAAACCCTCAGCATCGCCGACGCCACTAACCTTCTTGAACCAGAACTGATCCTCGTCGCCCGCGAGCAAGCCGGCGCAGACGGCCAACCCGAAGACATCGCCGGCTTCGAAACCGAGAAACCCAAGTTCGGCTTCCGCTGGTTCATTCCAGAACTCCTCAAGCACAAGAAGATCTGGCGCGACGTCGTCCTCGCCTCGCTCGCCATCCAGCTCGTCGGCCTCACCACCCCGGTCTTCACCCAGGTCATCATCGACAAAGTCATCGCCCACCAGACCCAGAGCACCCTGATCGTCATCGGCGTCGCCCTGTTGATGTTCATGGTCTTCACCATGGCCATGACCTGGCTGCGGCAATACCTCGTCCTCCACACCGGCAACCGCATCGACGCCGTGCTCGGCTCCCAGGTCTTCCGCCACCTCCTGCGCCTGCCGCTGCCTTACTTCGAGCAACGCCCCACCGGCGTCCTGGTCGCTAGGTTGCAGGGCGTCGAAACCATCCGCGAATTCGTCTCCGGCGCCGCCGTCACTCTGGTGCTGGACTTCCCCTTCCTGCTCATCTTCCTCGCCGTCATGTTCGCCTATAGCTGGCAGCTCTCCCTGATCGCCGTCTTCCTCCTCGGCATCATCGGCATCATGAGCTTTCTCGTTGCACCGGTATTCCGCGACAAACTCAACAAACAATTCATGCTCGGCGCCCGCAACCAGGCCTTCCTCACCGAATACCTCGCCGGCATGGGCACGGTCAAGTCGCTGCAGATGGAACCCCACCTCGACGCCAAATACGGCGACTACCTCGCCGGCTATCTCGCTTCCGGCTTCTCCACCAAGCAGGTCGGCAACAGCTACAACGTCGTCGCCAACGGCATCGAACAGGTCATGACCCTGTCCATCCTCATCGTCGGCGCCCTGCTGGTGATGCAGAACGACGGCTTCACCGTCGGCATGCTCGTCGCCTTCCAGATGTTCGCCGGAAGAATGAGCCAGCCCATGCTGCGCCTGGTCGGCCTGTGGCAGGAATTCCAGCAGGCCGACATCGCCGTCAAGCGCCTCGGCGACATCCTCGATATGCCCAACGAACCCTACGCCCTCACCCCCAGCCGCGAGAACGCCGGCAACGGCAAGATCGACCTGACCGGCGTCTCCTTCCGCTACTCCGAACACCACCCCTGGCTCTATCGCAACCTAGACATGAGCTTCAAGCCCGGCCACCTCACCGTCCTGATGGGCCCCTCCGGCTGCGGCAAAAGCACTCTCGCCAAACTCCTGCTCGGCTTCTACCAGCCCCAGGAAGGGCAGATAAATCTGGATGGCCGCGACATTCGCCACCTCGCCGCCAACGAACTGCGCCAGACCTACGGCGTCGTCCCGCAGGAAACCGTGCTGTTCTCCGGCACACTCTACGACAACCTGCTCATGGCCCACCCCCACGCCGGCTTCCAGGATGTCATCGCCGCCTGCAAAGCCGCCGAAATCCACGACTTCATCGACAAACTGCCGGACGGCTACCAGACCGAAATCGGCGAGCGCGGCACCGGGCTATCCGGCGGCCAGCGCCAGCGCATCGCCATCGCCCGCGCCCTGCTCAAGCAACCTAAAATCCTCATCTTCGACGAAGCCGTCTCCAACCTCGACCAGCACACCGCTGAGCACTTTGCCAGAACCATCAACAAGCTCAAGGGCAAGGTCACCATGCTGTTCATCACGCACCAGATACCGAGGGGCTTGCAGGTGGATGAGGTGTTCAGCCTGGGGGCGGGGCAGGGGGCGATGAAGATGGAAATTATTGAAGACGAACAGAGGAAGGACAGGGACGAGGAATGAACGATTCCCATCGGCCCGCGATACCCGGTAAGGCTGCGTCTGCGATGCTCGCTCTACAAGTTCAACTTGAGCGCAGCCAATGGTTGGATGCCAAGCAAATACTTCATCACCAACTGAATCAAATAGGCCCGCTATTAGCGCATGCTTATCAAACCGTGCCTTTTTACCGCGATCATTATTATGCGAACGCGTTCCAGCCCCCATCCGTGTTAACACCGGATAACTGGGGAAATGTACCAATTGTTACCCGGAAGCAAATTCAGGAAGCGGGAGCGAGCATGGTTAGCCAAGCCATTCCGGCAAAACACGGCAAAACGCACAGCATCACCACATCGGGCTCTACGGGCATGCCCATTACCGTCAGCGCGACCGATGCAAGCAGTTTTTTTTGGCAAGCCTTCACGCTCCGAGAGCATATTTGGCATGGCCGGGATTTTCGGGGAAAGATGGCGGCGATCCGTCGCGTTGCTCCAACACAAGCGTTGCCGCCCCATGGAGAAGTGCACCCTGGCTGGGGCGCATCCGTGAACATAGTGTATCCATCCGGACAGATGGCTTTGCTAAATATAACAGCAAGCGTTGATCAGCAACTGGTTTGGCTGCAACAGCAAAATCCATCTTACATCTTAACTTATCCCTCAAACCTGCTGGCATTGGCACACCGGTCTATGCAGGCAGGTGCCAGTCTGACCAACCTGAAAGAAGTGCGCACCCTGGGTGAAATAGTGGGTATGGACGTTCGGGCTGCCTGCAAAAAAGCATGGGGAGTAGCGCTGGTAGATCAATATAGCTGTCAGGAAGCGGGTTACCTGGCCCTGCAATGTCCAGACCACGAGCATTACCACATACAGTCAGAAAATTCCCTCGTCGAAATCCTCAATGAGGAAAATCAGGCTTGCGCACCCGGTGAAATTGGCAGAGTGGTTGTCACAACACTGCACAACACCGCCACACCGCTCATTCGGTACGATATCGGTGATTACGCCCAAGTGGGTGAATCCTGCGCCTGCGGTCGAGGCTTGCCCGTCATCACCCGCATTCTTGGCCGGGTAAGAAACATGCTGGTCTTGCCCTCAGGGGAAAGCCGATGGCCGCTTGTCGGGTCAGATAATTACAGGCACATCGCACCGATCAGCCAGTTTCAATTGATTCAACACGCGCCGGATCAAATCGAGGTGAAACTGGTCATGCCAAGAAAGCTTACGCCAGTTGAGGAGCAATCACTGTCAGACACGATTTGCGACTCATTAGGTTACCCATTCCGTCTGACATACACCTATGTCGAACATATAACGCGCAGTGCTGGAGGAAAACATGAGGATTTTATTTCAAAGGTAAGCGCTCGGCGATACAGAAATACAAACTGATTTTGAATTCTGAGCAGGAGGGATGAATATGGTGTTCAAGAGAAAAAACAAAGCGACGCTGGCCTCTTTAGCAGGTTACTGGGTGAGCAAACACCAAACAAACACCAAAGGCACCAAAGAACACCAAAGGAACACCCAAAGGCGCCACCCAAAGGGGTCAGCTTCGCATATCTTTTTGAGGAACAATCATGCCACGTCGCCCACGCATTAAATTAGCCGGAATGCCGCAGCATATTGTCCAGCGCGGAATCAATCGAGAGCCCTGTTTTTTCGCCGAGGAGGATTGCCACAGTTACCTCCACTGGCTGGAAAAGGCGGCTGCCGATTGGCACTGTGCTGTCCACGCCTATGTACTCATGACCAACCCCGTCCACCTGCTGGTCACGCCGGAAACCGAGACAGGAACAGCCAAACTCATGCAAGCCCTCGGGCGGCGCTACGTGCAATACATCAACCGCAGCTACCGCCGCACGGGAAGCCTATGGGAAGGGCGCTACAAATCCAGCCTGATCCAGGCCGAAACCTACCTGCTCACCTGCATGCGCTACATCGAACTCAACCCCGTCCGCGCCGGGATGGTGCAAGACCCTGGCCAATACCGCTGGAGCAGCTACCGGCATAACGGACTGGGTCAAGCAGACTCACGTATCACCCCGCACCCGCTCTATCTCACCATTGACCGGGATGAAGCCGACAGGCAAGCCGCCTACCGAGCCCTGTTTCGTAGCGAGCTGGATGAAGAAGCCCTTGCCGATATTCGGCTTGCCCTGTCACAGGGGCAGCCGCTGGGCCATGGCTATTTCAGTGACAAAATCTGTGCGGCGGCGGGGATCAGGCGCACGCAGAAGAGACCGGGGCGACCGGCAGGCAAAACAGATCAACCCGGCAATACAGAAGCACAAAATGATTTCGGATTCTGAACAGGAGAGGATGAATATGATGATCAAGAGAAAAAACAAAGCGAAGCTGACCCCTTTGGTTGCCTGACCACGGGTGAAACCAAAATTCTTGCCGACAAAATGCTTGACCGCTTCACCACCGACCTGTGGAAACTCGCCCAGGACAACGGCCTGACAATGAACGACGGCAATAGTGGCATTTTCACCAGCGCCACCAACAACGTCAGCAAAGCCTTGACTGCCTTCGCCATGCAAAAGTACTACGAAGAAACCACCGCCAGCCCCGGCTACAACCAAGAACTGTTCAGCGCAGTCACCGGCGGCGTTCAATTCGGCATGGCCGACGTATCCGACAAATTCGCCACCGCCGTCACAAAGAGCGAGAAATTCGACCTCAGCAAAGCCAAAGGCTTTGACCTGTACTTCAAGAAGTATCTCGGCACCAGCGCCTTTAATGACGCGGAACGCAGCCTCATCCTCGGTATGCTCCCCTACATGCGCGACTGGTACGTGCAGGCAGGCACCTCTCCCCTAATCGTCGCCGACACCCAGAACCGAGGCGCCGTCATGTTCGGCGGTTCCGGCACCGATGCACTGATCGGCGGCACCGGAGCCGACCTGCTGGTGGGTAATGGCGGCGTTGACACCCTGAGCGGCGGCAAAGGCAACGATACCCTCCTCGGCGGCGCAGGAGCAGACACCTACGTCTACGCCACCGGCGACGGCCTAGACACCATCCTCGACAGCGATGGCAAGGGCAGTATTTTTATGGATGACGTAACACTCACCGGCGGCGCCCAATACGGCGATGACAAGGTCCACCGCAGTTCCGACAACAAACATCTCTACGTCCAGGCGGACGACAAGATCCTCATCATCGACGGCAATATCATCGTCAACGGTTATGCCGCCAGCAGTGCTGCCCTTGGCGCAGTGGCAAACGATGGTCACTATGACCTTGAAAGGAGCATGGTATGAGCAACGGACATTCGCTGTTGAAAGCATTTAGCATAATCGGATTGATATTGTCTTTGGGGGTAAGTATGGGCGCAAATGCGGGGTTGTTTGGTTTCGGTGGGGATAGCTGGAAAGAAGAAGTGCTGTTGCATGATGGCAGCAAGATCATCGTCAAGCGGTCGCAAAGCTACGGCGGACGGCATGAAGTCGGACAGCCTCCCCCCATCAAGGAACACACCATTACTTTCACGCTGCCTAGCTCAAACAAGTCCATCACATGGACAAGCGAATACGGCGAAGACCTTGGGCGCACTAACTTCAACCTGCTTGCCGTGCATCTAATGAAGGACACACCTTACATCGTGGCCTCTCCAAACCTTTGCCTGTCTTACAACAAATGGGGCCGACCGAACCCACCTTACGTGTTCTTCAAACACGATGGCAAGGCATGGCAGCGCATCCCTCTCTCTGAGTTTCCTGCTGAGTTCAAAACCATCAATGTTGCCCTCGACATCCTTGGGCACGAAGTAGAAAACTTGGTCAGCCTCAGCTTTGTTTCGTCAGAGAAGATTAAAGAATTGAACCAGCATACGGTCATACCCGAATTCAAAACCATCCTGCGGGAGGCGTTACCGGCGGTTTACATAAATGAAATGTGCGAGGAACGAGTTCTTTATAAGGGTTCGTGGATTCTTCCGAATGACCCAATAGCACGGAAATTCATTGATAAACAGAAAAAATAAGACCTGTAGCCTACCACTCAATTCAGGAGAAAATCATGGCAACAACAATCGAATATGCATTGCTCGCAGGCGCTTCTTATTATGATACTCGCACAGCTATTAACCGTTTCCCCGCCCCGAAAGATTGGGCCGTAGTTTCACGTATTCCTGAGAATAGTACTACTGGTTTTGAGGCGTCTGCTTACAAGAATTCGTTAACCAACGAAATCGTGATCTCTTACGCCGGCACCAATCCCAACAGCCTTTTCGACCCGGACAATGCCGCGAACATCGGGTTGGCGACTGGTTTTGGTTCAGTCCAACTATTGCAGGCTGCCGAGTATTACCTCGCAATCAAGAACAACCCTCTTTACCAGGGATGCACCATTACCCTCACTGGCCATAGCCTGGGTGGCGGTCTGGCCGCATTGATGGGCGTATTCTTTGGCGTAGAGACGCATACCTTCGACCAGGCTCCATTTGCCAACTCCGCACAACTGAATTCATTGAACCCGTTGACCTATTTCGGGCCGGATATCGCTGCCAACCTCAAGACTGATTTGAAAAACAGCGGCCACACACTGGATGAACTATCCTCATTAAGCGACTTCCTGCTGAGACGGTCTGCCGATGGCAGCATTCCCAACTCCAATCTGGTGAGCACTATTCGCGTGGACGGTGAATTTACCTCATCACTTGGAGTTGGTATATACAGCCCCATCGGCACGACTGCAACGTTATTGGATCACGGGCCGTACTCTTCTCCTTCGATTGACCTGCACTCACAAGCGCTCCTCACCGCCTTTCTGCAAAGCAATCAGAGCGCAACTAGCGGCAGTAACTCGACACAGACATTGAGCGAAGTCACAAAGAAACTCACCGACCTGCTGGCGATGATTTTTGATGGTAAGAACTTGTTTGCGCATCCAACGAATGATTCAAACAATGAAAACCTCCTCGAACGCCTCGTCAAACATGAAGCTGGAGTGCAAGGCTCAATCACCGCCGACGCCATGGTCACCCGCTTCACCAAAGACCTCTGGAAGCTCGCCCAAGACGGCGGCCTCACCCTGAACGACGGCAACGCCGGCCTTTTTGGCAGCGCGACAAACAACGTCAGCAAAGCCCTCACCGCCTTCGCCATGCAAAAGTATTACGAAGAAACGATAAACAGCCCCGGCTACAACAAAGAACTCTTCACCGCAGAAAATGTCACCGGCGGCATACGCTTCGACATGGCCGATGTCTCAAACAAATTCGCCACCGCCGTCACAAAGAGCGAGAAATTCGATCTCAGCAAAGATGCCAAAGGCTTTGACCTATACTTCAAGAAATATCTCGGCACCAGCGCCTTCAATGACGCGGAACGCGGCCTCATCCTCGGTATGCTCCCCTACATGCGCGACTGGTACGTGCAAGCCGGCACCAGCCCACTGATCGTCGCCGACACCCAGAACCGAGGCACCGTCATGTTCGGCGGTTCCGGCACCGATGCACTGATCGGCGGCACCGGAGCCGACCTGCTGGTGGGTAATGGCGGCGTTGACACCCTGAGCGGCGGCAAAGGCAACGATACCCTCCTCGGCGGCGCAGGAGCAGACACCTACGTCTACGCCACCGGCGACGGCCTAGACACCATCCTCGACAGCGATGGCAAGGGCAGCATTTTTATGGATGACGTAACCCTCACCGGCGGCTCCCAATACGGCGATGATAAGGTTCACCGCAGCGACGACGGCAAACATCTCTACGTCCAGGTGGACGACAAGACCCTGGTTATCGACGGCAACATCATCGTCAACGGCTATGCCGCCAGCAGTGCAGCCCTTGGACTTGCCATGACCGGCGCTGTTGCCGACGTCAACCCAACCACCACCCTTGACATCAACGGCGACACAAGCCCCACAGACATTAATTCCGAACTGGATGGCATCCAGGCCGCACCCGACGCGCATCTCAACCCCCTCGGCATCGCCCAGCCTTATCAAGACAGCCTGTTCGGGAGCCCTGGAAATGACCACATCCGGTCGGGAGAGCTGCTTGACTGGGTCAGCGGCGGCAACGGCGACGACTGGATCGAAGGCGGCAACGACAACGACTACCTCATCGGCGGAGACGGTAAGGACCTCATCGAAGGCGGGGCGGGACGCGATATTCTCTTCGGAGGTGACGGCAACGACCGGCTCTATGCGAATACCCAGATAGACACCGCCACTGCCATCAACAGTGGCCGTACGGATGGAGCCTCCGGCCAGAAAGGCGAATGGCTCTCAGGCAATGCCGGAGACGACACCCTGGTTGCCGGTGCCGACAACGACCTGCTTTCCGGTGGAGCGGGCTCTGATCTCATTATCGCTGGCGCGGGCGATGATCTCATCTTTGGTGATGCCGATTACAAAGCGCAATACTTCATGGCAGCCCCCCTGCAATTGCGATACCGCCTGGTAACAGGCCTTGGCTCGTATTTCGACTGGAATACGATCAATCCCGACACATTTAACTGGGGCTATACAGACATCGGCAATGTCATCGCGTTTACGACGCCAGTCGTGGGGGAAGCCTCGCCAGCGGGCGGTGGGGCTGACGTCATCTATACCGGCAAAGGTAACGACTTCGCTATGAGCGGTGCAGGTAATGACGTGGTGTTTGGCGAAGCGGGTAATGATCGCTTGTCCGGCAACGAAGGCAACGACATCATTATGGGCGGCGCAGACAAAGATACCTTGTGGGGCGGTGCGGATAGCGACTATCTGGATGGCGGCGATGGGGTAGATGAAATAATGGGTGATGCCGGCGACGACATCCTGATCGGTGGGTGGGGAGACGACACTTTGTATGGCGGTGCAGGCAAAGATACCTACCTTTTCAACAAAGGTGACGGCAAAGACCATATCTACGACACCAGCGACAAAACCACTTCCAATGCCAATATTCTTCGTTTTGGCGCTGGCTTTAACGAAAAAGACATCACCCTGCACCTCGGCTCGCTCCTGCTAGACCTCGGCAACGGCGATGCCGTCCATATCGGAGGCTTCGACCAGAATGACGTTTTCAACAGCTCCTCCATCGACAGCTTCGAATTCGCCGATGGCACAGTCCTCACCACCACCGAACTCCTCGCGCGCGGCTTCGACCTCGATGGCACGGACCTTGACGAGACCATCGTCGGTACCAATACCACCGACCGCATCAACGGCTATGGCGGCAACGATACCTTATTGGGCGGCAACGACACTTTATTGGGCGGCGATGGTGACGACACGCTCATCAATGGCGCGGCGAACGATAACAACTATGGCCTTGAAAGGAGAGCGGCATGACCAAAGGACATTCGCTGTTGAAGGCATTCAGCACAATTAGCTTGATATTGACTTTGGGGGTAAGTATGAGTGCGGATGCAGGGTTATTCGGATTTGGGGGTACGAGCTGGAAAGAGGAAGTGCTGCTGCACGATGGTAGCAAGATTGTTGTGGAGCGCTCGCAGAGTCATGGCGGGCGGGGCGAGATAGGTCAATCACATATCAAGGAACACAGCGTCACTTTCACATTGCCCGAGACAAACAAGACCATTACTTGGCAGGACGAATATAGCGATGACGTGGGGCATTCCAATTTCGACTTGCTGGCGTTGCATATCCTGAACGGCACGCCTTACATCGTGGTTTCTCCATATGGTTGCCTTGCCTATAACAAATGGGGGCGGCCTAATCCGCCTTACGTGTTTTTTAAGCACGATGGCAAAACATGGCAACGTGTTCCACCACCTGAGTTTCCATTAGCGCTCAAAGAAATCAACCTGGTCATTAACGCATTGGCTCACGAGAAAGAACTGGTCAGCTTGGGCACGGCCTCTGCTGACCGGGTTAAAGAATTTAACAGCAGCCTTAGACAACCCGAATTCAAAACCATCCTGCGAGAACAGCTCCCAGCTACTCGCATCAAAGAGATGTGTGAGGTTATGTATCCAGATGGTAAAGGTGGTTGGCTGGGTGCGGGCTGGTTTGATCAGACGACGCAAGAAGCTTGTTTGCAATTTTGTACCAGAAAAGGAATTACCTCCGAATTCTGTAAGTGCAACATTCTCAAAAAAGGGGAATAAATCATGACAACAATTTTTGACTATGCTTTGCTGGCCGGCCGCGCTTACTACGATACTCGCGCTGATGTTAACCGCTTTCCAATCCCTCAAGGGTGGACAGATTTATTGCGTCACGAAGCAAATCCCAGCGGCTTTGAAGCAGCTACTTTCACTAATGGCACCGAAATCGTCATCTCCTACGCAGGCACAGGTCCCGGCCTGAATGTGGACTGGGTCGCCAATTGTCAGTTGGCGCGGGGGGCATGGTCGGATCAGTTGGGTGAAGCGGCGGCGTACTACCTCCAAATCAAAGCGGCCAACACCCTCAATGGCGTCACGCCGAACATCACCTTCACCGGGCACTCCTTGGGTGGCGGACTGGCCGCCCTGATGGGCGTGTTTTTCGGTGGCACTGCCATGACCTTTGATCAAGCGCCCTTTGCCTTTTCCGCTACGACGGCAATGCGCGACCAATTGGTGACCTATCTTAAACAACATGGCTACACCGCCCAGCAACTGGCGGACTTGGCCCCGGCGCTGGTTGCGCCCGATTTCAATCCCGCAGTGGGCGCGCTGAACGTAACAGGTATCAGCGTATCCGGCGAAATTCTATCTCTGGGTAACCAACTGCGGATTGGTTTGCAAGTCCCTCCGATTGAACATGCGCCGGACAATTGGTTTCTGTCGAGCATTGATATGCACTCCCAAGCTCTGCTTGCCGCCTTCCTGCAAAGCAGCCAGACCGCAGATGCCAACAAGGCCCTGGGCGACGTCACCTTCAAGCTTCCTGATTTATTGAAGATGATTTTTGATGACAAGTTGTTTGCGTATCCAACGGCCAAGAGTGATCCCAACTTCCTCGAACACCTCGTCCAGCAACAAGCGGCGGTGGGCATGGTCACCCGCTTCACCAAAGACCTGTGGAAACTCGTCCAGGACGGCGGCCTGACGATGCGCGACGGCAACCCGACCAATGCCGACTTGAACGAACTCAGCAAAACCTTGATGGCCTTCGCCATGCAAAAATACTATGAGGAAAGGACCAACAGCTCCGGCTACAACAAAGAACTGTTCACCACAGAAAACGTCACCGGCGGCATCCGCTTCGACATGGCCGACGTTTCCGACAAATTCGCCGCCGCCGTCACAAAGAGCGAGAAATTCGACCTCAGCAAGGCAAAGGGCTTCGACCTGTACTTTAAGAACTACCTCCAGCAAGATAAAGTTTTTACTGCCGAAGAACGCAGCCTGATCGCCTCTATGCTCCCTTACATGCGTGACTGGTACGTGCAGGCTGGCGCATCCGCCCTTATCGTCGCCGATGATAAAAACCGCAACGCCTTCATGCTCGGCGGCAGCGGCACAGACGCCCTGATCGGCGGCACCGGAGCCGACCTGTTGGTGGGCAACGGCTGCGTTGACACACTGAGCGGCGGCAAAGGCAATGACACCCTGCTTGGCGGTGAAGGGGCCGACAGCTACGTCTACGCCACCGGTGACGGCCTCGACACCATCCTCGACAGCGATGGCAAGGGCAGTATTTTTATGGATGACGTCACCCTCACCGGCGGCGCCCAATACGGTGATGACAAGGTCCATCGCAGTGCCGACAACAAACACCTCTACGTCCAGGCGGACGACAAGACCCTCATCATCAACGGCAATATCATCGTCAACAACTACAGCGCCAACTTCGGCCTTGCCATGACCGGGGCGGCTTCGCCGGACAGCGCGGCAAACGATAACAACCATGACCTGGAAGGGAGCGCGGCATGAGCAACGGACATTCGCTGTTGAAGGCATTCAACACAATCAGCTTGATATTGGCATTGGGGGTGAGCATGAACGCAGGGGCAGGATTATTCGGGTTTGGCGGAGATAACTGGAAAGAAGAAGTATTGCTGCATGATGGCAGTAAGATCATCGCTCAACGCTCGTTGAGTTACGGTGGGCGGCGCGAAATTGGGCAAGGCGCACCGATCAAAGAGCAGGACATCACCTTCGCCCTGCCAAATACCAACAAAACTATTAGTTTCAAGAGCGAATTCGGTGATGACGTAGGGCGTGCCAACTTTGACCTGCTTGCGCTGCATATATTGAACGGAACGCCTTATATCGTTGCAGAGCCAGTTGGATGTTTTTCCTACAACAAATGGGGCAGGCCCAACCCTCCGTATGTGTTTTTCAAATACGACGGCAAGGCGTGGCAGCGCATTCTCCTGTCCGCGTTCCCCGTCGAGTTCAAGACACTGAATCTAGCCATCTATCTTGGTCATCAGGATGTGGAGGCGATGGTTAAAGAAGGATTGGTTCCGGCGGAAGGCATCAAGAAGCGGAACAGCGAATTGACGCAATATCCCCAATACCAGAGCATTCTGAGAGAGGCTTATCCTGGAGCGGCGGGGAGTTGTAGCGAAATGATTTATGACGGGAAAGGCGGCTGGTATGGGATTGATTTTTTCAGTGATCAACCATCCTATGAGGCCTGCGTGAAATTTTGCGCACAGAAAAAAATAAGCCCTCAGTATTGCCCATGTAAAACTTTATTTAAGGGAGAAAAATAATGCCTACCACTATCCAATACGCCTTGATGGCTGCGGCTTCCTACATTTCCACTCGCCCATTTGACGTAAATAAATTTCCTGTGCCTGCTGGGTGGAATATAAGTAAGGTACATGCACTCCCAAGTGGTTTCGAAGCCGCCACCTTCAAAAACGGCAGCGAACTTGTTATCTCCTTTGCGGGTACCTACCCTGGAGTACTTCCCGGGACAACGAATGGTAGTTCGCTGGGTATGCCTGTTGATTTTTTTGCCGACCTCGGCTTGGGTCTGGGCACCGGCTCAGATCAGTTACTGCAAGCTGTCGAGTATTATCTGGATAGGAAGCGGGAGAACCCTGGCGCAACTATTACGTTCACTGGCCATTCATTGGGCGGCGGACTGGCTGCATTGGTTGGCGTATTCTTTGGTTTGCCCGCGGTCACCTTCGACCAAGCCCCCTTTGCTAACTCGGCACAGGATAGCTCGTTCATATCGAACCCGCTGAATTTGCTTGTGTCGGATGTGGCAACCAAGCTCAAGACAGACCTACTCGCAGATGGTTATACCGCAGCTGAACTATCCCCGTTAAGCAACTATCTCACCATACGGCCTACCGGTGGCGGCATCCCCAACGCCAATTTGGTCACTACTACCCGAGTAGACGGTGAATTCCTCTCCGACTGGGTTCCCATTTCCATGTACGACATCATCGGGAATCCTGCGACGGTTATCCAGCACGCACCAACGAGCGCAACCGGCATCGACCTCCATGCCCAATCGCTGCTCATCGCCTTCCTGCAAAGTGAGCAATACGCGCAGATAGACCCTGCCACAGGACAAAAGCAAACGCTCAACCAGGTCACCTATAAACTCACCGACCTGCTAGGAATGATTTTTAACCCGAACCTGTATTCATTCGACACAGACAAGGTTCAAGAAAATTTTCTTGAGCGCCTCGTGCGGCACGAAGCGGGCAGCGCACCTTTGCCAAATGGCGGCACAGTTACAGCCGACGCCATGGTCACCCGCTTCACCCGCGACCTATGGAAGCTGGCGCAAGACGGCGGCCTCACCCTGAACGACGGCAATGGCGCAGGCGGTACCACCTACAGCAACCAGAATAACGTCAGCAAAGCCCTCACTGCCTTCGCCATGCAGATGTACTACGAAGACACCGCCAACGCCACGAACGCGAGCAAGGAACTCTTCACCCAAGTCACCGGCGGAGTTCAATTCGACATGGCCGATGTCTCCAAGACATTCGCCCTTGCCGTTACAAAAAACGAGAAATTCAACCTCAACGACGCCAAGGGCTACAAGGAATACTTTGCAAAGTATCTGAGTGACAATCCGAAAGAATTCTTCACCCTCGCAGAACGCAACCTCATCACCGCCATGCTCCCCTACATGCGCGACTGGTACATCCAAGCAGGCGCTTCTGCAATGATCGTCGCCGACGATAAAAACCGAGGCGCCTTCATGCTGGGTGGCAGCGGCACCGATGCGCTGATCGGCGGCACCGGAGCCGACCTGCTGGTGGGCAATGGCGGGGCAGACACCCTGATGGGCAAAGAAGGCAACGACTACCTACTGGGCGGCGCTGGAAGCGACAACTACATCTACCGCACCGGCGACGGCCTCGACACCCTCCTTGATTTTGGTGGAGAGGGCAGCATTGTTTTTGATGGCGTCACGCTTTCAGGCGGCGCGCAATACGGTGATGACCGCGTCTACCGCAGTGCGGATAAGCAACACCTGTACGTGATGGCGAAGCCCAGCGGCCTGTTCAGCACCGGCACACTTATCATCGACGGCAGCATCATCGTCAACAACTACATTCCCAGCAGCAGTGCAGGCCAACTGAATCTCAACCTGACCGGCCCCACCGCCCTCACCAACCCTGCCACCACCCGCACTATCAACGGCGAGCTCAGCCCCGCCGACATCGACCCCGGCACCCCCGGCATCCAAGCCCAACGCGATGCCCAAGGCAATCTGATCGGCACCGCCCAGCCCTACGAAGACATTCTGGTGGGCGGCGCCGGTAACGATCACATGATCTCCGGCACGCTGGATGACAACCTCGGCGGACGCGCAGGCCACGATTGGATCGAAGCCGGCACTGGCAACGACCACGCCTTTGGCGACGAAGGCGACGACCTGATCGAAGGGGGTGCGGGTACCGACATCCTCATCGGCGGCACTGGCGACGACCGCCTCTACGCCGACACCCAAATCAGCGTGGCTCAAGCCATCGCCAACGGCAATGCTCAAACCGGCAGCGGCCTCAAAGGCGACTGGCTCATTGGCGGCGCAGCAAACGATTACAACTATGGCCTTGAAAGGAGAGCAGCATGAGCAACGGACATTCGCTATTGAGAGCATTCAAAACAATCGGATTGATTTTGACCTTGGGGGTAAGCATGAGCGCGGAGGCAGGCCTGCTCGGATTCGGCGGGGATAGCTGGAAGGAAGAAGTGCTGTTGCATGACGGACAAAAAATCATCATCCAACGGTCGCAGAGTTATGGCGGGCGCAGGGAGCCTGGTCAGTCAGCACCGATCAAGGAGCACACCATCACGTTTATGCTTCCTGGCTCTGACAAAACTATTACGTGGACCAGCGAATATGGCGAAGACCTCGGACGCACCAACTTTAACCTGCTGGCTGTGCACGTTCTAAACGGTACGCCCTACATCGCCGCCTCTCCGAATCTTTGTTTGTCCTACAACAAATGGGGACGACCGAATCCCCCCTACGTGTTCTTCAAATACGATGGCAATACATGGCAGCGCATCCCGCTGGAAGAATTTCCGGCCGAGTTTAAAACCGCCAATGTCGCATTTAGCATTCGGGGACTTCAGGGAGAAAATTTGGTCAGCATGGGCTTGGTCTCAGCGGAGCACCTCAAGAAGTTGAACAGCGACATCAACCAACCCGAATACAAAACCATTCTGCGGGAGGCTTTGCCGAAGGAACGGTGTCCGCAATATTCAAGCGGGCCTAAGGCTCCCATTCCCGTCATTCCAAGCACATTGCCGAAATAAAACAAACGGCAATAGCTAAACCAGCTTGAACAAATAAATATATTTCAGGAGAACGATTATGACTACCGCAATCGAATACGCACTGATGGCAGGCCACGCATATCGTACGACACGCGATGAATTAAATTGGATTCCTATTCCGCAGGGATGGACACCATTCTTTCCAGTTCCCGATCCAACTACGCCGACTTTTCCAACTACAGATGGCTTCGAAGCCATCGCCTTCACCAACGGCACCGAAATCATCATCTCCTACGCCGGCACCTACGCCAGAGATATTGCGGGGGACTGGGCGGCCAACCTCGGATTAGGGGCAGGCACGGGTTCGGCGCAACTATTGCAGGCGGCGGAATACTACCTGCAAGTCAAGGCACTCAACCCCGGCGCCAACATCACCCTCACCGGCCATTCCTTAGGCGGCGGCCTAGCCGCGTTGGTCGGTGTATTCTTTGGTGTCACCGCCAAGACTTTCGACCAAGCCCCCTTTGGGCAAACCGCCCGGTTCAAGGCGATCGACCTCCGCACCTACCTGGCGGGCAAGCTCGACACCAGCGGCAACCGGCTCTACAGCGATGCCGCGCTCGCCCCGCTGACCAGCTACATCGATCTGCAGCAAGCGGAGTTAAATCCCAGCTCGATCATCCCGAACACCCACCTGGTGACCAACATTAATGTGCAAGGCGAATTTCTGTCTGGCCTGCCCTGGAACATCCCCGACCGCATCGGCGCCACCGTTGAGAACATCAGCAACAGCGCACCTGGCGTTGCGGGAGATGACCTGCACGCCCAAGCCTTGCTCACGGCCTATCTACAAAGCCGAAGCACAGCCGCCAGCGGCAAAGCACTGAACGACGTGACCGTCAAACTCACCGACCTGCTGAAGATGATTTTTGATCCAAAATTGTTTGCGTATCAGACTGATGATCCTGACAATCGTAACCTCCTCGAACACCTCGTCCGCCACGAAGCGGGAGTGCTGGGTTCGTTTGTCGCCGACGCCATGGTGACCCGCTTCACCACCGACCTGTGGAAGATTGCCCAAGACGGCGGCCTGAGCTTGACCGATGCCAACGTCGCCCAAGCCCTCACTGCCTTCGCCATG
Source organism: uncultured Sulfuricella sp. (assembly GCA_964351305.1). GTDB lineage: Bacteria > Pseudomonadota > Gammaproteobacteria > Burkholderiales > Sulfuricellaceae > Sulfuricella. Next base: position 17,802 of record CAYGNO010000003.1, read on the forward strand.
CAAAAGTACTACGAAGAAACCACCGCCAGCGCAGGCTACAACAAAGAATTCTTCACCGATCTCACCACGCTCGGCGGCTCCGGCGGCGTGCAATTCGACATGTTCGATATCTCGACCAAACTCAAAGACTCGATGATTAACGCGAACGGTAGTGGCATGAAGCTGAGCGACGCCAAAGGCTATCTCTATTTTAGTCAGTACCTAGACTCACTCGCGTTTGGCTCTAACCTCATCGAACCCGGGCTGGTTAAAAGCCTGCTGCCCTATCTGCGCGACTGGTACATCCAGGCAGGTGCCGCCGCACTCAATGCCACCGACACCTTAAACCGGGGCGCTTTCATGCTCGGCAACACCGGCGCCGACAAACTCACCGGCGGCACCAGCGTTGATTTGCTAGTGGGCAATGCAGGAGACGACACCCTCAGCGGTGGCCAAGGCAACGATTACCTCCTCGGCGGAACAGGCAATGATATTTACAAATACACCACCGGCGATGGCTTCGACACCATCCTTGATTTTGGTGGAGAGGGCAGCATTGTTTTTGATGGCGTCACGCTTTCAGGCGGCGCGCAATACGGTGATGACAAGGTTCATCGCAGTGCCGACGGCAAACACCTCTACGTCCAGGCGGACGACAAAACCCTCATTATCGACGGCGACATCATCGTCAACAACTACAGCGCCAGCAGCGCCGCGCTCGGCCTCAACATGGATAGTGCTGTGGCGGGTGTTAACCCCTCCACCACCCACGACATCTTTGGCGACCCATTGATACATACCGTCACCATGGTCACCGGCAGCGTACTGAGCGAGCACGCGTATATCATCAGATCCTACAACGAGCAGTATGACTCAAACGGAAAAATCGTCAGCTTTGACGTGGACTATTACCTTATCGATACCAACGGCAACCCGATTGAAGGCGGCGGGCCAGAACGGGCAGACGCCATCACCCTGCCCACCGGTGATGACTACTTACTCAGAGACTACACCCTCGGTGACACCGATGCCAACGACCACATCCGGTCCGGCGGCAAAGACGACCTCGTTAACGCCACCCATGGCGGAGACGACCTGATTGAAGGCGGAGCCGGGCGCGACATCCTCAGCGGTGGCTCAGGGGGCGATCGCCTGTACGCCGATACGCAAATAGATACTGCCACCGCCATCGCCAACGGTAAAGCGCAAACCGGCACCGGGCAACAAGGTGACTGGCTGGCTGGCGGGGCCGGTGACGACACTTTGGTCGGCAGCACAGGCAATGACGTATTGTCGGGAGGAGGTGGAACTGACCTGCTCATCGGCGGTGCGGGCAATGACGACATCCTCGGCGACAGCGACTATGTGGCGACCAGTTTTGACTGGACAGTGACCGATCAACCTGCGGGCAGATTTTTTTATCCGTCGGTGGGAACGCTATCTCCGGCGGACGGCGCGGCGGATGTGGTCTACGCGGGTGATGGCAACGATTATGTATGGGCCGGAGCGGGCAATGATGTGATCTTCGGCGAAGGCGGCGATGACCGGCTGAACGGCAACGAAGGCAACGACATCATCCTGGGCGGCGCGGACAAAGACACCCTATGGGGTGGCGATGACAACGACTATCTGGATGGCGGCGATGGTGTAGATAAAATAATGGGTGATGCCGGCGACGATGTCCTGATAGGCGGCAAGGGCAACGACAGCTTGTGGGGCGGAGAAGGACGGGATACCTACATCTACAAAGTTGGCGACGGGGTGGACAATATCTACGACACCAGCGACAAGACCACTTCCAATACCAACATCCTCCGTTTCGATGTGGGCGTTAACAAAGACAACATCAAACTGCACCTCGGTTCACTCCTGCTAGACCTCGGCAACGGCGATGCCGTCCATATCGGAGGCTTCGACCAGAATGACGTTTTCAACAGCTCCTCCATCGACAGCTTCGAATTTGCAGATGGATCGGTGCTGACCACCACCGAACTCCTCGCTCGCGGTTTCGACCTTGACGGCACGGACCTTGACGAAACTATCGTCGGCACTAATACCACCGACCGCATCAACGGCTATGGCGGCAACGATATCTTGATCGGGCTGGGTGGCAACGACTCCCTGTATGGCGGAGCGGGCGACGACGAGCTTTACGGCGATGCGGACCAAGTCAGCGTGCCGCTGGCGGAACACGGCAACGATCTTCTGGATGGCGGGGCCGGTAACGACAAGCTGTATGGCTATGGCGGCAACGATGCTTTATTGGGCAGCGATGGCGACGACACGCTCAATGGCAACGAAGGTGACGACAGCCTCACGGGCGGAGCCGGTGACGACCTGCTCATCGGCGGCATCGGCGGCGATACCTACCAATTCAACCGTGGCGACGGAATCGATATCCTGACCGACACAGGAGAAACAAGCTCCATCGACACCCTGCAATTCGGCGCGGACATTCTGCAAGCTGACGTAACCATTCGGCGCACCCCTGAGGGAGACCTGGAACTCAGCCTTAATGGTACCGCTGATAAAATCACCGTGCAGGGCTGGTACACCGACCAAGCCGATGCCAACCGTATCGAACACATCATGTTCGGTGATGGTAGCGTATTGACCGCAGCCGCCTTCGATAGCCTGCCCATCATCGGCACCGAGGGCGACGACATCATCACCGGCACCAACGGCAACGACACACTTCTTGGGCTGGGCGGCAACGACAACCTGCAAGGCGGCATAGGCAACGACGCCCTTGACGGCGGGTTGGGCAACGATGTTCTGGACGGCGGCGCTGGCAATGACACACTGATCGGCGGCGAAGGACTAGACACATATCGCTTCGGTTTCGGCATGGGCAAGGATACGGTAGTGGATGCATCGCTTGGCGGCAACACCATCGAACTCCAGGCCGGCATGAGCTTCAACGACCTGCGTGCCGTGCAAAGCAGCAACGACCTGCTGCTGACGATACGCGGCACGGATCAGGGTATGACGCTCAAGGATTACTACACGACGCCGCAGGACTGGCTGCTGCAGGACAGCACGGGCACGCAGCAAGGCGTTGCGGAGGTGCTCAATGCGACCAACCAGGATGAATACAGCGCACTGCGCGACGATTTCTTTGCGTCGACCAAGTCGTCCATCGCTAACGGTTATCTGTCGCAGGGTTATCAATGGCAGGCTGATGGTTCGCTGCTGAAGTCGCCTGTTGGCTTGAATATCATCAAGCAAATTTTGCAGGGCACGAGTGTAAATACCGTCACCTACCACTGGCTGAATGGGAATCCTGATTACTCGTCAACGAGTACATCCGTTAGCAACAGCGATAGCTATTTTTTACCGGAATATCGATCAGCATTGTATAGCGAGCAGAGATCGATAAATAAATCGGTTATTTCAAGTGACGCGGCATATATTCAGGCTGACGGGGGCAGTTCTACATTTTCCGTGCAGTACGTCAAGGCGCAGGTTAGTTGGGGCAGTGTATTTGGCGAGCAAAGTAGTACATCATCTTGGGTCAACGGGATAGGCATGATAGCGGATGGCTATGGCAATGTGATCGGTACAACAGTCAGCTCGACCCAATTCACTGATTACCGTGCCTTTCAGAGCGGCACAATAACCGCGCTTTACCCCGCCACGACGGTTGTCGTAGGGGCAATAAGTGCGCAACTCTACGCTTACAGTAATACCCATAATCTTCAGGAAGTCATCGGTGGCGCTTCGGACAATACGATCAATGCCTTAAACAATTCCTACGCGGTGATCAACGGCGGTGCGGGAAATGACACCTTACTGGGTGGCGGGCTGCTGTATGGCGGGGAAGGCAATGATATTTTCGATGGCGGAACGGTTCAGTATGGAGGTAATGGCAACGACTCATTATCGTATGGCGATCAACTTTACGGCGGTGAGGGAGACGATGCGCTGACCGGGGGGAATGTGCTGGTCGGCGGGGCGGGGGACGACGCGATGGATGGCGGGAGCTACGGCACGGGCGAAACACGCTACCTGATTGACCCCACGCAAACCGGTATTGACCTGATTAGCGATACCGGAAATTCGGAGCAGACGTACAAAAATTGGTATTACAGTTCGAGGGGTGTAACCAATGTTTGGGAAAGCGAACATTTTGGCAACAGTTGGGTGCTCCAGTTTGAGGGGCGGGGGGTTTTTGCTACCTATGACGAGGTAGTTGTATGGCTTGCGCAATGGGGAGGGCAATATGATCTGGCGGCGCTGATTGCTAACGGACATTTGTATTATGTTCCGCCATTGCCCGATTTCAATAGGCCTGCCGCCAACGATTACGCTGCTTTGCAGTCTGCATATGCCGACGGCGCAATTCCAATGGATACGGTGGAATTCTCCGCAGGTATTTCTCTGGCCGACCTGTCGCTGTCGTGGGGGCGGGAAGCGGGCCGTGCCATGCTGGAATTGAGCTGGAACAGCGGCGCGAGCCAAGTGCGGTTGGTGGTTCCGAATGCGGACGACCCACTGGGTTTCGGTGTTGAGCGAGTGACATTTTCTGACGGTTCGGTGGTCGATATGATGGAACTGATCGATCTTGCGCCGCCGATGGACTTGTATCTGGAAGGCACAGAGGATGCGGATGTGCTCGGCGGCAATGCCGGCAACGATACGCTTATCGGCCTGGGTAGCGACGACCAGTTGTATGGCGGGAGCGGCGACGATGTGATGAACGGTGGCGTGGGAAACGATGTGCTGAATGGCGGCAGCGGTAGCGATACCTATGTGTTCGAGTCAGGCAACGGTGTGGACACCATCATCGACTATACCGGTGAGGGTAATACGCTGGTGTTCGGCACCGGGATTGATCCTGCCTCAATCACGTTGAGTTTGGGTTCGCTGCTAATCAAGACGGGTAATGGCGAAGATGCCATTCATATTCAAGGCTTCGATCCCGGCAATGTTCAGGCCGCACCCGTTATAGAGAGTTTCCAGTTCGCCAATGGTACTACGCTCAGTTACACCCAGTTGCTTGAGCGCGGCTTCGATATTGCAGGAACAGCAGCGGACGATGTCCTGACCGGAACCAATGCCACCGACCGGATCAGCGGTGGTGCGGGGAATGACACTCTGGACGGAGGAGCAGGGAACGATGTGCTGATGGGTGGAGCAGGTAGCGACACCTATATTTTTGGCGCGGACAGTGGGCAGGACACCATCGTGGAGAATTTTGACCCCTTGGGTTTAGGGGAGGTTGACAAGGTGGTTTTCGGCCCGGACGTTACTTTGTTTGATTTGAGGGCGGCTCGTAGCGGATTAGATAACAATGATCTCAGCATTTTCATTTCAGGGGGCAGTGCTGTGTTGACTATTCAGGGGTGGTTCAATCCGGCTTCACCTTCTACGGTGAGCCGATTTGAATTTGCTGATGGAATGCTGCTGGATGTGGCTGCGATGGCAGACATGACGGTTAACCATGCCCCGACGCTGGTAAATCCGCTCGCCGATCAGTACGTCACGGAAGGTCAGTCTTTCAGCTTTGTTGCCGCAGGGAAAGCCGCTGTAGATAGCTTCATGAGCGATGCAACCGATTTGGGTACGCCGGCCAGCAGTTGGCTGAATTACGATTCTTCTATGTATGGTGGTGTTGGCAATGACACTTTCTCGTTTGCTCGCGGCGATGGCAACGTGTACGTCAACGACTGGGACGAAACTGCGGGCAATGTGGATACCGTGCAATTTTCTTCTGACTTGTCGCCGACCGATATTTCCATAACGCAGAATCAATGGGGAGGCGTGGTGCTTTCCGTCAACGGCACAACAGATAGCCTGACCTTGGGAAATTGGCTTGAGTCGGATGCCAGCAAGATCGAGCAGCTTGTCTTTGCAGACGGCACGGTGTGGGGCGTGAATGAAGTCATGTCCGGGGTTTCCGTTTCCCCAACCGATGGGAACGACTATATTGCCGGCATTAACGGCAGTATTGTCAAGGCGCTGGCCGGAAACGACGGTGTGTACGGCGGCCCGGAGAATGACGTCCTGCTGGGTGGTGCGGGTGACGATTATCTGGTGGGCGGAGGAGGAAGCGACATCCTCGCTGGCGGCAGCGGCGCGGATGGGCTGGATGCGGACTGGAGTTATGAGGATACAGGCAACGACCTGCTGTCGGGCGGGGAGGGTGATGATTGCCTCTATTCGTCCATCGCGAATGACTTGTTGATCGGAGGAGCCGGCGATGATGAAATATACGGGGATGATGGCAACGATGTGCTGCTGTTCAACCGCGGTGACGGCAACGACTGGTATGAGATGGATGCTTCTGAAAATGACGTGCCGCTGGCGCAGCGCACGGATACGCTTTCACTGGGCGGAGGGATCGGCTATGCTGATCTGGCGTTTGAACGTAACAATGAAGATCTGATCTTGCATGTCGGCAACGACGAGGCGATCACCTTCTCGAATTGGTTCAATACAAGCTGGCGGGACAATAAAGCGATCAGCACGCTTCAGGTCGTCGGCAATGTACAGACCTCTGATTCGCCATATAACAAGCGTGTTGAGCAGTTCGATTTTGTCGGCCTGGCCAATCAATTCGAGACTGCGCTGGCGGCTGACCCAGACTTGACTATCTGGCAGCTTGCGCCGCAGCTGGCCGAATTCCATCTGGGCGGTTCGGATACCCAGGCCATCGGCGGCGACATGGCTTACCTGTACGGCAAGAACGGCAACCTGGATGGCTTGGCGGAAGCTGAACTGAGCGCGCAGCTGGGCGACGCCCAATTCGGCGTAAGCGCACAAACATTGACCCGGTCCATGGGCAGTACCTTTGCCGATGGCGATTTCATCCATGGAGACGCACTGACTTACAGTGCGACTTTAGCTGATGGCAGCGCCTTGCCGGATTGGCTGAATTTCGATGCCGCCACGCAAACCTTCAGCGGTACGCCGGATTATTCGGCAGTGGGAAGTCTGGATGTGACGGTGATCGCAACCGATATGGGTGGCTTGAGTGCAACCACCCACTTTATGCTCACTGTGAATGGCATACCTGGATCGAATGTCGCGCCGATATTGGACAACCCACTGCCCGATCAAACAGCGCTTGAAGCCGATGTGTTCACGTTCGCCGTTCCAGCGGGCACATTCAGTGACGCGGATCTCGTTCATGGCGATACGCTGACCTACAGCGCCACGCTGGCGGACGGCAACCCGCTGCCGGATTGGTTGATTTTCGATGCGGCGACCGGCACTTTTTCCGGCACGCCGGATAATTGGGATGTCGGCAGCCTTGATGTCACTGTGATCGCCATGGACAGCGGAGGCTTGAGTGCTTCAAGCGAGTTTGTTCTTGACGTGCTCAACGTCAACGATGCGCCGGTGGTGGTCAATATGGCGGCGGATCAGGACTTCATTGAAAATCAGCCGTTCAGCTTCGCCATCCCGGCAGAGACCTTCAGCGACGCCGACCTCATCCACGGCGATAGCCTGACGTACAGCGCCACCTTGGCGGACGGCAGCAACTTGCCGGATTGGCTGAGCTTCGACGCCGCGACCCGGACGTTCAGCGGAACCCCGGCCAATGCGGATGTAGCCAATCTGAACGTATCGGTGCTCGCAACTGATACGGGAGGCCTGAGCGCCAGCACCGACTTCGCGCTGAATGTCGCCAACGTCAACGATAGCCCGACCGCAGTAGATGGCATAGGCACCGCGCAGGAAGACGGCGGCGCCGTGATCTTGAGCGCGGCCTCGTTGCTGTCCAACGACACCGACCCGGACATTATTCACGGCGACACACTCCGCATCGTCGGGGTCTCGCAGGCAGACTCGGGTGCAACGGTGTCGCTAATCAACGGCGACGTGCAATACGATATCGGCAACCTTTACCAATCGCTGGGCGCGGGACAAACCGCCACCGATACCTTCAGCTACACTATTGCCGATGTAGCGGGAGCCACCGGCACAGCGGATGTGGTCATGACGATTGCCGGCGTGAACGATGTGCCGGTGGTGGTGGCCGATGCGGCATCGGTGCAGGAAGATGCCGTGCGCTCGGCTGGCGGCAACGTGCTGGCCAACGATAGCGATGTCGATGCGGGCACTGTGCTTGCCGTGGCAGATGCGGGAGTGCGGCAAGGCAATTACGGCAGTCTTGCACTGGCTACGGACGGCAGCTATACCTACGCGCTGGACAATGGTGCGGCGGCGGTGCAGTCGCTGGCGGAGGGGGAAACGGCGTTTGACAGCTTCACCTACCTCGCCAGCGATGGGGTCAATGCAACACCCGGAGTGCTCTCCGTCGCCATCGCCGGGCAGAACGACCTCCCGGTGCTGGTCGCGGCGCTGGCCGATCAAACCCTCGCCAGGAACACCGACGTCAGTTGGGCAATTCCGGCCAACAGTTTCGCCGACATCGACCGCAACGACATGCTCAGCTACAGCGCGCAGCTCGCTGATGGCAGCGCCTTGCCAAGCTGGCTCAACTTCGACGCGGCAACGCAGACCTTCAGCGGGCATGTGCCGGGCAAAGCCAAAGATAGCCTCGACATTCGGGTTACCGCCAGCGACGGCCACGGCGCCAACTCCTCTGCCGCCGATGTATTCAGCATCAGTTTCGGCAAGGAGGGTGGCTGCGGCAAGGGCAACGAAGGCGTGGGCAACGGCCAGGATTTCCCTCCGCCGGGCCATGACTACAATTGGAATGACGGCCCCGGCACTTCGCCCGGACATCCCGGTTCGCAAGGCGGCAGGGACGACGAAGGGCCTTCGAGGCATGGCAAAGACAAGTCGCGTGACGGCGACCACGACCACGACCACGACGAAAGATCGGACAGTGGAGACCGAAACAAGCTATCCAACATTACCTATCTCGACCTGAAGAAGCTCGACAAGCACTACGAGGATTTCGCCGGAACCCGGAAGGGAACCGATACCAGCGCCACGATGGCGCGCTGGATCGAGGTTGACCTCGCCGTCTCCCGGCGGATGGCCATGGAGGATAAATCCTTGCCCTGGCTGCATCAGGGTCACGGCGCCGACATCGCGGCCCTGCATCAAGCCTCGGCGGGCTTCCTCGGTTCCAAAACCGGTTGCGGGGTTGATTCGTTCTCACTCTCGGCCTGTGCCGGCACCCAGTTGAAGTCGTTCCGCGGGTTGCAGGAGGGGATGCAGCGGATCGGTTGAGGAGACGCAAATTAAATGCCGTCATTCCGCCCCGGATTACCCCCTTCCGGGGTGACGGCCAGGCCGGAATCCAGAAGGATCAACAATCCAGACCCCGGCTTTCGACGGGGTGACGAATAAATCGGAGGTTCCTTAACGCACATGAAATTACCCGACTTCCCCAAGACCGACCCCAGTCCCCTGGATTTCTCCCCGCCGCTCCTGCGCCTCCAGGACTCACCGCCCAATCCTGTCGGGCGGGCGGTGCTGACGGCGTTGCTGGTTCTGCTCGCGGCCCTGATCCTGTGGGCGTTGCTGGGCAAGCTGGACATCGTCGCCGTGGCCGAAGGCAGGCTGGTGCCGCAGAGCTATCTCAAGATCGTGCAGCCGTCGGAGTCCGGCATCGTCAAGGAAATCCTGGTCAGGGAAGGCGAAGAGGTGAAAGCAGGCCAGGTACTGATGCGCATGGACGCCCTGATCACCGACGCCGAGGCCAGGTCCTTTGAGGGGGATTACCAGCGCAAGCGCCTGACCCTGCGCCGGATCGACGCCGAACTTGGGAACCGCCCGTTCCGCGCCGGGGAAGGCGACCCGCCCGCGCTTGCGCGCGAGGTCGAGGCGCAATGCCGCGCCAACCGGTCCGCGCTCGAGGCCGCCCTGGCCGAAGAGCGCAGCCGCCTGGTCAAGGCGCAGCACGACCTGTCATCCGCCGAACAGGTGAAGACCAAGCTCACCGAGGTGTTGCCGCACTACCGCAAGCAGGATCAGGCCTTCGAGAAACTGGCCAGGGACGGCTTCGCCGGCACCCTCATGGCCAGCGACAAGCAGCGCGAACGCATCGAAAAAGAACAGGAACTCAAGACCCAGGAATACCTGATCGAATCCACCCGATCCAGCATCCAGCAGTCGGAGAAGAAGCTTGCCCAGATCGACTCCGACTACCGCCGCCAACTCTACGCCGAACGCAACGAAATCCAGGGGGCAGCCGACAAGCTATCCCAGGAGATCGCCAAGCAGACGCACAAGCAGGAACTGCTCGAACTCAAGGCATCGCAGGCCGCCATCGTCAAGGACCTGGCCACGCATACGGTCGGCACCGTCGTCCAGCCCGGCACCGTGCTGCTCACCCTGGTGCCGAAGGAGGAAACGCTGCGCGCCGAAGTCTGGGTGCCGAACGGAGACATCGGTTTCGTCCGCAAGGGCCAGGCGGTGAAACTCAAGCTCGCCGCCTTCCCGTTCCAGAAGTACGGCATGGTCGAAGGCACGGTCGAGCACGTCAGCGCCGACTCCGCCGACAACAACACCAGCAACAACCCTGCGCCGAGCGACCCGTCGACGAAAACGCCGCCGCTGGTCTACAAGGCGCTGGTGGCGCTCAAGGCGATGCACCTGGAGATGGACGGGGAACGCTTTCCGCTCGGCGCGGGGATGCAGGCTTCAGCCGAAATTCTGCTCGGGCGGCGCACGGTGATGGAATACCTGCTCTCGCCGGTGCAGAAGGCGTTTCATGAGGCGGGGAGGGAAAGGTAGCGTTTACCCGAACTTGCCGGTGATGTAATCTTCCGTCGCGGTCTTTTTCGGCGTGGTGAAAATCATGTCGGTGTTGCCGAACTCGATCAGTTCACCCAGGTACATGTAAGCGGTGTAGTCGGATACGCGTGCCGCCTGCTGCATGTTGTGGGTGACGATGATGATCGTGTAGTCCTTCTTCAGCTCGTGGATCAGTTCTTCGATGTGGGCGGTGGAGATCGGGTCCAGCGCCGAGGCCGGTTCGTCGAGCAGCACCACTTCGGGTTTCACGGCGATGGCGCGGGCAATGCACAGCCGCTGCTGCTGGCCGCCGGACAGGCTGTCGCCGTTCTGCTTGAGCTTGTCCTTGACCTCGTTCCACAGCGCGGCCTTGCGTAGCGCCCATTCGACGCGATCCGCCAAGTCGCGCTTGTTCAGATTTTCATAGAGTTTCACGCCGAAGGTGACGTTGTCGAAAATCGACATCGGGAACGGCGTCGGTTTCTGGAACACCATGCCCACCTTGGCACGCAGTCTGTTCAGGTCCTGCTGGGCATCGAGGATATTCTCGCCATCCAGAATGATTTCACCCGTGGCTTTCTGCTTGGGATAAAGCTCATACATGCGGTTGAAGGTGCGCAGCAGGGTGGACTTGCCGCAGCCGGATGGACCGATGAAGGCGGTGACTTTCTTTTCCGGGATGCGCAGGTTGACGGACTTCAGGGCGTGGTACAGGCCGTAATGAAAATTCAGGTCCTTGAGGATGATCTTGGGGTTGGCAATCACGGCTTCGTTCATTATTGAGTCCTGTTAACCGGTTAAGCGGTATTTTAATACGATGGGGTCTTCTGGCGGAAAAAAATGCGCGCCAGAATATTCAGTGTCAGCACCATGAAAGTGATCAGCAAGGCGCCTGCCCAAGCCAGACGCTGCCAATCTTCATAGGGGCTCATGGCGAACTGGAAGATCACCACCGGCAGGTTGGCCATCGGCTGGTTCATGTTGCTGCTCCAGAACTGGTTGTTCAGGGCGGTGAACAGCAGCGGCGCGGTTTCGCCGCTGATGCGCGCCACCGCCAGCAGGATGCCGGTCAGGATGCCGGTTGTGGATGCCCGCAGGGTAACCAGCATGATCACTTTCCATTGCGGCGCGCCGAGGGCGGCCGCTGCTTCGCGCAGGCTGTTCGGCACCAGCCGCAGCATGTTTTCGGTGGTCCGCACCACCACCGGGATGACGATCAGGGCCAGCGCGAGCGAGCCCGCCCAGCCGGAGAAGTGGCCCACGTTTATCACATAGATTTCGTAGACAAACAAACCAATCACGATAGAGGGCGCGGACAGCAGGATGTCGTTGACGAAGCGCGTGGTCGGCGCGAGCCAGCCTCTCTGGCCGAATTCTGCCAGATAGGTGCCGGCGAGTATGCCGATCGGGGTGCCGATCAGGGCGGCGATCATGGTCATGACGAAACTGCCGGCGATGGCGTTGAGCAGGCCACCGTTGCTGCCCGGCGGTGGCGTCATCTGGGTGAACAGGGCGAGACTCAGGCCGTGAAAGCCTTGCGCGACCAGTGTCCAGAGTATCCAGGCCAGCCAGAACAGCCCGAACACCATGGCGAGCAGGGAAATGCTCAGGTTGAAGTTGTTGATCAGGCGTCTGCGTGCGTAAAGGGAGAGCATCGTGGGGTTCCTGAGGGCTCGTTAATGGGTAAGTTGGGCATACGCTGGGGCTGCACCCCAACCAGCCCCAGCCCGAAGGGTTGCGGCGTATTCGGGCGTCTGCGGCGTTGCAAGGCTTGCATCCATCCCGAATACGCGGCAACGTATGATCAACTTATCCATTAACGAGCCCTAAGACTGCTTGCCTTCGCGCTTGGCCAGCTGTATCAGCAACAGCTTGGACAGCGAGAGCACGATGAAGGTGATCAGGAACAGGATCAGGCCCAGCTCGATCAATGCCGAGGTGTAAAGCGGGCCGACCGCCTCGGTGAATTCGTTGGCGAGCGCCGAGGAAATGCTGTTGCCCGGCATCAGCAGGGAAGCGCTGAGATCATGGGCGTTGCCGATGACGAAGGTCACCGCCATGGTTTCGCCCAGCGCGCGACCGAGGCCGAGCATGATGGCGCCGACCACGCCGATCTTGGTGTAGGGGAGAACCACGTTCCAGACTACTTCCCAGGTGGTGGCGCCGAGGCCGTAAGCCGATTCCTTGAGCAATGGCGGCACGATCTCGAACACGTCGCGCATCACCGAAGCGATAAAGGGGATCACCATGATCGCCAGGATCAGGCCGGCGGTGAGCATGCCGATACCCATCGGCGGACCCTGGAATAGCGGGCCGATCAGGGCTGCATTGCCGAGGTGCTCGGTGAGCCAGGGTTCGACTTTGGCAAAGGCCGGCGCGAAGACGAACAGGCCCCACATGCCGTAGATGATGCTCGGGATGCCGGCCAGCAGTTCCACCGCGATGCCGAGCGGGCGCTTGAGCCAGCGCGGCGACATCTCGGTGATGAACAGGGCGATGCCGAAGCTGACCGGGATGCCGATCAGCAGGGCGATAAACGAGGTGGCCAGGGTGCCGACGATCGGCACCAATGCGCCGAACTGGTCCGTCACCGGGTTCCATTCCGCGCTGACCAGGAATTTCAGGCCGAACGTCTTGATGGCGGGAAGGCTGCCTATCAGCAGCGTTATCACGATCCCGGCAAGGATGGCGAACACCAGAAAGGCGAAAAATCGCGTGATGTTGAGGAAGGCCAGATCCAGCAGGTGCTGTCTTTTCAGGAGGGTGTCGGAGATTAATTTGGACATGGGGGTGAATTATAGCAGGTTCAGGATGCCGAGATGTTTCGCGTGTCCGGTAGTCTGCGGCATCTTCATTGGTTGTAAAAGCCAGATGATTTTGTAGGAGCGGCCTTGGCCGCGATAACCGCCGCATCGCGGCCAAGGCCGCTGGATGCAATCGTTATTTCGTGTTTTTATCGAGAATTTGAATCATAACTGTGTATCGGGAAGCGCTTTCAGGCGTTCCCGTGTTTTCGCGTAACGGTCAAGTCGCCAATCCTTCAAAACATCCAGTGCCAACTGGAAGTCATCATAATCGAGATCGTAAATTGTCACCAAGTTGAAGTCCAGTTTCTGGTCGAGTGCCTTGATAAGTTCCCTGAAAACCTGCGAGGCGGGCTCGTCCTGGTTTTTAAGAATGCGTTTCTCGATTTTCTTCAGGTTGTTCATAAAGCCTCCGAAGTGGGCTTGGTGAAGGCGGGCCGGGCAGCCCGGCTTCGCTCCAGGGAGGCCCAATTATACTGGATATCCTCCAGGTAGAAAGCGGCTGACTCGATTTGCCGGCCAATTTCCCGAGTCTCGTCGGGTTTCATGCCGGCGATGCTGTCACGGGCGCGGGACAAGCCGGCAATGGCTGCTTCGAGTTGGGTGTGGATTATTTCATTGATATTCATCTTGGCTCCTCGAAAGCGGAATTTGAATGTCCTGACAAAAAAACCCCGCGTTCCTGCGGGGTTTGATTGTCAGGACACTTAAATAATCAGTTCCACACTGCCTTGCCGCTGGCATCCTTGATCTGGGCTTTCCATGCGCCCTTGACCAGTTTCACGACGCTGTCGGGCATCGGGATGTAGTCCATGTCCAGCGCCATCTTGCCGCCGTTGGCATAGGCCCAGTCGAAGAACTTCAGGACTTCCGCGGCGTGTTCCGGCTTGCCCTGGATCTTGTGCATCAGGATGAAGGTGGCGCCGGTGATCGGCCAGCTTTGCTTGCCGGGTTCGTCGGTGAGGATTTCGTAGAAGCCCGGCGCCTTGTCCCAGTGGGCGTTAGCGGCGGCAGCCTTGAAGGACTCCTCGTCTGGCTTGACGAACTGGCCGTCCCTGTTCTGCAACTGGGTATAGGTCATCTTGCTCTGCAGGGCGTAGGCGAATTCGACGTAACCGATCGAGTTCTTGATCTGCTTCACGTAGGACGCCACACCCTCATTGCCTTTGCCGCCCACGCCGGCTGGCCAGGCAACCGAGGCTTCCTCGCCCACCTTGGTTTTCCATTCCGGGCTGACCTTGGACAGGTAGTTGGTGAAGATGAAGGTGGTGCCGGAACCATCGGAACGGTGTACCACGGTAATCGCGTCGTCAGGCAGCTTGGCGTCCTTGTTCAGCGCGACGATGGCGGGGTCGTTCCACTTCTTGATCTTGCCCAGGAAGATGTCGGCCAGCACCGTGCCATTCAGCTTGATTTGGCCGGGGGTAATGTCAGCCAGGTTGATGACCGGCACCACGCCGCCCATTACCGCCGGAAATTGCATCAGGCCATGCTTGTCCAGTTCTTCGGGTTTGAGCGGCTTGTCGGAAGCGCCGAAATCCACGGTCTTGGCCTGAATCTGCTTGATGCCGCCACCCGAGCCGATGGACTGGTAGTTCATGCTGGTGCCGGTTTTGGCTTTGTAGGCCTCCGCCCATTTGGCGTAAATTGGGTAGGGGAAGGTGGCGCCGGCGCCGGTAATGTCGACGGCAAAGGCTGTAGTTGCGGCGCCCAAGCCGGCGGCGAGAGTCAGGGAGGCGATCAGTCCTCGGCCAAATTTTGCGTTCATATTAGTTGTTCTCCAGTGGTTTTTTGGAAAAGCCTGAGCAATCCCCAAGCCGAAGCAGCATACTAAACCGGCAATGTTGCAGAATTATTACAAATCGTATGCTTGATTATGCGGCAACGCAAATTTCATTATAAACAACAAAATGGCGATGATCCTCGCCTATCGCGATTGACCGGTCTCGCCTTATTGGGTAAAGTGACGCGCTTTGCTAAACGAGAACATGGCAATGCGGACAAAGTTGGTTGCGGGTAACTGGAAAATGAACGGCGGCCTGGCGCAGAACAAGGCGCTGCTGGATGCCGTTATCGCTGGCATGGCCGGCGTGCGGGGTATGGGTTGCGCGGTGTGCGTGCCTTACCCGTATCTGTTTCAGGCGCAATCCTTGTTGAAGGATACCGCGATTGCCTGGGGTGCGCAGAACCTGAGCCAGCACGACAAGGGCGCCTTTACCGGCGAGGTTTCCTCCTCGATGCTGCTGGATTTCGGCTGCAAGTACGTGCTGGTGGGCCATTCCGAGCGTCGCGCCCTTTACGGCGAGGACGATGCCACCGTGGCGCTGAAATTCGAAGCGGCGCAGAAGGCCGGCCTGACGCCGATCCTGTGCGTAGGCGAGTCCCTGCAGGAGCGCGAATCCGGCGTGACCGAGGCAGTGGTGGCGCGCCAGCTAGACGCGGTAACCGGGAAATTCGGCGTGGCCGCATTGTCTAAAGCGGTGGTAGCCTACGAGCCGGTCTGGGCGATAGGCACCGGCAAGACGGCCTCGCCGGAGCAGGCGCAGGCGGTTCATGCATTTATTCGCGGCAAGATTGCGTCGCTGAGCAAGGATGTCGCTGACGGACTGGTTATTCAGTACGGGGGTAGCGTCAAAGGGTCGAATGCGGCTGAGTTGTTCGGCATGCCGGATATCGACGGCGGCCTGATTGGCGGCGCTTCCCTGGATGCACAGGAATTCCTGGCGATTTGCCATGCGGCAAAGCGCTAAACTGTAAGAGGGTGCAATGGAAACACTGGTTTGGGTTATACATATTATTGCGGCGCTGGGTACAATCGGCCTGGTGCTGATGCAGCACGGCAAGGGTGCGGATATGGGCGCTGCATTCGGTAGCGGCGCTTCCGGCAGCCTGTTCGGTTCCAGTGGTTCAGCCAATTTCCTGAGCCGCGCCACGGCGATTTTCGCCACGATTTTCTTTTTGACCAGCCTGACTTTGACCTATTTTTCCAGTCACAGGAACCGGGCGGTGGGGCTGATGGAGTCGCATAGCGTGATGCAGCCTGCCGTTCCGGCTGATGCTGCCAAGCAAGTAGCGCCTGTTGTGCCGGCCCCGGCTGGTGTTGATGGGTCGAAGTCGGGAGAAATCCCGAAGTAACACCCCTGTTTTTGAATGCCGATGTGGTGAAATTGGTAGACACGCCGTCTTGAGGGGGCGGTGGCGCAAGCCGTAGCAGTTCGAGTCTGCTCATCGGCACCAGAATTCTGAAAAATAGCTCGCCTTTTGGTTGAGGGGGGCTATAATCAAATCAGTAAATAATAAATAACTGATACACGGTTTGGGCGTTTGCCATGATGGGGCGCCCAGCTTGATTCAGAGGGAGAGGGCCTGCATGCTGGAAAATTATTTTCCGATCCTGCTGTTCGTTATGGTTGGCCTCGCGGTTGGGGTTCTTCCACAGGTAATGGGCGGTCTGCTGGCCCCTCATCGTCCCGACGACAAAAAAAATTCCCCCTACGAATGCGGCTTCGAGGCCTTCGAAGATGCGCGCATGCAGTTTGATGTGCGCTATTATCTGGTCGCCATTCTGTTCATCCTGTTCGACCTGGAAATCGCTTTCCTCTTTCCCTGGGCGGTGGTGCTGCAGGAAATCGGCCTGTTCGGTTTCTTCGCCATGATGATTTTCCTTGCCATCCTGGTGGTCGGCTTCGTTTACGAGTGGAAGAAAGGTGCGCTGGAATGGGAGTAACGGCATGAGCAGGAAGCAGGGGCCCCGCGCAGCGGGGATGCGACCGACCGCGAATGCCGTTGGATGCCGACATGGGGAAGTGAAAGCTACGGAATGCGCGAAGGAGGCAGAGGCATGAGCAGGAAGCAGGGGCCCCGCAAACCCTCACCCCCACCCCTCTCCCATAGGGAGAGGGGAACCATTGCCCTCTCCCCCTGCGGGGGAGAGTTGGAGAGAGGGCTGGCGGGGATGCGACCGACCGCGATTGCCGTTGAATGCCCGAACTGGCACGGTGTTCGGCACGGTGGACGGACAGTAACGGAGGTGACGCATGGGCATTGAGGGCGTCCTGGAGAAGGGGTTCGTCACCACTTCGCTCGATACAGTATTCAACTGGGCCAGCACCGGCTCGATGTGGCCGATGACTTTCGGTCTCGCCTGTTGTGCCGTGGAGATGATGCAGGCCGGCGCTTCGCGCTACGATCTGGACCGTTTCGGCATCGTCTTCCGCCCCAGTCCGCGCCAGTCCGACGTGATGATCGTGGCCGGTACCCTGACCAACAAGATGGCGCCCGCGCTGCGCAAGGTTTACGATCAGATGGCCGAGCCGCGCTGGGTGTTGTCGATGGGCTCCTGCGCCAACGGCGGCGGCTATTACCATTATTCCTACTCGGTGGTGCGCGGCTGCGACCGTATCGTGCCGGTGGACGTTTACGTGCCCGGTTGCCCGCCCACGGCGGAAGCCTTGCTCTATGGCCTGATCCAGTTGCAGAAAAAGATCCGGCGCACCCATACCATTGCCCGCTAAACGTCGATGAAACTGGAAACTCTCAAACAAAATCTGCAAGGCGCGCTGGCCGACAATGTCGTCAAGTTTTCCGAGCATGTCGGTCAGTTGACGATGGAAGTCAGGCCGGAACACTGGCTGGAAGTGGCACGCACTCTGCGCGACCACCCCGACTTGCATTTCGAGCAGATGATCGATCTGTGCGGCGTGGATTACAGCACCTATGGCGATGGTCGCTGGAAGAGCCCACGGTTTTGCGCGGTCACGCACTTGCTTTCGGTCAGCAACAACTGCCGTGTGCGGGTAAAAGTGTTTGTCGGCGACGATGATTTTCCCGTAGTGGATTCGGTATCCGAGATCTGGCCGGGCGCTAACTGGTTCGAGCGCGAGGCCTTCGACCTGTTCGGCATCATTTTCACCGGGCACCCCGACCTGCGCCGCATTCTCAGCGATTACGGCTTCATCGGCCACCCCTTTCGCAAGGATTTTCCGCTTTCCGGCAACGTCGAGATGCGCTACGACCCGGAGCAGCGCCGCGTGATCTATCAGCCGGTGAG
>CAYGNO010000004.1:0-26832 GCA_964351305.1 uncultured Sulfuricella sp.
TCGAGGACAAGGCCCTGTCGGCCTCGGAGCGGGCGCTGGCGCGCGAGAAAATGCTTTACGAATCGCTGCTGGACAATCTGGCGCCGCACATTCCGGCGCTTCAGGAGATCGCCGCCGCGGTGGCCGAGCTCGACGTGCTGGCTGCGCTGGCCGAACGGGCCGAAACCCTGGGCTGGATCGCGCCTGAATTCACCGACGACGCAGTGATCGAAATCACGGGTGGGCGCCATCCGGTGGTAGAAGCGCAGACCGCCAACTTCATCGCCAACGACACGCGGCTTTCCCGCACCCGCCAGATGCTGCTGATAACCGGCCCGAACATGGGCGGGAAATCCACCTACATGCGCCAGACCGCACTGATCGTTCTGCTCGCTCACTGCGGCAGCTTCGTACCGGCAGCTAGAGCAAAAATCGGCCCTGTTGACCAGATTTTCACCCGCATCGGCGCCTCCGACGACTTGGCCGGAGGTCGTTCCACCTTCATGGTAGAAATGACTGAAGCGGCCGATATTCTGAACAATGCTACCGAAAATAGCCTGGTGTTGCTGGACGAGATCGGGCGCGGCACTTCCACCTTCGACGGCCTCGCCCTGGCTTGGGCAATCGCCCGCCATTTGATCGAAAAAACCCGCTGCCACACCCTGTTCGCCACCCATTATTTCGAGCTGACCCGGCTGACGCAGGAATTCAGGCAGACCGCCAATATCCACCTCGATGCACTGGAACACCGCGACCACATTGTGTTCCTGCACAGCGTGCAGGAAGGCCCGGCGAGCCAGAGCTATGGCCTGCAGGTGGCGCAACTGGCAGGCGTGCCCGCGCCGGTGATCCAGGCGGCGAAAAGACACCTGCTGCAACTGGAGCAGCAAGGTATCAACAACGGCATACAGGGAGATTTATTCGTCGAAGCACCGCAAGCTACGCCGCCTTCGATGCTGGAAGAAGCGCTGCTCAAGGTTGAGCCTGACGAGCTCAGCCCCAAGGCAGCGCTGGAGCTGGTTTACCGGCTAAAAAAGATGCTTTAAACAACAAGTGATGAGTAATGGGTGATGGGTAATGAAAACCATCACCCATCACCCATTACCAATCACTCATCAATGGTGGTGGCCGTGCTCGCCGTGCACATGTCCATGGGCGAGTTCCTCGGCGGTGGCGGGACGGACGCCCTCAACGGTGCCCTTAAACAGCAGGGTCTGCCCGGCCAGGGGATGGTTTCCATCGATCACCACGCTTTCTGCAGTGATTTCTTTCACCGTGAAGACCATATCTTCATCCGAACCTTCCGCGCCAGCCTGAAACTGCATGCCGACCTCGATCCCTTCCATCGGGAAAGCATCGCGTGGTTCGACCCGCACCAGTTCGTCCTCATATTCACCGAAGGCGTTATCCGGATCCAGCGTCACTACAACGGTGCCGCCTTGGGCGATACCTTCCAGCGCTTCCTCCACCGTAGGAAAAATCCCATCATAGCCGCCATGCAGGTAGCTGATGGGTTGATCGCTTTTTTCCAGAAGCTTGCCGGTGCTGTCGCTCAATTCGAAACTGAGAGTCACCACCGAGTTTTTTGAAACCCGCATAAAATTACTCCATCACTTTGATTAAATTGATTACCCGCAAAACAACAAATCCTTCACATCGGATGCATATTTTAAACGATTTCGCCCTGGTTGAAAGAGACATGCCATAATTAAACTGAAATTACTGGGAAGGATACCATGGCAGAAAACCCGGAAAAACCCGTCTTGCTGGATAGGCAATTAAACAGCGCAGCAGACTATACGGAAGCGATCGATATCCTGATCGAACTCGCCCGGCACCACTTGCGCATTTTCGATTACAACCTGGAAGATGGCGGCTACACCACGTTGCGCCGCCACGAACTACTACGCACCTTTCTGCTGGCAAGCCGCAGCAATCGGCTGGAAATTGTGCTGCATGACATCGACTATCTGACCCGCTTCTGTCCGCGCATACTCAGCCTGCTCAAGCAATTCAGCCACGCCATCACGATCCAGGAAACCACTCCGCAGGCAAAAGGCATCTACGACCCCTTTGCCATTGCCGACGAAGCCTGTTTCTTGCATCGCTTCCATTATGACAGCCCACGCGCATTGCTCGCACTCAACGATATTGAAGGCAGCCACGTGCTGATCAAGCGTTTCGAGGAAATCCGGGCAGCGTCGGCGCCGGCAATTACCGCAACGACACTGGGACTGTAAACTTACTCAATCGGCATGATGGCGCCATGCACAAGTCTTGCGAGACGCGCCAAATCGCCAGGAAACAACCCACAATATTAATTATTAGCAACAATACCCAATAAGACACTAGAATTATTTAGTAAACCTGCTAAAATCGCTCAGTCGGTTGGACATCGTTGATGTGAAAGCCGATTTGCATCAATGGTATTTAAATAGTTTTAGTCAAATCTTACAAACCAAGTTTTTATAAGGAAACAATAAATGAAACATTCCATCCTGCTCGCCGCCCTGCTGGCCCTGTCCTTGACCGCTTGCGGCAAAAAAGAAGAAGCTCCTGCTCCTGCTCCTGAAGCTCCTAAAGTTGAGGCTCCTGTTGCCGCTCCGGCTCCTGCTGCTGACGCTGCTGCCCCAGTCGCTGCTCCTGCTGCTGACGCTCCTGCTGCTCCTGCTGCTGACGCTGCTGCTCCTGCTGCCAAATAAGCTTCACGGCTCAGCAAAAAAAGCCGGCCTGGGGCCGGCTTTTTTCTTGTGCCATCTGCCGCTAAAAAATCTGGCGCCAACCAAACCCATCCATCTGATCGGCCACCCCGATCCATTCCGGCTCACAATTTAAAACACCGCTCAGCGCGGCCCGGGCAAGCTCCGGCGTATTGTTCTTTTCGCTAAGATGCGCCGCAATCAAGTGTTGCAACTTGCTGCTGTCCAGGCTCGCCAGCAGCCTGGCCGCCATGCCGTTATCAAGATGGCCGAAACGGCCCGCAACCCGTTGTTTCAGCATCGGCGGATAAGACCCTTCGCGCAGCATGTCGGGGTCATGATTGCATTCCAGCACCAGAGCATCGCAGCCACTCAAAATAGCTTCGATATGTGGCGTGGATCCGCCGGTGTCGGTCAGCACGCCCAATCTCCCGCTACCACTGCTAAAGGCATATTGCACCGGCTCGCGAGCGTCATGGGGAACGTGAAAAGGCTGCACCTCGATCTCGCCTGCCTGAAACGCACTGCGGCCATCAATCAGACGAATATCGGGCAGCGTTTGCGCCAGGGCATGGTTGGTGAAAGTGCCGTGGGTCAGCCACACCGGCAACTCGAACCGGCGCGAAAATCTGACTGCACCGCCAATATGATCGGCATGTTCGTGCGTGATGAGGATGCCGGTCAGGTCTTCCGGCTGCAAGTCGAGGCGAGATAGCCGAGCAACCGTTTCCCGGATGCCGAAACCGCAGTCGAGAAGCAATCGGGTTTGCTTGACCTCGACCACCAGTGCATTGCCCCGGCTACCGCTCCCCAGAGAAGCGAAACGCATTGACGCGCCTCGCCGTACTATTTCAACTGCTCAAACAGCAAGTTAAGAATTCTGGTCGCAGTCTCGGAGTTTTCAACCGCACCGTCCTTGTTAAAAATATTGACCGCGCTACCCTCGCTCGTGGCCATAACCTGAATACGGTACTGATCCAGCTTGTCCTTGTTCTTGCCATCGCCTTTCCAGAAGGCCAGCTTGGACATAAAACCTTTTTCTTCCTTCTTGCCATCAATATCGGGGTCAACATAGCGAACGAAATATAGCCCCTTGGAGCGGTCGCGGTCTTCCACGGTAAAACCGACCCGGTCAAGAGCCAGCCCAACGCGACGCCAGGCGCGGTCAAAAGTATCGTAAAGCGTGAGGCGGCCCGCACCTTCCTGAGTGCGCGTCACCTTGGCCCGCTCTTGCTTGCCATCCGCCACCATCATGGACTGTGAACGCACCTCCTCGACTCCGAAGCGCACCATCAATCGACGCAACATGTCGGCCTCGAGTTCCGGGTCGGCAGGGCGCGGCTGCCACACTGTCCGGTTGCCGCCATCGCCCCCTTCGATCACTTCGTACATCCCGCGGTGGCTGATATAGATTTCTGCAGTGCCCTGCTCCGCACCGCGTTCCAGCCGGGTACGGAATTTATCGCGTTCGGCGGTGGAATAAAGTCCATCCATGACTTTACTCAACACGCTGCGAATCGCATCTTGGGGAATCTTGGCGCGGTTTTCCGCCCAGTCAGTTTCCATCACGCCGGATTCCGGCACTTCCAACTTAATGAGGAAACCATTTTCCTGCCAGAACTCCTTGATCACCGGCCATACCTGCTCAGGCGTGGCATTCACCACCAGCCAGCGCTGCGAGCCTGCGCGTTCCACCCTGACCTTGTCCTGGGATGGCAGCAGGTTGGATGTCGCCGTCGCAGTCTGTGGCTGGCCCGCCCTCTCCTTGTTGTACACAGAGAGCATGGCACTGCCCTGCGGGCTGACATCGGGCACGGCAAAGCGGTTGTCTGCCGTCGGCGAAGTCAGGTCGGGAGGAATTTCCAGCGGCGGTAGCTTGCCTGCCGACTTGTAGTCAATCTTTTTGCCTTCCAGCAAGGACGTCGAACCGCAACCCGCCATTAGCGCAACCGCTGTTATCACCACCAATGAAGACAAGAACCTGTTATCCATAGACACCTTAAATAATTTATTGCAGCACGCCGGCCTGGCGCATAGCCTGTTTCAAAACGTCGTGATGAACAGCGGAGAGAGGGGTCAACGGCAAGCGAATGCCCTCGACTATCAATCCCATCTGCGCCACCACCCATTTAACCGGAATCGGATTGGCTTCTACAAACAGCTTCTGGTGCAAGCCCAGCAATTTGTTGTTGACGGCGCGCGCCGCAGCCAGATCACCCCTGAATGCCGCCTCACACATTTCATGCATCAAACGGGGCGCCACGTTGCTGGTCACCGAGATTACGCCATGGCCGCCGAGCAGCATCAATGCCAGGCAGCTACCATCGTCGCCGCTGTACACGGCGAAATCCTGCGGCGCGCGCAGCAACAGGTCGCTGCCGCGCTCGATATTGCCGGTTGCATCCTTGATGCCGACGATATTGGGAATCTGCGCCAGCCGCAACACCGTGTCGTTCACCAGGTCGCAAGCGGTGCGGCCTGGCACGTTGTATAGAATCTGCGGGATGTCCACCGCCTCGGCAATCGCCTTGAAGTGACGGTACAACCCTTCCTGGGTGGGCTTGTTGTAGTATGGCGTAACCAACAAACTGTAGTCCGCGCCGGCCGCCTTGGCACATGTCGTCAGCTCGATCGCTTCGCTGGTTGAGTTGGCGCCGGTTCCAGCAATTACCGGGATGCGCCCGGCCACCCGATCCACCACGGTACGGATCAGCAGGCAATGCTCATCGAAATTCACCGTTGGGGATTCGCCCGTGGTGCCAACGACGACGATGCCGTCGGTCCCTTCCGCCAGGTGAAAATCCACCAGCGCACGCAAATGATCCATATCCAGACTGCCATCATCGTGCATCGGCGTCACGATCGCGACCAGACTGCCTTTAAGCATGAAATTTTTCCACAGAAAATTTTAGGCCCTAAGTTTACCCGAATATCAGCTTACGCGAAATGCTCAATCCGCTTCGCGCTCAATCGAGCAGCACTGCTGCTCGTCAGCGCCGCCACTGGCAATCAGAACCTGCCCGGTAACCGGGTTGGGGCGGAAAACGGTACAGCCTTTCAGGCCCATGTCATAGGCTTTTTCATAAATCGAGCGAAAGGAGTCGAAGTCGAATTCAACCGGCACGTTGATGGTTTTGGAAATGGCGTTGTCGACATGAGCCTGGAGCGCAGCCTGCATCCGGATGTGCGCCTCCGGCGCAATTTCTCCGGCACGAACGAAGGCTGTGGGCAACGAGGCCTCATCGCCATGCTGCAAACGAAACTGACGGCAGGCATAGTCGTCCACTCGCACCTCGCTAAAGCCGCCGTCAGCCTCGCGGATGCGCCGCGTGTACTCCCAATCGAAAATCGGCTCGAGTCCGCTGGAAACATTGTTCGCCAACAGGCTGATGGTTCCGGTCGGTGCGATAGCGGTCAGATGGCTGTTGCGCAAGCCGTAACGCCCGATCCCCTGCACGATGTCTTCGGGCAGGGAGCGAATGAATTCACCCGCCAGGTATGGGTCGGCCTGGAATGCCGGAAACACCCCCTTTTCGCGCGCCAGTGCTATCGATGCCCGGTACGCACTGTGGCAGATCGCCTGCATCACCTTCTCGCCCAGCGCAAAAGATTCCGGGCTGCCATAGCGTATTCCGAGCATCGCCAGGGCATCGGCCAGACCGGTAAGACCGAGCCCGACCCGCCGCGATGCGCGCGCGGTGTCCGCCTGCTTTTGCAGCGGAAAATGGGAAAGGTCGTAAACATTGTCGAGCAGGCGCACAGCCGTCGCCACGGTCGCTGCGATGCCTTCCATGTCCAGGTCGCCATCAACCGTAAAGGGACGCCGGACGAATTGCGTCAGGTTGATCGCCCCCAGATTGCAGGCGCCATAGTGCGGCAGGGGGATTTCGCCGCAGGGATTGGTGGCGCTGATCTGTTCGCAGTACCACAGGTTGTTCATGCGGTTGACATGATCTATAAAAATCACGCCGGGTTCGGCGTAATCATAGGTTGCCCGCATGATCCTGTCCCACAGCGCCCGCGCTCCGACACGACGCAGCACCTTGCAGCGGCGCGGCGTGCTGCTGCCTGACCACGTCCGTTCCACCACCTCCCCGGCCGATTCACCCCCGGAGAGCGGAAACACCAGCGGCCAGTCGGCATCCGCCCGCACCGCGCGCATGAAATTGTCCGTCACCAGCACCGACAAATTGAAATGCCGCAGCGCACCGGGATCACGTTTTGCCGCGATAAAAAGCTCGATATCCGGGTGATCGCAGCGCAGCGTCGCCATCATCGCACCACGGCGCGCACCGGTGGAAAGAATGGTGGCGCACATGCTATCCCAGATGCGCATGAACGAGACCGGCCCGGAAGCGGTTACTCCGACACCACGGGCCGGTTCGCCGCTCGGTCGCAGGGTGGAGAAATCATAGCCAACCCCACCGCCCTGCTGCATGGTCAGCGCTCCTTCCTTGAGCGCCTCGAAAATGCCGTCGAGCGCATCCTCTACTTCACCCATGACGAAACAGTTGAACAGCGTGACACGGTGAGAGGTGCCGGCTCCGGCGAGAATGCGCCCACCCGGCAGAAAGCGGAACCCCTCCAGAACCCGGTAGAACCGCCGCTCCCAGATTTCCTTATCCTGCCGCTCCACCCCGGCAAGCGCGCGGGCAACGCGACGCCAGGTGTCCTCAACGGTCAGGTCGATGATCCTGCCCGACTCGCGGTAACGATAGCGGATATCCCAGATACGGGAAGAGATATCGGAACTGAAGGGCCCATCACTCATCGAGGATTCCCAAAAATAACAAAGGCGAGAGCCGTACTCGCGGTTCTCGCCTATTTTAAAGGACTCAACGGTCGCAAACTATCTCTGGGAAGCGTACATCCGTTCCAGAAAAGTCTCGACATCCATAGCCGCCACATCCGTCGGCATACCCCCCGCGCGCTGGGACTGATAATGGATCAATTGTGCCGCAAGCTCCGCCGCCCTGCCTTGCATCATCGCAATTTCAGGGTTCCAGCCGACGCACATCACCTCTGGAGTATAGTCGCCGTCCACTTTGACAGAACACATATCCATAGTCACTAACATGATCCACCTCCGCTTTATCCGCCCATTTGTTTTCTGGCGTCCGTAATTGTTATATCGGGTGTTCCCGGAAAAAATAAAGGGTTAAATGAAAAATTACCCGATGGCTTTTACCGCACAAATCCGCTGCACCACGGCACGTTTATTTTGTAAAACGCACAACTCCTCATAAGCGTTGACTTCCAGCCGCCCTTTTACTTGTTCAAGCAATTCGCCTGATTTGAGGAGATAATCCGGGTTACGCGGCCTGCCTAACTGTTGATTGCCATCGGAAAATGTTTCATAAATCAGCACCCCACCCGCTGCGAGCGCTTCGAACAGGTGCAAAAACAGAGGGCGATGCAAATAGTTGGTTACCACAATGCCATCGAACTCCCCGACAGAATACGGCCAGGGTTTGCCTTCAAGGTCAGCCTGGCATGTCACGACACCGGCCAGAAAAGCCAATGCGGAGGTATCGCGATCCACCGCTTCGACCTGAAACCCTGCCTGAACCAGGAAGCGAGCGTGCCTGCCGGTTCCGCAAGCAACGTCTAACACCCGACCGCCGCCACGGATAAGCGGCGCACAACGCACCACCCATTCGGAAGGCGCGGAGACAAACTGAATGTCCGGAGCCATCAGGGTGCGGCGGGATTTGCCAGACGCAAGACTTGCATCGCCATCTGCAGTGCAGCATGGAGCAGGCGGTCAAACAAGGGAACGAAATAGGGCATGGCAATGGCAAGCACGACAAATCCGGCTGCCAGCGTGATCGGGAATCCGACCGAGAACACATTGAGCTGCGGCGCGGCGCGAGTCATG
This sequence comes from uncultured Sulfuricella sp., assembly GCA_964351305.1. Lineage (GTDB taxonomy): Bacteria > Pseudomonadota > Gammaproteobacteria > Burkholderiales > Sulfuricellaceae > Sulfuricella. The sequence continues at coordinate 8,557 of CAYGNO010000004.1, forward strand.
ATGCCCAGCGCCAGGTTGGTGATCAACAGGGCTGCCATGATCGGCATGGAAAGCAGCAGCCCGGCGAGAAATATCTCGCCTCCCCAGCCCGCCAGAGCGCGCCAGCCGGCTGCGGAAAAAGGTTGTGGCGCCACCGGTAGCGCCTGGAAGCTTAGCGCCAATACCTCGATCATGTATAAATGACCGTTCAGGGCAAGAAACAACAGTGTGGCGAGCAGTCCGAGAAACTGTCCCACCACGGGAACCTGGGCAGCATTTTGCGGATCGAAGAAGGTAGCGAATCCCAGGCCCATCTGCATACCGGCAATATTTCCGGCCATTTCCACCGCAGTGAAGATGATGCGCATGGTGAATCCGATCGCCACGCCGATCACGATTTGTTGCGCCAGAATCAGAAGACCGATCGCAGAACCCGGTTCCACCGCTGGCATGCTGCCGAGAATGGGCGCCAGAACCAGAGTGAGGACAACAGACAGCCCGACTTTCACCCGCACAGGTATGCTGGGATTGCCGAGAATAGGCGCGCTGCCGACCAGGGCAATAATACGGAAAAAAGGCCAGATGAAAGCACCCAGCCAGGCGCTTAATTGGTCTGAAGTAACGCTGATCATCGCCGTGCAGGCTAACCTACCAAACCTGGAATACTGGTAAACAGGCGGCGGGTAAAATCCATCATCAGGTTCAACATCCAGGGGCCCGCCACGACCAGCACAAAAAACATCACCAGCAGCTTGGGGATGAACGACAGGGTCATTTCATTGATCTGGGTAGCGGCCTGAAAGATGCTCACCACCAAGCCGACGGCCAGTGCGGAGAGAAGCAGCGGTGCCGACACCAGCAGGGTGATTTCCACCGCCCGCTGACCAATGGTGATCACACTTTCCGGCGTCACGTGTAGAAGCTCTGCACCAGGGAACCGATAAGCAGATTCCAGCCATCCACCAGCACGAACAGCATCAGCTTGAACGGCAATGAGATCACCATCGGCGACAGCATCATCATACCCATCGACATCAACACGCTGGCCACCACCATATCAATGATCAGAAACGGAATGAACACCACGAAACCGATCTGGAACGCGGTTTTGAGCTCGCTGATTACATAGGCCGGAACCAGGATTTTCATCGGCACCGCTTCCGGGCCGGGCAAGGGCGCGCTGTTGGAAAGCTTGACGAACAGCGCCAGATCATCCTGGCGCGTCTGCCGCAGCATGAAGGCTTTCAGTGGAGCTGCGCCCTTGTCCAAAGCCTGGGTAAAATCCATTTTTTGTTCAGCGTAAGGTTTGTAGGCCTCGACGTAAATTTTATCGAATACCGGCGCCATGACAAAGAAGGTCAAAAACAGGGAAAGGCCAATCAAAATCTGGTTAGGCGGCGCCTGCATCGTGCCCAGGGCCATGCGCAACAAAGATAGCACGATGACGATCCGAGTGAACGCCGTCATCATCAGTAGCACCGCTGGCAGGAATGTCAGCGCTGTCATCATCATCAGCGCCTGGATGCTGAGAGTATACGTCTGGGCACCACCTGGCCCTGGCGCGCTGGTAAAGGCTGGCAAACCCGGATCGGCCGCCATGGCCGTAAACGGCACCAGCGCGCCCAGCGCCAACAGCACGGCGGCAAACAATGATTTTGCCCCAAGCAGAAGCAGCCCTGTTCTATTACCCAAGTTTGCGCCCCTGCATTGCCTGTTTGAGCCACGTAGAAAAGCCGGGCTCGCCTCCACCAGACGGCACCTCGGCTGCAAAGACGCCACCTTCCGGTTTAACCAGAGTATGCAGGGTGTTCACCTGCCCCGGCGCTACCCCCAGCACCAGCCAGGTCTCACCGATCTCAACCAGCACCAGCCGCTCCTTGGGACCCAGTGCAACGCCGCCGATGACCTTGACTGCACCGCCCGCACCGACCTGTCCGGGGGAAAAACGTCTGAGCAGCCAGGCTGAGCCGACCACCGCCGCCAGCACCAGGCCCAGACCTAACAGGATCTGCAACATACCGCCCAAGGAAACCGGGGAAACAATCGGTGCGGGAACGACGGGCTGAGCCGCCAGGACAGCGAAAGGCAGAAAAAACACAGGAAGCCCAACGGAGAATCGCGCCACCGCCTCTTTCATCGGACTCATTTATGCAGTCTGCGTATGCGTTCGGTAGGGGAAATAATATCGGTCAGGCGGATCCCGAATTTGTCGTTCACCACCACCACCTCACCCTGGGCGATCAGGCAGCCGTTGACCAGCACGTCCATCGGTTCGCCCGCCAGGCCGTCCAACTCCACCACCGATCCCTGGGCCAGTTGCAGCAGGCTGCGAATTGCCAGCTTGGTACGCCCCAGTTCGACCGTGAGGTTGACCGGGATGTCCAGGATCATGTCGATGTTGTTGGGCGCTCCGGCCGGAATGCCGGATGGGGAAAGCTGATCGAACTGGGCCTTCGCGGCGAGCGGACTGCTTTCAGCGAACATCGCTGCGGCATCCTGCGTCTCAGTAGAGGCCTGCTCGGCCAGTGCCGCGCCCCAATCGTCTTCAGCCGGAGCGCCGGGAGCTGTATCCGTTGTCGCCTGCTCGGCCATCGCAGCCGCCCAATCGTCCGTACCGGCTGAATCTTCAGCTTTTTCGTCAGCCATGCTGTTGGCCTCCGTGGCCGGACTCGTCATCCGCGCCGGCAATGATTTTGTTCACCTTGAGCGCGTACTGACCATTGAGAATGCCATAATTGCATTCCAGCACAGGCACGCCATCCACTTCAGCGACAATCGCTTCGGGAATATCCAGGGAAATCACATCCCCCACTTTCATGTTCAGAATTTGTCCAAGATTAACCGGGGCCTCGCCCAGGTTCGCGACCAGATTCACCTCGGCTGACTGCACCTGTTTCGTCATCAGTTTTGCCCAGCGATGATCCACTTCCATGCGCTCGCCCTGCATGCTGCTATATAGAATATCGCGAATCGGTTCGATCATAGCATAGGGCATGCAGATGTGAAAATCGCCGCCACCCGATCCCAGCTCGATGTTGAAGGTAGTCACCACCACGACTTCGCTGGGCGTGGCGATATTGGCAAACTGCGTGTTCATTTCGGAACGGACATATTCGAAGTCGACCTGATAGACCGATTCCCAGGCCTTCTTGTATTCACCGAAGACCACTTCCAGCATACGCTGAATGATGCGCTGCTCTGTCGGCGTGAAGTCACGGCCTTCTACGCGCATATGGAAGCGCCCATCGCCGCCGAACAGGTTGTCCACTACCAGAAACACCAGATTCGGATCAAAAATGAACAGCGACGTGCCGCGTAGCGGCTTGATGTGCACCATGTTCAGGTTGGTCGGCACGACCAGGTTGCGAACAAATTCACTGTATTTGAGAACACGCACCGGGCTAACGGAAATTTCAGCGGTGCGGCGCATGAAATTGAACAGTGCGATTCGGAACAATCGGGCAAAACGCTCGTTGATAATCTCCAGGGTAGGCATGCGCCCCCGGACGATTCGCTCCTGCTTGGCCAGATTATAAGGGCGAGCCCCTTCCTCGCCCCCTTCGGCGGCAGTCTCCTCCACCTCACCGGTTACACCTTTGAGTAAGGCATCAACTTCATCTTGAGACAGTATGTCTTCTGACACGTGGACCCTTTAGGTATTACGGCTGATTACACCCTCTTACTGAATGACAAAGGATGTGAAAAACACACCTGTCACGCCCTCGCCAGCAGCGTTGGCATTGAATGGTTTGTTTACCTGCTCCTGAATTTCAGCACTCAATTTCTGCTTGCCTTCCAGGCCGGCGACCTGCTCGGCACTCTTGCTCGAAAGCAGCAACAGTACGGCATTGCGAATTTCCGGCATGTGCAGCTTGACCTGATCGACCACAGCAGGGTCAGTCACTTTCAAATCAATCCCGACCTGGAGATAACGTTCGCCGCCCCCATCTGCCTGCAAATTAACGGTAAAGGTCTCCAGCGTCACAAAAACCGGTGGCTTCGGTTTTCCTTCATTGTGCTCGGCTGGCATTGCGCCTGGCTGGGTGAAGTACCATGCCGCACCGCCGCCCGCACCGCCCAACACCAACAGGATACCGAGAACCAGAAACAGCTTCCCCTTCTTCTTTTTGGGTGGCTCATCCGCCACGGCATCTTCTTTCGCCTTGTCCCTTGCCATGCCTTGCCCCCTTGCCGCTGACGCTTCAGTCGTCTACTCCGGTTAATTCCAAAACAGACGGCTAAACAATATTAAAAACAACCAGTTTCAGATGATATTTTATGTTCTTTATAATATCAACTGAAATTTAATGCAAGAACTACTGCAAGCCAAAACAATTTTCTGTCCACTACTCTTATCGCCATAAAAAAGAAAAAAGCAGCTATCCCATTGAGATAGCTGCTTTATTTTGAACGAATATCGCGTATCTATTTCAGGCAAAAATATCAACCATGCCATCGCGTACCATTCCCGCAGGCTGCCCCGGCACAGCTATCCGGGCCATAACACTCTCTGCTCCCAGCCCGCCGCGACTTCCCTCTTTACCATTTCTCTGATCAGACGCTTGCTGCTGGTTGAAGGATTCCGAGCCCACCGTCACATTGCCTAGCATGATACCGTTGTCCGCGAGCATTTCACGCAACCGTGGCAATGCCGTCTCGATCGCCTCACGCACAGCGGAATGAGGGGAAACAAACAAGGCGCTAGCCTGGTCGTTGCTGATCGTCAAACGCACCTCGAGCGGTCCGAGATTGGGTGGGTTAAGATGCAGTTCAGCCACTTGATGACTCTGGTTCGCCATCCACACGACTTTCTCGCCGACCGCTCCGCCCCATTCGGCGGAACCGACTCTAGGCGCGACCGGTATAGCTGGTAACGGCTCCGGATTACGGAATACGACGGACGTAGCGGAAGGATTCGCCGCAACGGATAAGCCAGTCGAATGAAGCTCCCCACCCGCATTGCCTGCCGGAACTTCCACCAAGGTCGCCAGCTTGTCGGCAAAGCGCTGCTCCGGGGACACCGCTTGCGGCAAGTTTTTGCCGTTTGCGGCAATTTCTGCCGCCAGCCGGACTTCGCCAGCCCTGGGCAACTGCGTCAATGGCTTTTCCGCGCCGGCTTCGGCTGGAGTTCCGACCGCAGCCCCAGTTCGGGCGGGAGATGCCGGCACAAGCATTCCGGCCCGGGCGGGAGATACCGGCACAAGCATTGAAGCGGTCAAGACAGGCAGATCAGCGGGAAGTACAGCCGCCCCTGCGTTTTCAGCAGACTCAGCGCCCCGGACTTCGCCAGCCTTGGGCAACTGCATCAACGGCTTTTCCGCGCCGGCTTCGGCTGGAATTTCGGCCCCACCCACTGCCTGGGCAGGAGATGCCGGCACAAGCATTGAAGCGGTCAAGACAGACAAATCGACGGGAAGTACAGCCGCCCCTGCATTCGCAGCAGGCTCAGCGCTTTCGTTGGCCGCTGCCAAAGAAAGCCCTGCACCCTCTTTTTGCTCAAGCAGCGAAGCAACCCCCTTCAACTGCCTGGTGAGAACCGCCCCGAAATTAAGCCCCGGCGCGCTCTCCAATCCATCTCCACCTTCCGGGGCAGAGGCTGACGTCTTACTGATGCCAGCACTGGGTTGTGGAGATACAGAAGGAGTAATAGGTAATTGTGGCATCGGCCATCCTTTCGCAGTCGCTTTAGGTTCAGCCGATATAAAGCAAGACGCATACCACCGTCAGGAGTGCGGGGGATCCGTTGACTTTTCCTGCTTGAATTTATTGCCTGAAAGCTCATCCTGCTCGCGCTGCTCGAGCTTGTCCTCACGCTTCCGCTCACTGCTCAGATGACGTTGCGACAGCGTATCGAAGGCCTTGAGTTTGCGCTGCTTCGCCTGCCATTCATGACGCCCGTCTTCCCAGTTTTTTTTGCAGCGACCCACCTCTTCTGCCTGCTGGCGGATGGCGACCTCAATCTTGCCGAGAAACAGTTGAAAATCCCTGAGCGAGCTCACCTGCATACCCAGCTTCGTGGTCTGCAACAACTTTGCCCGGTAATCTTCACGATATTCGGCCAACTGCCGGAACTTTTCTTCTGCTTCCTGCCACTTGACCTTAAGCGTGTGCAGATCGCGCGCCGCAGCATCGGTATGATTCTGGGCAAGGTCAAGAAGGGGCTGGAGAGGAAATCGCCGCAGCATATCTATTGTTAGTCTCTTATCGACCAAATGATGTCAAAATTCGACAAGAATTTGGGGTTGAAATGAGATATATGGTGATGGGTGATGAAAACCTTTCGACCATCACTCATCCCCATTACCATCGCTCCATTCGGATTCCGGCTTGTCCGGCTTAGGTATTGAACATTGCGGCCAGGCGGCTGCGGCTGTCCACATAGTTCTCGCTCTGGTGCATATCCTGCTGCAGGAAAGCTTCCAGCTGCGGATAAAGCGCCATTGCCTCGTCCAGCAACGGGTCACTGCCCTTGACATAGGCACCCACACTGATCAGGTCCCGGCTGCGCTGGAAACGGGAATAAAGCAGCTTGAACCTGCGCACCCGGGCCAAGTCCTCCGGCGCGAGTAGTTCGGTAATCGCCCGACTGACTGAAGCTTCTATGTCGATAGCAGGGTAATGCCCCTGATCGGAAAGGCTGCGCGACAACACGATGTGACCATCAAGAATGGCGCGGGCGCTGTCCGCGATTGGATCCTGCTGGTCATCGCCTTCCACCAGCACGGTATAAAATGCGGTAATGGACCCCCCGCCTGCCTGGCCGTTGCCGGCGCGCTCGACCAGTTGTGGTAGCTTGGCGAATACCGAGGGAGGGTAACCTTTCGTAGCCGGCGGCTCGCCGATGGCCAAGGCAATTTCGCGTTGAGCCATGGCATAACGTGTGAGCGAATCCATGATCAACAGGACATGTTTGCCCTGATCGCGAAAATACTCGGCGATCGACGTCGCATAAGCCGCTCCGTGCAACCGCAACAATGGCGGGGTATCAGCCGGCGCAGCGACTACCACGGAACGCGCCAACCCCTCAGGCCCCAGGATATTTTCGATGAACTCCTTGACCTCGCGGCCACGCTCGCCGATCAGGCCGACCACGATCACATCCGCGCTGGTAAAACGCGCCATCATGCCGAGCAAAATACTCTTGCCGATACCGCTGCCGGCAAAAAGACCCATGCGCTGTCCGCGGCCGACGGTCAGCAAGGCGTTGATGGCACGCACGCCAACATCCAGAACTTGCCGGATAGGGGCTCGACTAAGGGGATTGCAGGGACGGCTGTGCAGCGGCACCTGGTGAGGCAGATCCAGAGGCCCGAGAAGATCCAGCGGACGTCCGGCACCGTCAAGAATGCGCCCCAGCAATTCATTGCCCACCTGAACCTGGCGCACACGGTCTTCAGTACGGCGCCGCAAGTGTGGCGATCCGCCCTGCACGGAGACACGTTGCGCCGGGGTATCCGCCGGCGTCACCCGGGCGCCCGGCACCAGACCGTACACATCGGTGGAGGGCATGAGGAACAGTTTTTCACCGGAGAAACCGACCACTTCGGCATCTACATCATGCCCATCAGGCAGGTGAACGGTACAACTGCCGCCTACCGCAAGCCTCAGCCCCACCGCCTCCATCACCAGCCCGGCAACCCGGGTCAGGCGACCGGTCAAGAGCCAGGGGCTGACGGCGGAAACGGTCTCGCCGCATTCACGCAGAAAACCATTCCAGCGCTCAGAGGGCGGCGTCATAAGCCTAAGCCGGACGAGGCGACAACCAAATGAAGTGATGGTCGAGAGGTTTTCATCACCCATTCCTCATCACCCATCACCGTATGGCTCATTTCATGGTTCAAGCCATGCACCTTCACTGCCCAGGGCGGCGAGCGTCCTTTTCCAGCGATTCTCCATGGTTGCGTCAATCTCGCTGTTCGTCGTTTCCACTCGGCACCCGCCCCGCTCCACGCGACCGTCTTCAATCAGCTTCCAATGAAAGTGACTCAGTTCGTCCGCCATCAGCGATCTCACCAGAGCCGCATCTTCCGGATGCAATTTGAGGTGTGGATGCTGGCTGGCCTGAGGCAGGCTGTTCACCGCCTCGCGAATCACCGGCAGAACCAGCTCCGGTCGCACTCGTAAAGCCTCACGCAACATTTGCTTGGCGACATCCAGTGCCAGGGAAAGCAGGTTCTGTGTCAATGTTTCATCGAACTGGTTCAGAGCCCCATCCAGCACCGACATCAGTTGCGCCAGCCGCGCCAGTTCTGCATCGACCTTGCCCTTGCCCTCCCGGTAACCGGCGGCAAATCCTTCCTGGTAAGCCTGCTGATGGATATTCTCGACATCTTCAGCCGTCGGCAACAGCACAGTCGAGCCTGCCGATCCATCCAGTGAATTCAGCTCCCAGCGCTGATAAGCGCTCAATTGCTCCTTGGGAATGATATTGCTAGGCATAGCTTTCCTCGCCTGCGCCGCCGATCACGATCTGGCCTTCGTCGGCCAGCTTGCGCACGACCTTGAGAATTTCCTTCTGCTCCGCCTCGACTTCGCTGACGCGCACCGGACCCTTGGCCTCGAGATCGTCGCGCAACATTTCAGAAGCTCGCTGCGACATGTTCTTGAAGATTTTCTCGCGCAGCTCCTCGCTCGTGCCCTTGAGCGCAATAATCAGGGATTCCGACTGTACCTCTCGCAACAGCAACTGGATGGAACGATCGTCGATATCGAGCAGGTTCTCGAAGACGAACATCTCATCCTGGATTTTCTGTGCCAGTTCGGGGTCGTAATCGCGCACGCTGGCTATGATCGCGGTTTCATTAGCGGTGCCGACGTAATTCAGAATTTCTGCCGCTGCCCTGACGCCGCCCATCACGCTTTTCTTGAGATTGCTGGCTCCTGCCAGCAACTTGGTCAGCACATCGTTCAATTCTTTCAGCGCAGAAGGCTGAATTCCGTCCAGCGTGGCAATACGCAACACCACATCGTTGCGCAGACGCTCGGTAAAAAGACCCAGTATCTCACTGGCCTGATCCCGCTCAAGATGAACCAGAATGGTGGCAATAATCTGAGGGTGTTCATTCTTGATCAACTCGGCCACGGAAGCGCCATCCATCCACTTCAGGCCTTCGATACCGCTGGTATCGCCGCCATGCAGGATTCGCTCGATCAGGTTAGCCGCTTTATCCGAACCTAGCGCCTTGGTCAGCACACTGCGAATATAATCATCGGAATCAGCCAGGCCGGCCTTTTCTCCTGCCTGGAACATGAAGTCATGCATCACCCGCTCCACCTGGACGCGGCTGACGCTATCCAGGGCTGCCATGGCAGTCCCGAGTTTCTGAACCTCCTTGGGGCCGAGATGTTTAAATACTTCAGCAGCCTCCTCCTCGCCCAAGGCCATCAGCAAAATGGCGCTTTTCTGAACCCCATCTTCACTCATGACGGGCCAATCCAATCCTTGACCACGGTAGCCACCACTTTCGGCTCCTGGCGCGCCAGGTCCTTGACTGACCGCAAGCGCTCCTCATACCCCAGAGTTGGCGCAAGCGCGAAACCTTCAGCCTCTGCCTTCTTCTGAACCACTGGCGGCGGAGTCGAAAGCTCCTTCAGCAGGGGGCGCAGCACCTTGAACACGATAAAGAACACAATCCCGGCAATCAGCAGGTTCTTGGCGATCTCCTTGACCAGAGAAATCGTTGCCGGATCTTTCCAGACCGGTGCCGCCGGAATTTCCTCCGTCACCACGCTGAATGAAGCATTCACCACATTCAGCGTATCGCCACGGTCCTGTCTGTAACCCATGGCTTCCTTGACGAGATTGCTGATCTGCGTCATTTCTGCGCCAGTCAAAGGCTTGGTGCTAACCTTCCCATCCTTGCCCGTGGATTTCTTGTGATTTACCACGACAGCCACGGATAGGCGCTTGATGCTCCCCACCGGCGACTTGACATGCTTGATGGTCTTATCCAGTTCGTAATTGACGGTCGACTCCTTGCGCCCCCCCCCGCCTAAAGGCTGGGCAGGCGCTACCGCTACGGCCGTGGCTGCAGGCGCCGTAACCGGCGCGGCAGCCGTGCCGGGAGGCTGGTTGGACAGGGCGCCAGGCACGCCGCCTGCAGCCTGGCCTGCTCCGGCGGTGTTTTCATTGCTTTGTTGACTGCGGATTGCCGCCTCGGCGGGTGCAGGGTTGGGCCTGAAGGTTTCAGCGGTCTGCTCGGTCTGGGAGAAATCCAGCTCGGCCGCAACCTGTGCCCGCACGTTTTCCGTACCGGTAATCGGGCTGAGGATGTTTTCGATACGTTTGATGAAACTCTGTTCCACCTGACGGAGAAATTCCAGCTGGCTCGGGTCGAGGCCGGCACCCTCCTTACCCTCCGCCGCAGAGCTCAACAGGTTGCCGTTCTGATCCAGCACGGTCACATTCTTGACCGGCAAGTCCGGCACGCTGCTTGAAATCAGATGAACGATGCCGTTGACCTGGGCCTTGTCCAGCGAACGCCCGGGGTGGAGGCCGACCAGCACGGATGCGCTGGGATTTTTCTGCTCGCGGGTAAACACGGACTGACGCGGGATTGCGAGATGCACACGCGCGCCCTGCACGGCGGAAAGAGACTGGATAGAGCGGGTCAGCTCCCCTTCCAGGGCACGCTGGTAGTTCACCTGCTCGAGAAACTGACTGGTGCCCAGCTTTTGGTTTTCCATCAGCTCGAAGCCGACCACGCTACCCTTGGGAAGACCCTGAGACGCCAGGCGCAGGCGCACGTCGTAAACCTGGCCGGAAGCAACCAGAATGGCGCCGCCCCCCTCCGCCATCTTGTAGGGGACGTTCATCTGCTGCAGGGAATTGATGATCGCGCCGCCATCCCGGTCGGAAAGGTTGCTGTAAAGGACGCGGTAGTCTGGTGTCTTCGACCACATCCAGGCGCCGGAAATCAGCGCGATGACAGCGGCCAGCGCCAGCATCAGCCCAATTTTCTGGCCGCCGGATAAGCGGTTGAATTCTCTTAGACGGGCGAAAAGCGATTGCTGTGGTGCGACAGCCATATTATTTTACGCCTTGACTCCAAACTTGCGAGCGATTGAGCTTTGCCCCCGAACGAGGGAATACAACGACGGCTAGTGCAGCGCTTTGCATCCCTATCAAACTTGCATGCTCATGACTTCGTGGTAGGCCGACACCAGCTTGTTACGCACCTGCACCATGGTCTGAAAGGAAATATTGGCTTTCTGCAGGGAAACCATCACTTCCTGGAGGTTCGCATTGGGATCGCCCTGCTCGAATGCTTTGGCCAGATTGGCAGAATCCTGCTGCGTCGCATTCACCTGTTCCAGCGAAGCCTTGAGCATCGCCGCAAAATCCGGTCCTTCTGTCGATGCAGAAGCGGGCTCCTGGCCGGCAGCCAGAGCCGAGGCAGCGCGCAGCTGCCCGAGTAACTGGTCAATTCCCTGTGTAGTATTCATCGCTTTCAGGCCTCCAGCTCCGAATTATAGCTGCTTATCCATTACGACGGCCATTTTTTGCCCGTCGCAGCATAAAAATAAAGCACATTTCATGCCCAATTTTGTTCATTACTGACCCGTTTCTTCACTTTCTTCGCGGTACTGCTGCAGCTTGTAACGCAATGTACGCTCGCTCATGCCCAGCTTTTCCGCAGCACGCTTGCGCGAACCGCTGACTGAAGCCAGGGTTTCCAGAATATGCGCCCGCTCCAGCGTTTTCATATCCACCGCCCCGCCGGCGGTGACGGCTTTTCCTGGTTGCGGCACGGCAAGTTCGGATTTGGGCAGCAGCAAATACTCGGTCTCCAGCATATCGCCCGGAGACAAAATCATGGCACGCTGGATGACGTTTTCAAGCTCCCTGATGTTACCCGGCCAGGCATATCGCGTCAATTGCTCGGCAGCCGCGGAAGACAAGCCGATTCCGGGCCGGCCCAGCGCGCCGCCCAAGCGACCGATCAGATGCCGGGCCAATGGCACGATATCCAGCGGGCGCTCGCGCAACGGCGGCAATTCCAGGGGAAACACGTTGAGGCGATAATACAAATCCTCGCGGAAGCTGCCGCGCGCCACCGCCTCGCCCATGTCGCGGTTGGAGGTGGCAATGATCCTGATATCGAGCGGAATCGCCTTATGCCCGCCGACCCGCTCCACCTCGCGCTCCTGCAGCACCCGCAACAGCTTGGCCTGGAGCGGCATCGGCATTTCGGACACCTCATCCAGCAACAGGGTACCCCCCTGCGCCTGCTCGAACTTGCCGGCATGGGACTGGGCGGCGCCGGTGAAAGCGCCCTTTTCATAACCGAACAAAGTGGATTCGAGCAGATTTTCCGGAATCGCCGCGCAGTTAATAGCCACGAATGGCTTGTCGGCACGCGGGCTGTGGCGATGGATGAAGCGCGCCATCACTTCCTTGCCGCAACCGGACTCGCCTGTAATCATAATCGTCGCACTGGTAGCGGCAACCTTCCGCGCCAACCCCAGCAACTCGACCATGCGAGGATCTTCAGCCACCATTTCCGATCCGTTCGCCGGTTGCGCAGAAAGCATATAGCGCGCCACCTCGGCCAGCAACTTGTCCGGCTCGAATGGCTTGGTCAGGTAAGTGCACGCCCCCGCGCGCATCGCCTCCACCGCCTTGTCGATCATGCCGTAGGCGGTCATCAGCAGCACCGGGACATAAGGATAGGCCGACTTGATTTCGCGCAAAAGAACATGACCATCCATGGGATGCATCTGCACATCCGTCACGACCAGGCCGACCCTGCGCTTTCCCAGCACCGCAAGCGCCGCCAGCCCGTCGGCAGCGTCCAGCGTCTCGTAGCCGGCCAGACCCAGCGTGTCGCACAAGGCTTCGCGCAGGTCTCGGTCGTCCTCAACGATCAGGATAGGCAATGTTTTCATGGTTTCGCGATTTAACATTTTTCGGATTATAGCTTGGGTAGCCGCAGAATGAATTCGCTGCCGCAACCGGGCGCCGACTTGACCTGAACAGACCCCCGATGCGCCTCGGCCACGCCGCGTACAATCGCCAGCCCCAGACCTGTTCCATCGGTGCGGGTCGTGTAGAACGGTTCAAACAGGCGCTCCTGGGTTGCTGCATCGATTCCCTTGCCATTGTCGGCCACAGCAATCGACACCTGCCCATCACCCCCTATTTCACTCCTCAAGCTGACCTGCCCACCCTCCGGGCAAGCCTGCATGGCATTCTCCAGCAGGTTGAGCAAGGCGCCGGTCAAAGCCTTGCGACTACCCAGCACGGCGGCGCCCCGGCCATCATCCTGAATACTGAAATTCAGCCCACGCTCCATCATTTGCGGCTCCATGACCTGCAGCAGGTCAACCAGCACGGAAGACATCCGAACCACATCCTGCCCCCCGCCCTCCCCTTTGACGAACGACAGCATATCCTGGATCAGGTGCTCAAGGTGATGAAGACGCGCCAGCACTTTATCCGCGAAGCGGATCCGCTCGTTTTCAGGTAAATCAAGTTTTTTCAAGTGGGAAGCGTAGAGCAGAGCGGTAGCGAGCGGCGTGCGCAACTGATGCGCCAACCCCGCCGCCATCTCGCCCATCGCAGACAGTCTCTGATGCCGCTGCAGCTCGCGCTGCATCTTGTAGGCTTCGGTCATGTCGTGGATCAGCAGCACCTGTCCACCGGCGGCGTCCAGCGGACTGCTGGAAATGCTGACCCGGCGCGGAGCAGCCCCGCTGACCGGCGCAAGATCCCACTCGTGCGGCACCACGGTCTGTACCAGCGAGCGCACCGCGATCTCCGCCCAGGCACATCCCATGAGAGATTCCCCCAGCAGCTCCCGTGCGGCTGGGTTCAACTCGATAATAGCGCCCTGTTGATCCAGCACCACTACACCTGCCGGCATGGCGGAAAGCAGATGGGACAGACGCTGCGACAGCGCCTCCTTTTCCAGCAACTGCCGTCGCAATTCCACATTGGCGACAGCGAGCTCACCGGTCAGGCGCTCCACCTGCTGCTGCAACTCCTGGTAGGCGCCGGTAAGCTGGGCAGAAGCCTCGTTGAACAACGAAAATGCCTGCTCCAGCTCTTTCGGATCTACCTGCTTGGGGGTATTCGACAATGCATTAAGCTCCTTGGCCGGTTCATGCTGAAATCATACCGCAATTGATCCGGTCGTTGTTGAACGGTTAACCCTTGTGGGCAGCTCCAGAAAACATTTACCGAGCACCGGAAAAGCTCGTCTTGCCGCCCGGCTCGACGCTCAAAGGCCCGAGTTGACAGACCGGCAGTTGCATTAAATCGCCGGCCAATTTAAATTATGTGCTGAAAACAGCGCGCAACCGCCCGATTTACAGAATGCAACTTAGCCATATTGAGGTATGATACTGAAAAATGTCCTGCCTGCCAGGCCCGACTGAGATTCGGGATCAGGACTTTTCACGGAGAGCTAACAACATGTCACAACTCTTAAAAAACATTGACGCCCGCACCAAGCTGGCCGGCACCAACAAGCTGGAGATACTGCTGTTCACCCTGGGCACGGACAGCCGCACCGGCCGCAGAGAAACTTTTGGAGTCAATGTTTTTAAGGTACGCGAAGTCATGCGTGTGCCGGCAATCACCCACGCCCCGGATATGCCGGCCTCGGTTGAAGGCATGGTCAGTCTGCGCGGCGTCCTGGTACCGGTTGTCGATCTGGTTAAATATGCCGGCGTGGAATCCGGCCAAAAGCCAGAAATCATGATCGTCACCGAGTACAACGGCCACACTCAGGGGTTTCTGGTGGAAGCGGTAGATACCATCCTGCGCCTCGACTGGGCGGCCATGCGCGTTCCACCCGACATGCTCACCGCGCAGATGGGGGGGCTGGTCACCGCAGTCACCGAACTGGCGGACGGACGTCTGGTGATGATGATGGACGTGGAAAAGGTGCTTTCCGAAACCAGCCGTTACGATGACGAATACCTGTTCAACAACATCAGCCCCATTGAAGTGAAAGATCGCACCGTCTTTTTTGCCGACGACTCATCCGTCGCCCGAAACCAGATCTCGCGCACCCTGGATGCCATGAACATCCGACACATCAGCGCCAATAACGGCAAGCAGGCGTGGGATGAACTACAAAGGATTGCCGCTCAGGCTGATGCGGCCCATGTCCCAATCACCAATTTCATCCAGCTGATTCTCACCGACGTGGAAATGCCGGAAATGGACGGTTACGTGCTCACCAAACACGTCAAGAGCGACCCTCGATTTGTCGGCATTCCGGTCATCATGCACTCCTCCTTGAGCAGCGAAGCCAACCAGCAACTTGGCCGGGCGGTCGGCGTGGACGACTATGTTCCGAAATTCGAACCGCATAAGCTGGCGACCACGCTCACCCAGTTGTTAAGCGAACCTCTTAAATAAATGGGGAATAGCATGGAAAAGCACAACCCACTCCTCGATACAGTGGATGGCAGAACCAAACTGGCCGGCTCCAACAAGATGGAAATCCTGCTCTTCACATTGGGAAGCGGAGAAATTTTCGGCATCAACGTATTCAAGGTGCGTGAAGTCTGCCAGACTCCCAAGGTCACAAAATCCCCCAATATGCCAGATGGCGTCGAGGGCGTGATTTCCCTGCGCGGCAATATCATCCCGGTCATCGCGCTGGCCCAGATCATCCATCTGGACGAAGTACCGGAAGACACCGGGAAGACCATGATCGTCACCGAATACAGCCGCCATACCCAGGGCTTTCTGGTGCATGACGTCGACCGCATCATTCGCGTCGATTGGGACAGGGTCAAACCCCCTCAAACCATGCTGGCCGGCAACGATGGCCTGATCACCGCGATCACGGAACTGCCGGACGGCAAACTGGTTTCAATTCTCGACGTCGAACAGATTCTGGCCAACGCCATTGGAATCGAACCCGTGCCCGACCTCGCCCCGGTCGATACGGACGCAGAACTGGCAGTGTTCTTTGCAGATGACTCCGCGATCGCGCGCAAGGAAATCGTCATGGTGCTGGACAAGCTGGGAGTTAAATACCAGCAGGCCACCAACGGCCTGGAAGCCTGGGAAAGGCTGCAGAACATGGCCGCCCGTTCCCAGCAGGACGGCTCCACGGTGTACGACCAGATCAAGGTCATTCTCGTGGATGCGGAAATGCCGGAAATGGACGGTTATGTCCTGACAAAAAACATTAAATCCGACCGGCGATTCGAAGGCATCCCTGTGGTCATGCATTCCTCACTTTCGTCGGAAGCCAACCGCGACATGGGCAAACGTGTCGGCGTGGACGCCTATGTCGCAAAATTCGACCCGACCGTCCTGGCCGACACTTTACGCCCCTTATTACTCAGATAGACTGGCCGATGAAGCACAACAGCAAAATTCAGGTTAACGCCCCAAACCGCGCCATGACATCATACAATGGCGAGATGAGTAGAAAACATATGACCCGCGGAGTAGTCCATGGCCGATAAGAACATGAAATTCCTGATCGTCGACGATTTTTCGACAATGAGAAGGATCATACGCAATCTGCTGAAGGAACTCGAATTCACCAACGCCGATGAAGCCGAGGATGGCGTTGTCGCACTCGCCAAGCTGCGCGGCGGCAATTTTGAATTCGTGGTCAGCGACTGGAACATGCCCAACATGACCGGCATTGAGCTGCTCAAGGCGATCCGTGCGGATGACGCGCTGAAGCACTTACCCGTATTGATGGTGACCGCCGAAGCCAAGAAGGAAAACATCATCGCGGCGGCTCAAGCCGGCGCCAGCGGCTATGTCGTCAAACCTTTTACGGCTGCCGTGCTGGAAGAGAAGCTGAATAAAATTTTTGAGAAAATGGGCAAATGATTATTCAAGGAGACGCTCGGTGAGTAACGTTACTTCAGGCAGCGGGGATTCCGACGATCTGGAAGCCCTGTTCGATAGCATAGTCATGGCCGGCAGCACACAACCGGTCGCACCCGAAACCAAACAGGAAACCCCTGCGCCAACCGCAACGGCTGATCCGGCAATAGATCCCGGCGATGAGAGCCTATTCTCGCAAATCGGCCACTTGACGCGCAAACTGCACGATACGCTACGTGAACTGGGGTATGACAAAAAACTGGCGGAAACGGTAGATGCCATACCCGACACCCGCGAACGCCTTGCCTATATTGCGACCATGACGCAACAAGCGGCGGAACGCGCACTGACCGCCACCGAAGTCGCCCAGCCGATTCAGGAAAAGCTCGAAGCGGGTGCGGTGGGGCTCAGCTCAAAGTGGCAGCGCCTGTTCGACAATCAGCTCAGTCTGGAAGAGTTCAAACAACTGGCGGAAGAAACCCGCGGCTACCTGAAAGAAGTTCCCCGCCACACCAAGGCAACCAATGCCCAGCTCATGGAAATCATGATGGCGCAGGATTTTCAGGACCTGACCGGTCAGGTGATCAAGAAAGTCATCGATATGGCCCAGCAAATGGAACGGGACATGCTGCAATTGCTGCTGGCGACGACACCTGCCGAGAAGAAAAGCGAAATGGATGCCGGCTTGCTGAATGGCCCGGTGATCAATGCCGAAGGCAGGACTGACGTGGTGACCAGCCAGGTCCAGGTCGACGATCTGCTCGAAAGCCTGGGTTTTTAATCCAACAATTTCAAATAAACTCAGTAGCCGGGAGAAACCATGAGCCACTTCGCCGGAATGGAAGAGTTACTACAGGATTTTCTGACAGAAGCGGGCGAGCTGCTGTCCGATGTAGACAACAAATTGGTCGAACTGGAAAAGCGTCCCAGTGACAAGGCGCTGCTAAACGATATTTTCCGCGGCTTCCACACGATCAAGGGCGGCGCCGGATTCCTCAACGTCAACGATCTGGTCGAGCTGTGCCACCGCACCGAAAACCTGTTCGACAAGTTGCGCACCGGCGAGCTGGCCCTGACCGCCGAGATCATGGATGTCATCATGAACGCAACCGGCGTGGTGCGCACCATGTTCGGCTCGCTCGCCCAGTCGCAGCTGCCGGACGCGGCGGATGCCGCTCTTCTGAAAGCACTGGACTGCGTTCTGGCTGGCGAAAAGGTGGTGCTGGCGACTCTTGCCGCAGCAGTCGAGCCTGCCAACGCAGGCCAGGCCACCGCCCAGGAATCCGGCGATCCGGATTGGCAGGCGTTGTACCACACCGTCACCGGCACACCTGCGGAAAACATCGCCGCATCCCAGGAAGTTGCCCTCCCCATGGAGATTGCACCGGTTATCCACGCTGCGGCCCAGGTCGACCTTGCGCCCCGCGCCAGAGCGCCTTCCGCCCAGCAGCCTGCCGCCAAGGAAACCACCATCCGCGTAGACACAT
>CAYGNO010000004.1:26932-34575 GCA_964351305.1 uncultured Sulfuricella sp.
GCGCCTTCCGCCCAGCAGCCTGCCGCCAAGGAAACCACCATCCGCGTAGACACATCGCGGCTGGACATGGTGCTCAACCTTTCCGGCGAAATCGGCCTCACCAAGAACCGCCTTACCTGTCTGCGCGCGAATATCCTCCAAGGCAAGACCGATGGAGACACCCTCAAGGCGCTGGACGAAGCCGTCAGCCACCTGGACCTTTTGGTGGGCGACCTGCAAAACGCCGTGATGAAAACCCGGATGCAGCCGATCGGCAGGCTGTTCCAGAAATACCCACGCCTGGCGCGCGACCTTGCCCGGCAACTGGGAAAAGATGTCGAACTGCTGATCGTGGGCGAAGAAACCGAAATCGACAAGACCATGATCGAGGATCTTAACGATCCCATCGTCCATCTGGTGCGCAATGCGGTGGATCATGGCGTGGAAAGTACGCAAGATCGAGTCGCCGCAGGCAAGCCGACCAAGAGCCTGGTGAAACTTTCCGCCATGCAGTCAGGCGATCACATCGTTATCGAGATCGCCGACGACGGCAAAGGCATGCGGCCCGACACCATACGCCGCAAGGCTATCGAAAAAGGGCTGATCGATACTGAAGCGGCAAACTCGCTGGATGACAAGCAGTCTCTCAACCTGATCTTCCTGCCTGGCTTTTCGACCAAGGATGAGATTTCCGACGTTTCCGGACGGGGTGTCGGCATGGATGTCGTGCGCACCAATATCCAGAGACTGAATGGCCGGATTGACATCAACTCGGTCGTCGGCCACGGCACGACCATTACCATCTCCCTGCCGCTGACCCTGGCCATTCTCCCGGTACTGGTGGTACGCCTGGGCGAACAGCCTTTTGCCGTGCCCCTTTCCATGGTGCGCGAGATCATCCCGATCAATCCAGAGGAAATCCAGCGTGTTGCAGGCCGCGCAACCATGGTAGTGCGCGACGAGGTTCTGCCGGTGCGGTCCCTGGCCAGCCTGATCGGCTGGCCGCAGGCTGGCATGCCGTCCTTCGGCGTCCTGATGCAGGCCACGGCCACCAACTTTATCCTGGCTATCGACGGCTTCATCGGTCGGGATGACGTGGTCATCAAGCCGCTGCATGACATCAAACCCAAGGGCATCGCAGGCGCCACCCTGTCCGGCGACGGCCTGGTGGTACTGGTGCTGGATATCGAAGAACTACTGGAAATGAGCACAGCGGCCACTCATGCATCGATGTTTACCGCGTAAGTGCTAAGGGCCTAAAATTCCAATGCAGGATCACGTCTATCTTGCCCGCCAGCCGATCGTTGACAACCAGCAAAAGATCATTGGCTATGAATTCCTGTTCCGCCACAGCGCGGGAGCCACCAATGCCGGCTTCACCGATGACCATCTAGCCACCTCCAGGGTGCTGGCCAACATCCTCAGCAACATGGGGGCGGAATGGCTGCTGGGCGACAAACTGGTCTTCATCAACGCCTCCGCCTCCATGCTGATGAGCGATTTCCTCAAGCTGCTACCGGTCAACCGGGCAGTACTGGAAGTCCCGGGAAACACTCGCGCGACCCCGGAGCTGCTGGCACGCTGCCACGAGCTCCGCACGCTGGGATACCGCCTGGCCATGGACGACTTTGATCTGACGCCGGAAAGCGCCCCGCTGCTGGCAATCGCAAACTTCATCAAACTGGATGTCCAGAAGCTGAATGCCAGCGGCCAGCTTGAGACCCATGTTCGCGCCCTGGAAAAGCACCCGGCCCAGCTGATTGCAGAAAAGGTCGAAACCCAAAGCGAACACGCCATTTGCAAAAAACTGGGGTTCACCTATTATCAGGGCTACCATTTCGCCCACCCGGAAACGCTGAACGCCAAGGTCATCAACCCCGCCTACGCCGTCGTGCTGGAACTGCTCGACAAGGTGCGCAACAATGCGGAAGTCAAGGATATCGAATCTTCCTTCAGGCGCGACGTAGCCCTTTCCTTCAAACTGCTGCGCTACATCAATTCTGTCGGCTTTGGCCTGTCCTGCGAAATCCAGTCACTGCGCCATGCACTGGCGATTCTCGGTTATCAGCAACTGTACCGCTGGCTGACCCTGCTGCTAGTCACCGCGGGGGAAGGCAGCACCTCTCCCGCCCTGATGAAAACAGCCGTCACCCGCGGCCGCCTGACCGAGCTATTGGGTACGGATATGCTGGGAGCTGTCGATCGCGACAACCTGTTTATTGTTGGGGTGTTCTCGCTGCTCGATGCCATGCTGGAAATGCCCATGGACGAGGCACTGGACAAGCTCTCTCTGCCTGAAGCGATCTCCGATGCGCTGCTGTCCCGGCAAGGGCTCTACGGCCCCTTCCTGGATCTCACCATAGCCTGCGAGGAAGGGGATTCCGACCACATCGAGAAGCTGGCGTTCTCCCTCCAGCTGGAACCGGACAAGATCAACCAGGCTCACCTTGATGCACTGGCCTGGGTGGAAACCCTGGGGATATAACCGGCACGGTGATGGGTGATGGGTTTTCATCACCCATTCCTCATCACCCATCACCTCACTTCAGAGGGTAGCCGGTTCCCGGCTGGCGCCCGCCTCGTTCATGCGCTCCAGATATTGCTTCCAAAGCACTTCCTGGTTGACGCCCAAGTCATGCAGGTAATCCCATGAATACAGGCCGCTGTCATGGCCATCCGAGAAAACCAGCTGTACGGCATAGCTGCCCACCGGCTGAACATCGGAAATTTCTACATTCTTCTTGCCCACTTGCAATACTTCCTGCCCCGGGCCATGGCCGCGCACCTCGGCAGAAGGCGAGTAAACCCGCAGGAATTCGCAAGGCAGCTCAAAACGCTGCCCATCGGAAAACGCCATCTCCAGCATGCGCGATTTCTGGTGAAGCTTGATTTCCGTCGGCATCGGCGTTTTACTGTCCAATCCTGCCATATTTATTCCTTTCGATGATTCGATTCAGTAGTCACGATAAGCCATAAAGCTGGATTTTAGATGGGGGGAACAAACAGGATTTCAAGCCTGCGGGCCACAAACCTTCCAACCACACCCGTCCTGGCTATTTGCTGCCGTCCCCTCCCACCGCGGCAAGCAGCTTATCCATCCAGCCATCAGGCAAAATCCGCTTTAGCGCGGCGAACAGGTAAGTGGGAACAGTCACATGGTACCGAATTTTGGGGTGCCGGCTCTCCAAAGCATGAACAACCTTGTCCAGCACCGCCCCGGGCGGAAGCGTAAAAGGCACGGCGGCACCCTGCTTGACCAGACGGCGTTCCATGGCCAGGTACTTCTCGCGGTGGGCGCTGTGTTCCACATCGATATTGCGCTTATAGGCCTCAAATGAATTCGCCCGGAAACGGCTCTCGATCGGCCCCGGCTCGATCAGGGATACATGAATGCCGCTACCGAGAAGCTCCAGCCGCAGCGTATCGGCGATCCCTTCCAGCGCGTATTTGCTGGCGATATAGGCGCCCCGATAAGGCAAGGCAACCAGTCCCAGCACCGAGCTGTTCATGATGATGCGGCCGTAGCCCTGGGCGCGCATCACCGGTATAACCCGGTTGGTCAGCTCAACCGTGCCGAACAGGTTGGCCTCGAACTGCTCGCGCAATACCTCGCGCCTCAGATCCTCCACCGCGCCGGGCTGGCCGTAAGCGCCATTGTTAAACAGGGCATGAAGCCGCCCGCCGCTGCGCGCCAGGACCTCGTCCAGCGCGCGATAAATAGAAACCGGATCAGCCAGGTCGAGCTGCACGCTTTCCAGGCCCTCAGCCTCAAGCGCCCGCACATCCTCCATCTTGCGGGCCGAGGCAAAGACGCGGTAGCCGCGCTTTGCCAGCCCTGCGGCAACGCAACGCCCGATTCCGCTGGAACAGCCCGTGATCAGAATATTCTGGGGGGTCATGGCGCGCCTACTTGTCCAAACACGGCGATATCTTGCATCTCTTCATGCCAAATGGTTCCTACATCAATAAATCATTGATACAATGTTCCACTGAGAATAATAATTCGGATACTGTAAAAATGCATGCAACCTTTTTCAAGCTACCGTCCGTGATGCTATTAAGCCTTGCCCTGCTCGGCTGCGCCACCAACGGCGACCCTCGCGATCCTCTGGAACCGCTCAACCGCGGCATCTACAAATTCAACGACGTGGTGGACAAAGCGGTGATCAAACCGGTTGCCACAGGGTACAAGGAAGCCATGCCCGATCCGGTGCGCACCGCCATCGGCAATTTCTTTTCCAACCTGGATGACGTGCTGGTGCTGCTCAACGATCTGCTCCAGTTCAAACTCGACCGGGCCGCCTCGGATTTCAGCCGTCTGGTCTGGAACACCTCTGTCGGCATTGCCGGCCTGATCGACGTCGCCACCCCGATGTATCTGCCCAAACGTAACGAAGACTTCGGACAAACGCTGGGATATTGGGGCGTCGGCAACGGCCCCTATCTGGTGCTGCCGATCCTTGGCCCCAGCACCCTGCGAGATACCATTGGAACAGTAGTAGACATCCAGTTCGACCCGGTGGCGCAGCACACACCGGTTGCCGAGCGCAATACGGCGATTGCCGTCCACACCGTGGATACCCGTGCGCGCCTGTTTGACGCAGAGAAAGTGTTGGACGAAGCCGCCATCGACCGCTATGTCTTTCTGCGGGATGCCTATCTGCAGCGGCGGCGCGGTTTGGTTTATGACGGCAATCCGCCACGTGAGAAACTGGAAGACGACGACTAACCCGCACCGGCAGCGCCCGCTGCACCTCGCCCCTGAAATTCCGAGGCCCGCGCAATAGCGGGGCCATCAACTAGAAATTCGCCGCCTCAACCTCGAGGTAGGCGCGGCTGATATTCCCGCCCATGTTGACTTCATATTCCTTGAGCCTTTTCCATTCGGCAAGATCCAGCGTATTGCGAATTTCGCTATCGCTCAGGCCTTTCTTGTACCCAGCTTCCACGCCGGCATAGAAACCGGCCAGGAGCTTGTGCAGCTTGGCCACATCCGCCATGGTCATCAATGGCCCATGGCCCGGCACGATGGTGACAGCTTCAAAATCCTGTGCCTTGGCGAGAGCCGCTATCCAGTTGCGGATATGGCCATCGCGCATCACCGGAGTCGTGGTGTTGACCAAAATATCCCCTCCGATCAGCACCTTATCGTCCGGCAGATAGACCATCATGTCGCCCGGCGTATGTGAGCCACGCGGAACCCACAACAGCATTTTCACGCCTTGAAGGTTGCGATCGCTAGCGCTTTCCTCCTTGAAGGTAACCATAGCCGGCACCGGGCGGGTACCGGGAAACTTGCGGCCAACCATGCTTTCCATGATCTGCACCCATTCCTCGCCAGTTTTCTCGACCAGCGCCTTGCACTGCTCCGAGCTGATGATTTCCGCGCCCTTGAATGCCACATTACCCAAATGATGGTCGCCGTGGTGATGGGTGTTAATGATGTGGGTAACCGGCTTGGGCGTGATTTTGGCAATCGCTTTCGCCAAGTGTTTGCCGACCGCGTCTGTGCCACCGCTATCCACCAGGATCACGCCCTTGTCGCCGATGATCACGGTACTGTTCACCATGTAACCCTGATTGTGTTGGCTCGGCAGGCCCATCGGGCCGAGCAGGGCGTACACCCGCTCGTTGATCTTCACGACCCTGGGCACGGGAATTTGCGCTTCGGCCCATGCAAGCTTAACAAAAATCAGGATAAATAAACTCAGGAAAACGCGGCTCATGATTTCTCCTTGTCCCGATAAGAATCAGGAAATAGTCTGGTAATACAGGTTCTGCGGATGGTTGGCCTGGGCGAAGAAAAACCAGCGCTCGGCGAGCAGGCCAATATATTGCACCAAAAAAGCGGCAGACAGCAATCCGCTCAAGGAAGAGGAAAGCCCGCCGGCCAGTAGCAGCAACGGAAGCGCGAACACCAGCGCCAGGAACACCCATTTGACCGAGCGTAGCAGGCCGGCTCCCTTGCCATGAAAAAACTCGCGGGTGTTGAACGAACCTCCCATGAAACCCTGGGATTTCTGCACAATCTGGCCATGGCGCACACCGATCGCCGTTTGCAGCGTGGATTTCGGTTTCAGGCGCGCGTTGCGAACCAGCGATGCGGCACGCGTCACCAGCGCCAGCAGGGTAATCACCATCGCCCATTTGCCGTAGAACCCGACCAGATCGGGTGCGACGTACGCCGAATAAGCCGTCGCCAGGATGAAGCCCGAAGCGCTGCCAAGGAGCAGGTAATTCACGACCGTCAGCGGGCTATGCCATTCCTGCAGGAATTTCAGGCAGGCGTAAATCATCGCCGTGCAAATGAACAACGCGAAGCACAGCACCGTACCGAGCACGCCGAGCACCATCGTCGCATCCAGAGTCAGCGTACCGAAGGTGACGAGCGGGCCATGCCAGCCAAGACTATGCGCCGCGCCATAGAGAAACACCACGCCCATGAACGCCGGCAACACGATCACCTCGCGCGACAGCCAGGAGGTGCGCCATTTCGCCGCCGAGCGCCAGGCCCGCTCGGGATGACCGAGGTGGAAGAAGGAGGCCACCAGCCCACCGATCAGGAGCAGCAACGCGATCAGGCTGCCTACCGCATAAAAGCGGCCATCCGCCTGCGCTGGCAACAAATGAAAAAAGGCATAAACCTGGCCGGTGTAAAGAGCCAGGAACAACCCCTGGCCGGCACCGATCAGGGTGGTGAGGAAAATCACTGAAAACGCGGGATGCATACTAACTCCAATATTACCAAGAAGTGACGTCGTCCAGCGACGGCTCGCTCTTGTCCGGTTGCGGCTGCTGCTGACGCTCTTTCTTGAGCGGGTTGTCGGCGCGCATCAGTTCATCGGTATGTATCCTGATCTGCGTCTTGCGCCTTGGCAGGTAGTGGTTGGACGGCTTGGTGCCCCACTCCGGCATCAGCGCATAACCGCCGCTTTCCCGGATCGCCACCGACACTACCGACTCCGAGTCATGCACGTCGCCGAACAGGCGCGCGCTGGTCGGGCAGGCCAGCACGCACGCCGGCTTGCGCTCCGCTTCCGGCAAGGACTGGTCGTAAATCCGGTCGACGCACAGGGTGCACTTTTTCATCACCTTCTGGTGCTCGTCGATCTCGCGGGCGCCGTAGGGGCAGGCCCAGGAGCAATACTTGCAGCCGATGCACTTGTCGTAGTCCACCAGCACGATGCCGTCCTCCTTGCGCTTGTACGAAGCGCCCGTCGGGCACACCGGCACGCAGGGCGGCTCCTCGCAATGCAGGCAGGATTTGGGGAAATGCACGGTCCCGGTATTGGGGAAGCTGCCGACCTCGAAAGTCTGCACCCGGTTGAAGAAGGTGCCGGTCGGGTCAGCGCCGTAGGGGCGGTCGTCCGGCATGGCGCCCGCCGGACCGGAGGTATTCCATTCCTTGCAGCTGGTGACGCAGGCATGGCAGCCCACGCAAACATTGAGGTCGATGACCAGGGCGAGCTGGGTCATTTCCACTCCCCTTTCCCGGCAAAAAACGCCTGCCAGGCGCGCCGGACCTTGCTGGTGCCGGGTGCAGCAGGCACCGGTGCGAATTGCGGGGAGGTCTGTTCCGGCTCGCCCCCGGTCGCCTTGTAGATTTTTACCTTGACGTCGTACCACGCCGCCTGCCCGGTGACCGGGTCGGAGTTGGAAAGGTG
>CAYGNO010000005.1:0-31727 GCA_964351305.1 uncultured Sulfuricella sp.
GGGTTGGCCGCGATTTGCGTCCGCATTCGCGCCGGGGGCGGCGCTCCTACATGCACGAGCATTCCAATGGACAATCTGGGATGAATAAAACCTGGCCTTTCATCGGTCTTGTGGCTCGGGCCGGGCTGGCCGCAGCTGTCTTCGTCAGCCTTATTATGCTCCCGCCAGAGGCCCACGCCGCCCGAACAGTCACCTCTGCGACACTGAATGGCACAACGAGTGTCACGGTCATCCCCGGCGCGGCCATTACCGCAGTCGTGAATGTAACCACCGACGGAACCGGCGTTGCCTCACGCTGGTATTCCACCGGCTGGCGCATCAGCACAACAGCGCCCGGTGCGGTCACCTGCTTCGATCACGCGAACCATAGTGGCGCGGGAGCCTATAGCGAAACATTCAGCATTTCGGCCCCGGCCACGCCCGGCACTTATAACGCGTACTTCATCGCGTATAGCGACGATGCTTGCAGTCAGAACGCCAGCACAACCTACGCCATGGCGAGCGCCGTCACCGTCACGCAAAATCCCGTTCCCACCACCACCGGCATTTCTCCGGCCAGCAAGAATCTCGGCGCCGCAACTTTTACCCTGACGGTGAACGGCACCAATTTCGTGCCCGGCTCGGTGGTGAGGTTTGCCGGATCGGATCGAACCACCACCTATGTCAGCGCGACGCAGTTGACGGCGACGATCCCCGCTTCCGATCTGACAACACTGGGGTCGTTCAACATCACCGTCTTCAACCCGGCGCCAGGCGGCGGCACATCCAATGCGCAGACCTTCACGGTCACCCCCGCCCCCCCCACGGCCACCACCAATGCCGCCAGCGGCGTGACCGCTTGGGTGGCGACGCTGAATGGCACGGTCAGCAGCAACGGCGCGAGTTCCACTGTCACCTTCCAGTATGGGCTGACCACCGCCTACGGCTACTCGATTACCGCCACGCAAAGCCCGCTGGCCGCCGGTGCAGTCAACGCCGCGGTTTCAGCCGACCTGGTCGGCCTGAATTGCAACACCACATTCCACTACCGGGTCGTGGCCACCAACAGTGCCGGAACCACCAACGGGCTCGACGGCACGTTCGCCACAGGGGCCTGCGTTGCACCATATCCCGCGACCGCCTGCGCCGCCACGCGATACGGCAGCAATCTGGGTTGCACTGCCGCTGACGTCAGGCTCACAAACATCGCTCTCGTTCCGGGTGGCATCTCCTCCTGCGTGAGCGGCACCCCGGTCACCTTGGACCTCGATCTTACGGTCAATTTTTCCTCGCCCGACCGCTGGGACATCGGTATTTTCATCGCCAACGACGGCAAATTGCCGACGCTGCTCCCGACCAGCGGCGGGGCGAGCAGTTGTTCCGTGGATATACTGCCGATCACTGCCCCACCGTTTGGCTACACGTTTCCGGACCTGGACGGCGTTCCGATGGGAACGGCCGACACCTGCGGAGACGGCAACAGCTCGATCAACGGGGGCGCCGGCAGCGGCGTCAAGCGCATGACCGACGTCACGTTGCCGTGCTATGCGAGCGCCGCAAGCGGAGGAAAATTATTCGTTCCCTTCACCGTGTCCTGGGACAACCAGAAAAGTCCGATCGGCGGTTTATGCACATCCAATCTTTACCCGGTGCCCAACACAACGTCAAAATGCAACGCCCCTCTGAGCGATGTGGCCATCGCTGTCGTGGTGCTGCCGGTCATCGCCAAAACCAATGGCGGCACCACCATCAACCCCGGCGCCAATACCACGTATACGGTTGTTATCACCAATAACTCGGGCGGTACGTTGCTGGACGCGGTCTTCACAGACCCGTCCGTAACCGATCTTACGGCCAACAGCGTAAGCTGCGCCGCTGCCAGCGGGGCAACCTGTCCGACCGCCACCGTGCCCGCCATGCAGGGCGCGGGCATCGTCATCCCATCCGCCAATCTGCCCAACAACAGCAGCCTGACCTTCACCATCAATGCCACCCTGTCGAGCGGTGCCCCCGTAGGCGGCAATCTTGTTAACACGGCCAGCGTTACCGTCGGCGGTTTTACCGCCTCGGCCACTGACACCGACCTCATTGTGATCGCTCCCTCGGCGGCGAAGTCCTTTACCCCGAGCGCGATTCCCGAGGGCGCCGCCTCGCTGCTGACCGTCACCCTGACCAATCCCACCGCTTCCGCCGTCACCGGCGTGTCGTTCACCGACACTTATCCGTCCGGCATGGTCAATACCGCGAGCGCGAATGGGGCAACCACCTGCGGCGGCACGGTAACGGCGGCCAACAATGGCAACTCGGTGGCGTTGAGCGGTGGAACGATTCCGGCGTTGGGCAGTTGCACGGTAACGGTGAACGTCACCAGCGCAACCGCGGGCAGCTACACCAACAGCACCGGGGTTGTGACGACCAATAGCGGCGCCATTTCGGCGGCCTCGGCGCCGCTGACGGTCAGCGTCCCGGTATTCGGCGCTTTCAACGCCTGCGATCCTGCCGCTGCGCCCAACGCCACCTGTACCAGCACCACGACTGTCACCAACAGCCACATCTCGACCAGGCTTGTCGGCGTCTCGTTCAACCTGGATATTGTCGCGCTGAAAACCGACAGCAGCCGGAACACCAGTTACAGCAACAATGTCATGGTCGAACTGCTCGACGGCAGCGACAACAGCGGGGCGCTCGATAGTTACAATTGCCGCAGTACCTGGACGGTCATAGCGACCTTGAGTCCCAATCCGGCCTTTGCACCCGCCAACAATGGCCTGATCACCGTGGGGCCGTTCTCGGTGCCCAATGCTTACCGCAACGTGCGGGTGCGCGTGACGAATGTCGGCGGGAGCACCAAGAAGGGTTGCTCGACGGACAATTTCTCGATCCGGCCGACGGCATTCAGCGTCACTTCATCGAACGCCACCCAAACCGGCTCCTCGGGCCCCCCGGCCATCAAGACCGGCGCGAATTTCAATCTCACCGCGGCTTCGGTGGCGGGCTATAACGGCACGCCAGGCATCGACAACACGAAGGTGGTGGGAACCCCGACCGCGGGCACGATAGGCGGAAGTTTCAGCGCAGCTCCGGCGGGTACGGGGACGGCGACCGGCAACAGCTTTTTCTACAGCGAGGTCGGCAATTTCGGCCTCAATGCCAACGCCGTCTACGATTCCAGCTTCACCGGCGTCGATCAACCCAGCGACTGCACGGCCGATTTTTCCAACGTGCTCGTGGGCGGCAAATACGGCTGCTCGATCGGCAGCGCCGCCATTGCCCAGACGCTTGGCGTCAGCGGCTTCGGGCGTTTCATCCCGGACCATTTTGATGTAACAGGGAGCAATGGCGCGATGCTCGCGTTTTGTTCCGGTTTCACCTATACCGGCCAGGCGATGGGTTACGGCACGGTGCCCGCGCTGACGATCAAGCCCATGAATGCCGTCAGCGGCGGAATGGTGACGCAGAATTACCAAGGCGTTTACCAGAAGCTCACGCCTTCCGGAGTCGCAATCACCGCGCCGACAGCGGATGGCACACAGAATGGCAAGGACGGTACGACAAAGACGACGCTGACGGCTTCGATGTCGGCGGGCGCGCTCGCCAACAGCAGCGGAACTCTGACCTACACCCTTGCGCCAAGTGACCAATACACCTATACGCGCGACGCCAACGCCCTGGTCGGGGCTTATACCAGCGACATCCCGCTGGTCGTGGCCTCGGTCAGTGACGGCGAAACGTCCGCCGCAGGTGCCTTGCCAACGCTGAGACCTACCGGTGTTTCCTTGCGCTACGGCCGGCTGCTGATCGACAATGCCTACGGTTCGGAACTGCTCGCTTTACCGGTGAATGTCACCGCGCAGTACTGGAACGGCAGCGCCTATGTCCTCAATAGCGACGACGGCTGCACTTCGCTTGCCAGCCCCAATTTTTCGCAAGCTCCCGGCAGTGGCGCGCCCATCTTCACCACCATTCAGGGCAGCGGCACGCTCGCCGGCGGCAGCGGCAAGATCAGACTGACCAAGCCCTCGCCAACGCCCGCCGCCAGGGGTAGCGTGGATTTGAGCTCGAATCTGGGTTACCTGCCCGGTGTCGGGCGCGAAATGTTCGGCACGTATAAAAGCCGGTTTATCTACATCCGCGAGATGTACTGAGTTGGCTTCGGCATAAAAGAATTTTCAAAAAAACAATTGACAACAATAGGTTATTTGTTTAATTTGAAGTAAATTATTTCAGGGTGCGTGGCATGTTTTTTTCCCGTGGGTTGGCGCGGAAACCTGGCTGGCTGGCGCTAAGCTTCCAGCCGCAAGGGATCTGCGTCGCCCATGTCCAGCGCATGCCCGGCGGCAAGCCGGCGGTGCGGCTGTGCAGGGTGAGCGCAGGCAGTCCGGCGGATGCGCGGGCGCTGGAAAAGCTGGCCAAAGAGCTGCATCTGGGTCAATACCGCTGTACCACGCTGCTCCAGCTCAAAGAGTACCAGATGTTGCTGGTGGAGGCGCCGGGCGTGCCGGAGGCGGAAATGAAAACGGCGATCCGCTGGCGCGTCAAGGATATGCTCGATTACAAGATAGACGATGCGACCATTGACGTGCTGGATATTCCGCCGGCGCCGGACGCACCGGCCAAAGGCCGCTCCCTGTATGCGGTGGCGGCGCGCAACGAAATCATACAACGCCTCATGGCCTTGTTCGACCAGGCCGGCATCCCGCTCTCCGTCATCGACATTCCGGAAATGGCGCAACGCAACATGGCTGCCCTGCTGGAAGAAAACGGGCGCGGCCTGGCCATGCTGTCGTTCGGCGCCGAGGAAGGGCTGCTCACCGTCAATTATGGCGGAGAGCTGTATCTTTCGCGCCATATCGAGGTGGCGCTGCCCCACCTGCAGGAAAGGGACGAGGAGCGGCGCCGCGCCCTCTTCGACAAAGTGACGCTGGAGCTCCAGCGTTCGCTCGACCATTTCGACCGCCAGTTCCACTTCATCGGCCTCGGCAAGCTGGTGCTGGCGCCCCTGCCCGAGGTGGACGGGATGCGGGAGTACCTCGCCGAGCGCCTGTACCTGCCGGTGGAGCAGATGGATCTGGCGGCGGTGCTGGATTTCTCCGCGACGCCCGAACTGGCGCAGCCTGCATTCCAGGCGCAATGCTTTTTTACCCTGGGCGCGGCGCTGCGGGCCGAGGAGATAGCCCCATGAGCCGGCAGGTCAATTTGCTGAATCCGGCGTTGGTCAGGCGCGAGCCGTCTTTTTCCGCGCTCGCCATGGCGCAGGGGCTGGGCGTCGTGGTGCTTGGATTGGCGGCGATTTACGCCGCCACCGCCTACCACGGAGCGGAACTGGAACGGCAGGCGGCGGAGTTGACCGAGCGGCTGGAAACGGAACAGGCGCGGCTGGAAAAAATCACACGGGAACTGGCGCCGCGCCAGAAAAGCCATCTGCTGGAAGACCAAGTCAAGCAGCAGGGGGCGGAGCTGGCTGCCCGCGAGGAGGCCTTGGAAACGCTCCGCGGCAGCGGCGCGATCGGCGACACCAAGGGATATTCCGCTTACATGAGAGGTTTTGCCCGCCAGATCGTGGACGGTCTGTGGCTGACGGAGTTTTCCATTGGCGCGGCGGGAAAGGAAATCGCCATCGGCGGGCGCGCGCTGGAAGCGGAACTGGTGCCGAACTACCTGAAACGGCTGAAGCAGGAAGAGGTGATGCGGGGGCGGACTTTCGACCGGCTGGAAATGCATCTGCCCAAGGCCGGGTTCTCCGGCCAGGGAAAGGCGGCGGAGGCGGCGGGTTACATCGAGTTTACCCTGGGTTCGTTTGAGGCAGCTCCTAAGCGGGAAAAAAGCGAATGAAGCAAATCCTGTTGCGGCTGACGGGAAAAATTGACGGCCTGGCGCTGCGCCAGCGGCTGCTGGTTTTCCTGGCGGCGGCCCTGGCGATGGTGGCGTTGGCGGATGTGGCTTTCATCGGACCCTTGCTGGCCGGGCAGAAGAAGCATTCCCGCGAGATCGCGCAGAACGGTAATTTGCTCAAGGGCGTTTACGCCCAGCTCGAGGCGTTGGGGAAGGCTTCCTCGAGCGACCCCGACGCGGAAAACAAAAAACGCCTGGCGGAATTGCGCCGCAAACTGGCCCAGGCAGACGCCAGCCTGCTGGAGTTGCAACAAAAATTGGTGACACCAGATAAAATGGCGAGCCTGCTGCAAGACATTTTGCGCAAAAACGGGCATTTGCAATTGATCGCCATGCAGTCCCTGCCGGCCAGCGCTCTGCTGGAGGCAGCGGATAACGCGCCGGGGGGCGCTGCCGGTAAAAGCGGGAATGCCGCCTCCGGGCCGGGGAAAGACGAGCGCCGGGAAAGGCTGCTGTACAAGCAAGGAGTGCAAATCACGCTGCGGGGCAGCTATGCGGATTTGCTGCAATACCTTACCATGTTGGAAAACCTGCCGTGGCAGATGTACTGGGGCAAGGCGAGTTTCAAGGTGGAGCGGCACCCGCTGGCGACGCTGACTTTCACGGTGTATACCTTGAGCACGGAGCGGGCATGGCTGAGCGTTTGAAGCGGTTGCCGCGGCGCCGCTGGATGGCCGTCGCGGCCCTCCTGACGGGGGTAGTCCTGAACCCGGCAGGCCGCGCCGAGACGCTGCCCGACCCCACCCGTCCCCCGCTTGCGGCATTGCCGGGAGGGGCGGCGGCGCAGGAACAAGGGGAGGGCGAAGCGGTGCTGCAATCGGTGCTGATTTCGCCCGCGCGCAAGGAGGCCATCATCAGCGGCCAGACGGTGCCGTTGGGCGGGCGTTTCGGCGCAGCCAGGCTGATCGGGATCGGCGAAGGCGAGGTGGTGCTGCAAACGGGGGACGTCCTCAAAACGCTGAAGCTTTACCCCGCCGTGGATAAACGGGCGGCGCAGGAAAAGTCCAGTGCAAAGCAACCCAACGGACATGGCGGGAAGCGCCGCTCTGAATGATGACCAAAAGTAGGCGCTGCCAGGTGGCATCGCTTCTCGCCGTGTCCGTTCCCTCTCTCTCCCAGAGGGGGCGAGTGATGAGGCGTCGCTTCGCGATGTTCACGTTAAACGGTAGATATTCTAGAGATTGACAGACGAATGATGCGAAATTTCGGCTTGGCGGTTGTGGCCCTGATCCTTGCTGGATGCGCGGGAACGGCGGCGAATTACGCTTCCGTTCCGGCGCGGATCGATAAGGATCTCGGCCAGGCGGCAGCGCAGAACCAGCGGTCGCCGGTGCAATCCGAAGCCGTCGCCAGGGCGCTGCTGCCGCCCCTGAAAATCGACCTGCCGGCCGCGGCGGGAAAGCTCATCGAGCCGAGGTTCGACCTGGCGGTGAACAATGCGCCCGCGCGGGAAGTGTTCATGGGGATCGTGTCGGGCTCGCGCTACAGCATGCTGGTGCACCCCGACGTGACCGGCGCGATCTCCGTCCACCTCAAGGACGTTACCGTGCTTGAGGCGCTGGACGCGCTGCGCGATCTTTACGGCTACGAATACAAGGTGGACGGCGGCCGCGTCTATATGCAGCCGATCGCCATGCAAACCCGGGTGTTCAAGGTGAATTACCTCACCGGGATGCGCAAGGGGACTTCCGACATCCGCGTCCTGTCTGGCTCGGTGAGCGACGCTCCTGCCGCCGGCACGAGCGGGACAGGAACGGCTGCCGGCGCCACGCCCACCACGCCGGGCGCGGTGAGCCGCACCCTGGAAAGCAGCCGGATTTCCACCACCTCCACCAGCGATTTCTGGACCGATCTTTCCGCCGCCCTGAAGGCGATCGTGGGCACGGAAGGCGGGCGCAACGTGATCGTCAACCCCCAGTCCGGAGTGATCGTGGTGCGCGCCATGCCGGCGGAACTGCGCAATGTGGCGGAGTTTCTCAAGGCTTCCCAAGTTTCGGTCGAGCGGCAGGTGGTGCTGGAAGCGAAGATCATCGAGGTGCAGCTGAACGACGCCTACCAGTCCGGCATCAATTGGGCGGCGTTCAGAACCGGGCCGAACAGCCGGGTTTCCCTGGGACAACTGATGCCGGGCGCGGTGCTTTCCCCCACCGGCGTGCTCGGCGGATCGGGCGTGCCGATAAGCAGTACGCCGGGAACTGATCTGGCGAACGTGGCCGCCACCGTGGGCGGTGCTGCCGCAGCGGCGGGCACCTTGTTCGGCATGGCCTTCCAGACCGGCAGCTTCGCGGCCCTGCTGTCGTTCCTGGAAAGCCAGGGCACGGTGCACGTGCTGTCCAGCCCGCGCATCGCCACCCTGAACAACCAGAAGGCGGTGCTGAAAGTCGGCACCGACGAATTCTTCGTCACCAACGTCAGCACCACCACCACCGGTACCTCCGCAGGCACCACCACCACGCCGAGCGTGACGCTGCAGCCGTTCTTTTCCGGCATCATGCTGGACGTGACGCCGCAGATCGACGAAAACACCAGCATCATCCTGCACATCCATCCGTCCGTGAGCCAGGTGAGCCAGTCGCCCCAGCGCATCGACCTGGGTTCGGGCGGGATTTTGAACCTGCCGCTGGCGAAGAGCAATATCAGCGAAACCGACAGCATCGTGCGCGCCCAGGACGGCCAGATCGTGGCCATCGGCGGGCTGATGACCCAGGCCATGACGGACGACCGTTCGCAAGTGCCGGGTTTGGGCGATATCCCCGGCCTGGGCGCGGTGTTCCGTCAAAGCGCCAAGTCCCTGCAGAAAAGGGAATTGGTGATTTTGCTCAAGGCGACGGTGGTTCACGACAATAGCGTTTGGTCGCAAAATATCCTGGAAAGCCAGCAGCGCATCCGGGAGATGCGCCGCGACGGCACTCCCGCGCCTGCGGAAGACAGGGCTCGATAGATGTACCTGGAGCATTTCGGCCTGCGCGAAGCGCCCTTCGGGCTGACGCCCGATACCCAGTTTTTCATCGCCTGCGGCGGCTACCAGGAAGCCCTCAACACTTTGCTGATCGCGGTGAAGAATGGCGAGGGGTTTATCAAGATCACCGGCGATGTGGGCGCCGGAAAAACCATCTTGTGCCGGAAATTCCTTGCCAGCCTGGACAAGGAAGAGTTCACCACCGCCTATATGCACAATCCCTATCTCGACCCCCGCACCCTGCTGCTCGCCCTGGCGGAGGAACTGGAGGTGCCGATCGAGAAAGGGCTGGACCAGTACCAGTTGCTGCGCGCCCTGAATCTCGGCCTGCTCAATATCGCGCGGCAGAAAAAGCGGGCCGTGCTGTGCCTGGACGAAGCCCAGGCGATGCCCCTGGAAACCCTCGAAGCCTTGCGCCTGCTGACCAATCTCGAAACGGAAAAGCGCAAGCTGCTGCAGGTGGTACTGTTCGGCCAGCCGGAGCTGGACCAGAAGCTACAGCAGGAGTCTGTGCGCCAGCTCAAGCAGCGCATCACCTTCCATTTCCAGTTGCTGCCCTTGAACAAGGAAGAAATGAAGTATTACGTGACCCAGCGCTTGAGCATCGCCGGTTACAGAGGCGGGCCGTTGTTCAGCCACGAGGCAATTGACCTGCTCTACCATGCCAGCGGCGGTATTCCGCGTCTGACCAATATCCTCGCCCACAAGTCCTTGATGCTCGCCTATGGCCAGGGCAAGCATCAAGTCGGCACCGGTCATGTGCGTTGCGCGGTCATCGACACCCCTTCCGTGCCGCAACGGCCTGCCCGGCGCTGGGCATGGTGGCTGGCCGGTGGGCTGGCGTTGGTTGCGGTCGCCGCGACCGCATGGATAGGGATGATGCGGGCATGAGCCTGATCAACCAGATGTTGCAGGAACTGGAGCAGCACCGCAGCGGCGATTCCCGCAGCGATGCGCTGCCCAGGCAGGTGCGCGCGGTCTCCACCACGGAACTGACGCCGGGCAAGGGCAGGCTGCGGTTGCTTTTGACGGCGGCGGCCGTGCTGGCGGCGGTCGCGGGCTGGGTGGTTGTTTACGGCCCCTACTGGGGCGGTGGCCCGGTCGTGAAACAGCCTGCTCCGATGCCTCCCGCGCCTATGGCCACCCAGCCGGCCCCGCTTCCCGCCATGGCGTTGCAATTATCTCCTGCGCTGACAGAGGCTTCCCAGCCGCCTGCGCCCGCTGCTGTCCCACCCCCGCCTGCGCCCGCTTCGCCCCAGGCCAAAGCGGAACTGCCCGCGCCGGCGGCGCCCGCCGCCGAGGGGGAAAGCAAGCCGCCGGCAGAACGCGACAATATCCCGGCCAAGCAGCCCCGGATCGAACAAGGGGGTGAAGCCAGAGGGCGGGCGGCGGCGCTTGCCGGGCAAAAAATGGTCAAGCAGGTCACCCCCCAACAGCAGGCCGAATTCCACTACCAGAAAGCGCTGGAACTCCTCCAGCAGGGGCGATTGTCGGAGGCGGAGGCCGGCTTGGGCGAAACATTGCGTCTGGAGCCGCGTCACCAGGCGGCGCGCCAGGTCTGGGTGGGGCTGCTGCTGGAGCAGAAGCGCTATGCCCCAGCGGAACAATCGCTGCGCGAAGGGCTTGAACTCTCTCCCGAGCAGGCGGGTTTTGCCATGGCGCTGGCTCGTCTCCAGGTGGAACGGGGTAATGACCAGGCGGCCGTGGAGACCTTGCGGCGCAGCCTGGCCAGGACTTCGGGCAACGCGGATTCGCGCGGCTTCCTCGCGCTGCTGCTGCAGCGCGCGGGGCGGCACGGGGAGGCGATCGGCCATTTCAAGGAGGCCCTGAAAATATCGCCGGAGTCGGGTAACTTATGGGTCGGGCTGGGCATTTCCTGTCAAGAGGAAAAAAGGCTGGACGAGGCGGAGTCCGCTTTCAAACGTGCTATCTCGATAGAAGGCCTTAGTCCGGAACTGCACTCTTTCGCAGGACAGCAAATCAAAGCCATTCAGCGTCAGCCGGGAAAATAGCGGCGATTTACCAACGGTCTCCCCAGTTTCCTTTGCGCCTTTGCGGTTCAAATGTTTTTTTTAGGGTTAATCCCGGATTATCCATTGGGATGTTCGTGCCTGCAGGAGCGCCGCTTTAGGCGCGAATGAGACCGCAAATCGCGGCGAGGGCGGCGCTCCCACAGCGGCGTTTTGGCTCTAATGGATTATCTGGGTTAATAACACGGGGGATGCTCCCCGCGTCGTTCATGCTTCCTTCGCGGTTCTCGCTACCACCCAGGCGCTGATTGTCGTGGCGCCGCGAAGCCGCAAGGCGCGGCTGATTTCCTCCAGCGTCGCGCCGGTAGTCATCACGTCATCCAGCACGGCAACGCTCTTCCCGCTGAGATCGAGATCGCAGGCAAAGGCCCCGCGCACGTTGCGGCGGCGCTCCCGCAATTTCAGCCCGGCCTGGGTCGGCGTGTCGCGCGTGCGCCGGCAGGCCTCGGCGGCGAGCGGGATGTCCAGCCATCGCGAAATCGGCTTGGCGATTTCGAGCGACTGGTTGAGGCCACGCTCCTTGAGCCGCGACGGATGAAGCGGCATCGGCAGCAGCAAATCCGGTTTGGGATGGCCGACGGCGAGCTCAGCCAGTGGTTTCGCCAGGATTTCGATTAGCGCAAGATTGCCCGAATATTTAAAGGCGTGCAGCAGGCGATCAATCGGGAAGTTGTAACTGAATGCCGCCAGAGTGCGGTCGAAAGCGGGCGGGTGCTGAAGGCAGGCGCCACAGACCTGGCCGCCCAAGGCGGGAAGGGCGCATACCGGGCAGGCCGGTGTCGAATAATGGGAAAGATCGGCGTCGCAACCCGCACACAAAAGCTGATTTAACGTGCTTGCACCGCAAAGCGCGCAATGATGCGGTAAAGTTGCACGCACAATCTTTGTGCAACCGTTTAAAATATAGGCTGAAAGATTTGACAACTTTTGGCCGATCCTTGATGATTGCGCCCATTTTACTGTGAAACGCGGTAAGCAGGGATGGGCGGTTTGTTGCCCAACTCGCAAAAATCAAACAAAGACGAATCATGAAGACGGTTGAAAAATTGGTTAGCGCGTCACAATGCCGCCGCTCGGCGCAGATGTTCATTATAGGCAGCATGCTGGCGGTTGTCGTTTTCCCGCTGATTATGGTGTGGATCGCGGCATCGATTTTCGTCTATGCCTCTGCCGCGCATCATCCCGACCACCGCGTCGGGGAGTTCCAACGCTGGGCGGGTTACCGCTTTTACGGGTTGGTCGGCACGCTGGTGGTGACGCTCAATTTCAGCGGCGAGATGATGGCTTGGGTGGGCGGCGGGGTGAATCTGCTGCTTGCGGTGTGGGCCTTGAGTTTGTTGGTGGTAGTGCCGTTGGGAATCTGGGATTTAATCAGGATCAGCCGCGAAAATTGGCAGGATATGTTGGTGGAGGTGCCGGTTCATGAATGATCTATTCAATCCCGGTCAGGGCGTAGCGGGAAAAGTGATCGGGGAATGCCGGCGCTGGTCCGTCGCAGAGGCCGAGGCGCTGTTTGCGTTGCCCTTCAGCAACCTGATGTTCCAGGCGCAAAGCGTCCATCGAGTCCATTTCGACCCGAATGAGGTGCAGGTGAGCACCCTGCTTTCCATCAAGACCGGGGGATGCTCCGAGGATTGCGGCTACTGTTCTCAGTCGAAGCGCCACCATACCGGTCTGGAACAGGAGAATTTGCTGGCGCTGGAAACCGTGCTCACCAAGGCCAGGGCAGCCAAGGACAAGGGCGCCACCCGTTTTTGCATGGGCGCGGCGTGGCGAGGGCCGAAGCAGAAAGATCTCAAGCCGGTGCTCGACATGATCGCCGCCGTGCGCGGTCTCGGGCTTGAGACCTGCGTCACCCTGGGTATGCTGAAGGAAGGCCAGGCCGAGCAACTGCGCGAGGTTGGCCTGGATTACTACAATCACAACCTGGATACCGCGCCGGAGTATTACGGCGAGGTGGTCACCACCCACACCTACCAGGACCGGCTCGACACGCTCGACCAGGTACGGCAGGCGGGTATCAAGGTGTGCTCCGGCGGCATCGTCGGCATGGGCGAATCGCGTACCCACCGCGCCGCGCTGTTGACCCAGCTGGCCAACCTCAATCCGCCGCCGGAGTCCGTGCCGATCAACCTGCTGGTGCAGGTAAAAGGCACGCCGCTGCAAAACGTCCAGGCGCTTGACCCCATCGAGTTCGTTCGCACCGTCGCGGTGGCGCGTATCCTTATGCCGCAAAGCCTGGTGCGGCTTTCCGCCGGGCGCGAACAGATGGATGAGCCGCTGCAGGCGCTGTGCTTCCTGGCCGGGGCCAACTCCATTTTCTATGGCGAGAAGCTGTTGACCACACCCAACCCTTCCGCGGATCAGGATATGGCCCTGTTCGACAAGCTCGGCATCCGGGCGATGGGGGCTTAGTCGGGATTTGAAGGCCAAAGAACCCACCACGGAGGTTCAGATTGGATTTATGCCTTTTCCTCATCTGGCCGATGAACTGAAAGACCTGGAAGCGGCAGGACTGCGCCGTCGCCGTCGCGTGCTGGGAAGCCCGCAGGGCGTCCGGATCGTGGTGGACGGACGGGAATGCCTGTCCTTTTGCAGCAACGATTATCTCGGTCTGGCCAGTCATCCGGCCCTGATCGAGGCGGCGCAGTCGGCTGCGGCGCAATACGGAGTTGGGGCGGGAGCGTCGCATCTGGTGAGCGGCCACAGCGCGTTGCATCACGCCCTGGAATCGGAACTTGCCGCTTTCACCGGCCTGCCGGCGGCGCTGCTGTTTTCCACCGGTTACATGGCCAATCTCGGGATAGTCACTGCGCTGGCCAGTCGCGACGACGAAATTTTCGCCGACAAGCTTAACCATGCCTCGCTCAACGATGCGGCGTTGCTGTCGCGCGCCAAATTCACGCGCTATCCGCACCTCGACCTGGTTGTGCTGGAGAAGCGGCTCGTCGTATCCGGGGCGAAGCGCAAACTGGTGGTGACGGATGCCGTGTTCAGCATGGACGGCGACATTGCTCCGGTGCCGGAATTGCTCGCCCTGTGCGAGCGCCATGACGCGCTGCTGGTGCTGGACGATGCCCATGGCTTTGGCGCGCTGGGCCGCACCGGACGCGGGGTGCTGGAGCATTTCGGCTTGCTGCCTGGATTCCTTTCCCATCGCCCATCACCCATCACCCATCGCCTGATTTACATGGCAACCCTGGGCAAGGCCGCCGGCGTATTCGGCGCCTTCGTCGCGGGGCCGGCGGAGCTGACGGATTACCTGGTGCAGCGCGCCCGCCCCTATATTTACACCACCGCCACGCCGCCACTTCTGTCTGCGGCGCTTTCGGCGAGCCTGAAATTGATCGAAGGGGAAGCGTGGCGGCGCGAGCGCCTGCGGGAGTTGGTCGCCGGCCTGAGGCACGGCCTGAAGTTGCGGCGCTGGCGCCTGATGGACTCGACAACGCCGATTCAGCCGGTGATCATCGGTTCCAACCAGGAAACGCTGGCGGTGAGCGAGGCGCTACGTGAACGCGGCATCTGGGTGCCGGCGATACGCCCGCCGACCGTGCCCAGGGGCGAAGCGCGCCTGCGTATTTCCTTGTCGGCGGCGCATACGGTTGAAGATGTGGAGCGGCTGGCGCAAGTGTTGAACGAACTGGAAAAACAGGATTAACCGCAGAGGAAAAACAGGGGGTTTTGCCTTCCTCAGCGTCCTCCGCGCCCTCTGCGGTGAAAAAAGATATTGATGAAATTGCATATCGAAATTATTGGCGATGGCCCGAATCTCGCCCTGCTCCATGGCTGGGGCATGCACGGCGGGGTGTGGGATGGGGTACGCGATGCCCTGGAGCGGCGTTTCCGGCTGCATATTGTCGATTTGCCCGGTTATGGCGCAAGTCCGGCATTCGAACCTTATGATCTGGAGCATCTTGCTCGCGCCGTTGCGGCGGTGCTGCCGGAAAAAGTTTCCGTCTGCGGCTGGTCGTTGGGCGGGCAGGTGGCGCTGGAAATGGCTTTGCTGTTTCCTGACCGGATCGGGCGCCTGGTTTTGACGGCCAGCACACCGTGCTTTACGGCGCTGGAAGATTGGCCGTGGGCGGTGCAGCGCGAAGTGCTGCTGGAATTCGCGGCTGCTCTGGAAACCGATTACGAAGGTACGCTGAAGCGCTTTCTGGCGCTCCAGGCGCGCGGCGGCGATGAGGTGAAAGCGGTGCTGAAGCGGTTGCGCGACATTGTGTTCACTCGCGGTTGCCCCGAGGTGCAAACCTTGCGGGCTGGACTAAACATTCTGCTGGAGAGCGACTTGCGCGACCGCGCCGCGACGATTAAAACGCCGACTTTGCTGCTGCACGGCGAACGCGACATGCTCACGCCGGTGGGGGCTGCGCACTGGCTTGCCGAACGAATGCCGGAAGCGCGCCTGGAGGTGTTGCCGGGTGCCGCACATGCGCCGTTTTTGTCGCACCCTGTGAAATTTACTGAAATTGTGACCGGATTTTTGCATGACTGACCCATTTGCCTTGGACAAGCGCCGTGTGCGCCGCTCCTTCGACCGCGCCGCCGCCACCTATGACCAGGTCGCCGTGCTGCAGCGGGAGGTCTGCGACCGCATGGCGGAGCGCCTGCAATACATCAAGTTCGAACCCCGGGTCATCCTCGACGCCGGTTCCGGCACCGGTTACGGTTCGCGCCAACTGCGGGAGCGCTATGCCAGGTCCCGCGTGATCGAACTTGATATTGCGCCGGCCATGCTGCAGGCGTCGCGCAGCCGCCAACCCGCGTGGAAGCGCTTGCTGCCCTTTGTCGCCGCCGAGGAACGGGTGTGCGCGGATATCGAGAGCCTGCCTTTGCGAGCCGGCGGCGTCGGCATGATCTGGTCCAATCTCGCCCTGCAGTGGTGCAATGACCTCGCCGCCACCT
This sequence comes from uncultured Sulfuricella sp., assembly GCA_964351305.1. Classification (GTDB taxonomy): domain Bacteria; phylum Pseudomonadota; class Gammaproteobacteria; order Burkholderiales; family Sulfuricellaceae; genus Sulfuricella. Next base: position 15,766 of record CAYGNO010000005.1, read on the forward strand.
TCGCCGGTATGCACGGGGTGCTGGAGAGCGGCGGCCTGCTGATGTTCAGCACCTTCGGCCCGGATACCCTGAAGGAGCTGCGCCAGACTTTCGGCACGCTGGATGCTCATGCCCACGTCAATCGCTTCCTCGATATGCACGATGTCGGCGACGCCCTGATGCGGGCCGGCTTTGCCGCGCCGGTGATGGATATGGAGACGGTGACTCTGACCTATGACGACCTGGCCGGGTTGATGCGCGACCTCAAGGCGCTGGGTGCGCACAACGCCAATCAGGGGCGGGGCCGAGGCTTGCTGGGCAAGGGCGCATGGCAGCGGCTGCAACAGAATTACGAGGCGCTGCGCCGCGACGGCAAGCTGCCGGCCACTTATGAAGTGGTTTACGGCCATGCCTGGAAAGGTGAGAAGAGGCCGCCGCCGGATGAACCGCAGGTGGTGCGGCTCGTTAAAAAATGATTTTCACCGCAGAGGACGCGGAGAACATTTTTATCAAATCAATCATGAAAAAAGCTTATTTCATCACTGGCACTGACACCGGCGTAGGCAAGACGCTGGTCGCCTGCGCTTTGTTGCGGGCCTTCGTCGGGCAGGGCAACAAGGCCGTAGGCATGAAGCCGGTCGCCGCCGGCTGTGTGGAAACAGCCGCGGGCTGGTGCTGCGAGGATGTGGAAAACCTGCGTGCGGCCGGCAATGTTGCTGCGCCGCAGGAGTTGATTAACCCCTATGCACTGACTCTACCCGTAGCCCCGCATATTGCCTCGGCACGGATGGGCCTGGATATCCGGCTTGAAAAAATCGAACAATCCTGTCTGAGATTGCGGGAAATGGCCGAGGTGGTGGTGGTCGAGGGCGTTGGCGGCTTCATGGTGCCGCTCAACGCTCGCGAGGACACGGCCGATATGGCGCAGTTGCTTGGGTTGCCCGTGATTATGGTGATTGGTTTACGTCTCGGTTGCTTGAATCATGCCTTGCTTTCTGCGCAGGCGATCAGGCAACGCGGGCTCACTCTCGCGGGCTGGGTGGCCAATCAGATTGAGCCCGATATGCCGTTTGTGCAGGACAGTATCGCGGCTTTGGAGCAAAGGCTGAAAGGCCCCCTGATTGGTGTGCTTCCGTACCGGCCACGCCCTTCCGCGGAGGAAATGGCCGGGTTGTTGCGCACGGATTTTTAGGTAAATTTATTGGGATGTAGATTTTTTACCATAATGACCATATCATTCCATATTGGTAGAATTTAAGATAACTAGATCAATATATGCCAAATTGGAGATATGATGATTTTGTCCCGCACCAGCCAGTATGCCATCCAGGCGCTGATTTATATTGCCACGCGCCCCCCGGGCGAACCGATTCTGAACCGCAAGGTTGCGGAATATCTCGGCGTTCCCACGGCCTATCTGGCCAAAATCATGCAAAACCTGTGCCGGGGAAACCTGCTTTATTCCTATCGCGGTCGCCAAGGAGGGTTCTGTCTGCGCGAAGGAGGGGAAAAGACCGATCTGATGCAGATCGTCACCCTGATTGAAGGGGCCGGCTTCACCGAAAATTGCGTGCTGGGCCTGAAAATTTGCAGCGACGAAACGGCCTGTCCCGTGCATTCGAAATGGAAGCCGATCAAGGAAAAAATAGTTGCGCTGCTGCATGAGCAGACACTCGACCGGTTGGCCGCTGCGGTTCTTAGCGGGAAGTATCGCATTTGTGACTTGCCGATGGCGATGATGGATGAAATGGGCCGGACAGGGATATAATTGCGCTTCATGACCGAACGATTTGGTTTGTGGGTGGCTGCTGTAGCTTGCATGCTGGCATTGTTATCCGGATGTGCGGATAAAAGTGCTCCGGTCGAGCCGTTTGTTGCAACCGATATTACCGGCGCTGATTTCGCCAGGGATTTCCGCCTTGTCGACCATCGTGGCAAGACGCGCACACTGGCCGATTTCAAGGGCAAGGCGGTATTGCTGTTTTTTGGCTATACCCATTGTCCGGACGTATGTCTGACCATGCTGTCGGGGTTGTCCATGGCGCAGAAACGGTTGGGCGATGATGCTGCGCGAGTCCAGGTGTTATTCGTAACGCTGGACCCGGCGCGCGATACGCCGGAAATATTGGCGAATTTCGTGACTTATTTTCATAAAGATTTTCTGGCCCTGTACGGCGATGAATCCGCTATCGCCAGAACCGCCAAGGAGTTCAAGGTGACTTACGCCAAACATGATTCTGGCTCCGCGGCGGGCTACCTGCTGGATCACAGCGCGGGCGTTTATGGCTTCGATCCTCGTGGCCGTCTGCGCGTGCTGATCAGCCACGATGCCGAACTGGTGTCGATTGTTCATGATGTGAAACTGCTTCTGGGTGAGAAACCATGACGGCCGTTGCGCGATTGATGCCGAGACGGCCGGCGGCGCCGCGTGGGACGGAGCCCGAGGCGTGCTCCCCGGTTACATGCAAGGATTGCGGGATTTATGGTTTGTGCCGGGAAGTTAACGGCCCGGATGTAGACCTGCGTTTGCTGGAAACGATCGTCAGAAATCGCAAAATTTTCAAGCGTGGCGAGCTGCTCTACCGGATCGGCGAACCCTTGCGCGCCGTCTATGCGATCCGTTGCGGCTCCGTCAAATCATATGTCCTGACCAATGATGGACGTGTTCAGATCACCGGCTTCCACATCACCGGCGAAGTTCTCGGCTTGGGCGCCCTTGTCGCCAATCAGTACATGAGCGAGGCTCGGGCGCTGGAAACCACCATGGTGTGCGAAGTGCCTATCGATGTGCTGGAAGCATACAGTGCTGAAGTTCCGTCCGTCCGCCAGCAGATGCTCAACATCATGAGCCAGGAAATTCTCGACAACCAGGAATTGATGTTGCTCCTCGGCAAGAAAAATGCCGATGAGCGTCTTGCCACTTTTCTGTTAAGCCTTTCACGGCGCTTTCAGAGACGCAGTTACTCCCCCTCCCAATTCAATTTGAGCATGTCGCGCAGCGATATCGGCAATTATCTCGGCATGGCCGAGGAGACCGTGTGCCGGGTGTTCACCCGTTTTCAGGATGGCGGCCTGCTGAGCACCGAGCGGCGGCAGGTGCATTTGCTCGATCAGGATCGCCTCAAATCCATCTCTCTCGGCTGAGCCGCATTTAAATTCGCGGCATTCCGCCAGCCTAATCAGATACGCAGGTATTAAATAATTGAAGTTTGGTTGACTTGCGTCAGTGAAAGTCGGCACGTTTGCGGCTATATTACGCATCATTGTGCCAAAGGCTGAATATCGCGCTTTCTGGCACGGAGGCATTGAATATCGCGTATCGGTCTGGATGAAATGAGGCCGGTCGTGTGCGGGTTTATGTTTACAGCAAGGAGAGAGTTATGGCATCGGTTGCGATAGGGAGCGGCGAGCAATACAACTACGATATTGTTCGCAAATTCACCATCATGGCCCTGATCTGGGGCGCGGTGGGCATGTTGGTGGGGGTGACTATTGCCTCGCAACTGGCATGGCCGTTTTTAAATTTTGATATTCCCTACATCACCTTCGGCCGCTTGCGCCCGGTTCATACCGGTGCCGTGATTTTCGGCTTTGGCGGCAGTGCGCTGTTCGCTACTTCCTACTACATTGTGCAGCGCACCTGCCAGACCAGGCTGCTGTCGGATGGCATGGCCAGCTTCACCTTCTGGGGCTGGCAGGCGATCATCGTGCTGGCCGCGCTGGGCGATGTGATGGGTTATAGCCAGGGCCGCGAATACGCGGAAATGGAATGGCCGGTTGACCTGCTGATCGCCGTGGTTTGGGTCACCTACGCCATCGTATACATCGGCACCATCATGAAGCGCAAGGAGCCCCATATTTATGTGGCAAACTGGTTCTACCTCGCCTTCATCCTGGCCACGGCCCTGCTGCATATCTTCAACAACCTGGCGATCCCGGTTAGCCTGACCAAATCCTACCCGCTGTTCGCCGGTGCGCAGGATGCGATGACCCAGTGGTGGTACGGCCACAACGCGGTGGGTTTCTTTCTCACCGCAGCCTTCCTCGGCATGATGTACTATTTCGTGCCCAAGCAGGCAGGGCGTCCGATCTACTCCTATCGCCTGTCCATCGTCCACTTCTGGGCGCTGATCTTCATGTACATGTGGGCCGGTTCTCATCACCTGCACTGGACTGCGATTCCCGACTGGACTTCCACCCTGGCGGCGACTTTCTCCATCATGCTCCTGATGCCTTCCTGGGGCGGCATGATCAACGGCATCATGACCATGTCCGGTGCCTGGGACAAGCTGCGCACCGACCCGATCATGCGCTTCCTGATCGTGGCGCTGTCGTTCTACGGCATGTCCACCTTCGAAGGCCCGATGATGTCGCTGAAGGACGTGAATGCCCTGTCCCACTACACTGACTGGACCGTCGGCCACGTCCATTCCGGCGCGCTGGGCTGGGTGGCGATGATTTCCTTCGGTGCCATCTATCACATGCTGCCCCGCCTGTGGGATACCAAGATGCACAGTATCAAACTGATGAATGTGCATTTCTGGCTGGCTACCATCGGCACCCTGATGTACATCACCGCGATGTGGATTTCCGGCATCATGCAGGGCCTGATGTGGCGCGCTTACGACGATTACGGCAACCTGCAGTATTCCTTCGCCGAATCCGTTGCCGCCATGCATCCCTACTACGCCATGCGTGCCCTGGGCGGCGCTGTGTTCCTGGCCGGCATGTTGCTGATGCTCTACAACTGCTTCATGACCATCCGCCAGGCGAAGAGCATGCCTGCCGGTGGCTTGGCAGCAAGTGCAGCGTAACGGGACTCGGGTTGATAGACGATGCTCCGCGGTGCGGGGCATCACTAAAGCATAAGGAAGATCATAATGGATCACGGAAAAATTGAAAAAAATGTTGGGCTGATGCTGGTGCTGACCATGATCGCCATCAGTATTGGCGGCCTGGTTGAAATCGTGCCGCTGTTCTTCATCAAAGGTACCGTCGAGGATGTGAGAACCCCCGAAGGGATCAAGATGGTTCGCCCCTATAGCCCGCTGGAGAATCGCGGTCGCGACATCTACATCCGCGAGGGCTGCTACTTGTGCCATTCGCAGATGATACGTCCGTTCCGCGACGAGGCCATGCGCTACGGGCATTACTCGCTGGCGGCGGAATCGCAGTATGACCATCCCTTTCAGTGGGGTTCCAAGCGCACTGGCCCGGACCTGGCGCGAGTCGGCAAGAAATATTCCAACGAGTGGCAGGTGCAGCACTTGATCGCGCCACGCTCGATGGTGCCTGAATCGGTGATGCCGAATTACCCCTGGCTGATGACTGCTCTGGATACTTCCGATGTGGCGGGCAGCATGATGGCGCTACGTACGACCGGCGTGCCGTACTCTACCAATAAGGCTGAGTATGACAACAACGTCAAGGAGTTCGGCGCGGAGGTGGCGAAGCAGTTGCACATCCCCGATGCGCAGAAGAACCTGATCGAGCAGGCGCAAACCGGCAAGTATGACGGCAACGCCGCCGACGTAACCGAAATGGATGCGCTGGTAGCCTACCTGCAGGTGCTGGGTACGATGGTTGACTTCAGCAAGCTCGACAACGACAACTTCGTGAAATTCCGCTAAACAGGAGCGCGCTATGGAATGGCTGATGTGGTTTACCCGGTTTGAAAATACCAAGCCGATAGCGCTGCTGATTTTCTTCATCACGTTCTGCGCCATCCTGTTCTACGTGTATGGCAGCAAGACTCGCGGCGAGCGCCTGGAATCCTACAAGAACATGCCGCTCCAAGACGATTAAATATTGACGCAAAGGAACCAATCATGAGTCAGGGAAACTCGCAAGAGAGCAAAGTGCAAACCACCGGCCACGTCTGGGACGGAGATCTGCAGGAGTTAAACAACCCGCTGCCCGCCTGGTGGCTGTGGTCCTTTTACATCACCATCATTTTCTCGCTGGTGTACTGGGTGGCCTACCCGGCTTGGCCGCTGGGCAAGGGATTTACCACTGGCGTGGCTACCATCACCTACAAGAACGACAAGGGTGTGGAGAAAACCACGCACTGGAACACCCGTGCCCTGCTGATGAAAGACCTGCAGGACGCCCGTGAATCCCAGAAGAAGTATTTCGACATGGTCGCGGCCACGCCCTACGAGCAGATCGCCAGGAATCCGGAGTTGTCCAACTTTGTGGCGTCCGCCGGTAAAGTGGTGTTCGCAGACAACTGCGCCGCCTGTCATATGAGTGGTGGGGCGGGCAAGATGGCATTTGCCCCTAACCTGACGGACGACGACTGGATCTACGGCGGTACTCATGACAAGATTCAGGCATCCATCACCAATGGCCGCACTGGCATCATGCCGGCCAAGGGGGGCGCGGATCTGAACGAGGGCGAAATTGAGAGCCTCGCCAACTATGTACTGAGCCTGTCGGGCGAAAAAATGGACGCAGCCAAAACCAAGGCCGGCGAAGAACTGTTCCGTGGCAAGGGGAGCTGTGTCGCATGTCACGGTGCGGACGCCAAGGGCAACAAGGACATTGGCGCGGCCAACCTGACCGACAAGATATGGCTGTGGGCGGACGTGCCTGCCCAGGACGGTGCGGACAAGAAAGTCGCTGCGGTCAAGGCGGTGATCACCTCCGGTCTGAGCAAGGGCGTGATGCCTGCCTGGAATAACCGCCTCAGCGCTGACCAGATCAAGCTTTTGACGGTTTACGTGCATGACGTGCTCGGTGGCGGTAGTCAGAAATAAAGCGTTCGCCAGTTGAATGTCTGGACCCCGGCCTTGTGGACGGGGTCTTTTTGTTTACGAGTTTTCTTCTTGCGCTGAAACATTAGAATATAAATATATTCTGCCTGTACGGGTGAAACATTTCTGAAATTTGCTGGCCGAATGACATGAGTGGTCAGGAGAAAATTGTGGAAGTACAAAACTTGCAAACCGGTGAACAATCTGAACAATTGTTCCAGAAACGGATTCCGATATTTACCCGGTCGGTTAAAGGCGCCTTCCGTACCTTCAAGACGTCCGTGATGGTGCTGGCCTATGCGGTCTATTTCCTCCTGCCCTGGCTGCCCTGGACGCGCCAGGATGCGCCTGCGCAGGCGGTATTGTTTGATCTGGTCGGGCGCCGATTTTTCGTCTTCGACTTGGTGTTCTATCCGCAGGATCTGATCTCTCTCGCACTGCTGCTGTTCATTGCCGCGGCTCTGCTGTTCTTCGCAACCGGACTTGTAGGGAGGGCATTCTGCGGCTATTTTTGCTTCCAGACGCTGTGGACGGATGCTTTCATTTTTATCGAACAATGGGTTCAGGGCGAGCGCCCGGCCCGCATTCGTCTTTACAAGCAGCCATGGAATGCGGAGAAGGTGGCCAAATATGGCGCCACACACGCCTTGTGGCTGCTTCTGGCCTTCATTACCGCCTATAGCTTCATCATGTACTACGGTTATGCGCCCGAGTTGACCCAGCGTTTCTTCACCGCCGATCTGCCTTCTGTAGCCTATTTCACCGTGCTGATTTTAACCGTGACCACCTACGTGGCGGCTGCACTGGCACGCGAGCAAGTCTGCATCTACATATGTCCTTACGCGCGTTTTCAGGGCGTGATGTACGAGCCGGAAACCCTGGCGCCCTACTATGACTTCCAGCGCGGCGAGGGTGCGGCAGGGCGCGCCGTGCCGCGCGCAGGCACCAGGACTCGCGAGGAGCGACAGGCCCAGGGAATAGGCGATTGCATTGATTGCGGCTTCTGCGTGCAGGTGTGCCCGGCGGGTATCGACATCCGCAAAGGGCTGCAATACCAGTGCATTTCCTGCGGTTTGTGCGTTGACGCCTGCGACAACATTATGGATTCGGTCGGCTTCCCTCGTGGGTTGGTCCGATACGATTCGGAAATCAACATCGAAAGCAGGAATCCGGGCAAGGTGCATCTGGATTGGCTGCGGTTGCGCACCCTGGGCTATGGCGCGGCGATACTCGTGATGGTGGGTGTGCTGGTATACAATATCGCCTCGCGTTCCGAGACCGAACTTTCCGTCCAGCCGGTGCGCCAGCCGCTGTTCGTGGTGCTGTCGAACGGGGATATCCGCAACCGCTACCAGATACACATTACGAACAAGTCGCAGGTCGTGCAGGATTACCGCATCAGTGTGCGTGGGATTCCGGAGGATGCGGTGGACCTGGGTGAAATGCGCGAGGTCAGCGTGCGCCAGGGCAAGAGTTTGATGGTGCTGGCGAACGTCAAGCTTCCTCCCGCCATGGTGAGCCAGGTGAGTGAAATCGAATTCATCATTACACCGCTGAAAAAGCCGGATCAGGCAATCATAAAGAAAGCCCGTTTTTACGCCAAGCATGAAGGATAAATAGATGACAGAGACCTTGTTCGGAGGGGCGGCGCTAATCGCCCTGTTGTATTTTGGCCTGCGTCTGGCCGGTGTTTCCAACTACTGGCGCGGCGTGATCAGCGGTGCGTTGCCGACTCTGGCGATCATGTTCTACAGTCTGAGCCACTGGCCTGGCGCCGACATAGTGGCGCTCCATCTGGCGCTGTACGTCGCCACTGCGATCGTGCTGACCCTGACGGGTGATAGAAAAATAGGGGCGCCGCCGCAGCCGATGCACTGGATTCCCAAGACCATCGTCGGTTTCTTTCTGGCGCTGGCGCTGTTGATGGCGGCATTCGTCTCGATTTCAATCAGCGGCCTGCCGCCTTCGATTGCCCAATGGTTCCTGCCGAATGCCGCGCACAAGCAAGTCTATACCGCTTTTTCCGGGGAAATCCCGCATGACGAGGCGGCGGCCAAGATGATTTCTTCGCATATGAAGAAATCCGTGCGGCAACGCCAATTGGGCTGGCAGATCGAGGTTGCCGGACTTGATCAGATCAAGCTCGGCAAAGCCACTGAAGTGACTGTTAGTACCAGCGACAGCGCACGGCAACCCATTGAGGGTGCGACCGTGACGCTCACCATCAAGCACCCGGCAGACGGCGCGGATACGGGAAAATCGACCAACTTGAACTCTTTCGCGCCGGGGCGCTATCGTGCTCAAGTCAGCATGGATAAGCCAGGCCAGTGGGTAGCTGTGCTGCTGATCGAGCGTGGACAGGACAGGTTCGAAACAGCAAAAGAGATTATCGTCCCGGCAATCTAAATGAACGTCGAGAAAACCTGTTACCACTGCGCCCTGCCGGTTCCGTCCGGCGCGCACCACCCCGTAACCATTGAAGGCGAGTCGCACCAGATGTGCTGCCGCGGCTGTCAGGCGGTGGCGCAGACCATCGTCGACAACGGGCTGACCGACTATTACCGGCATCGTACCGCTTTGCCCGGCGTTGGCCACGAAGTGGTGCCGGAGGAAGTGCAGAAGCTGGCGCTTTACGACCACCCCGGCATCCAGAAAAGCTTTGTCAGGCAAGAAGGCGAGCACGTCAAGGAAGCCTCCCTGATCCTCGAAGGCATTACCTGCGCCGCCTGCATCTGGCTCAACGAACGTCACCTCAAGCAGCTGCCGGGCGTGCTGCAGGTTCAGGTCAACTACGCCACCCATCGCGCCCGCATCACTTGGGACGACCAGGCTGTCCATCTCAGCAAGATCCTCGAAGAAATCCAGTTGCTCGGCTATAACGCCCACCCCTTCAGCGCCGAACGCCAGGAAAATCTGCGCCGCAAGCGAAGGGCAAAAGATCTGCGCCGGATCGCCATTGCCGGCCTATCCTCCGGCCAGGTGATGATGCTGGCGGTGGCGCTGTACGCCGGCGCCGCATTCGGCATGGAGGTCAGCACGGCTGCGCTGCTGCGCTATTTCAGCCTGGTGCTGACGTTGCCGGTGGTGTTCTATGCCGCTGTGCCGTTCTACCAGAGCGCCTGGAATGCCTTGCTCGGGAAGCGCCTGAACATGGACGTGCCGGTTTCCCTGGCCGTGATCGGCGCCTTCGTCGGCAGCGCCTGGGCCACGCTACAGGGTCACGGTGTGGTGTACTACGACGCCATTACCATGTTCAGCCTGTTCCTGCTTTCCAGCCGTTTTCTGGAACACGGCGCTCAGGAAAAGTCGGTCGAAGCGGCGGAAAACCTGCTCAAGCTCGCGCCGGCAATGGCCACCAAGGTATTGGATGGCGGCCAGCACCAGCCAGTGCCGGTGCTGGAACTGAACGAGGGAGACACCATCCTGGCCAAGCCGGGCGAAGCCATCGCCGCCGACGCCGAAGTGATCGAAGGCGAGAGCACGGTGGACGAGGCGCTGCTGACCGGCGAGAGCCGTCCGGTGCCGAAATGCGCCGGGGTGCGGGTGATTGCCGGCAGCATAAATCTGGAAGGGCCGCTGCTGCTGCGCGTGACCGGAGTGGGCGAGAACACCGTGCTGGCGGGTATCGTCCGTCTGCTCGACCGGGCGGTGGCGGAGAAGCCGCGCCTGGCGCAGTTGGCCGATCGGGTGGCGGGGCATTTCACGGTCGGCCTGCTGATTCTGACGGCGATAGTCGGCGCCGCATGGTGGTGGCTGGAGCCGGGCCAGGCGTTCGGAATCGTGCTGGCGGTGCTGGTGGTGACCTGCCCGTGCGCTTTGTCGCTCGCCGCGCCTACGGCCTTCGCCGCTGCCGGCTCGCACCTGCTGCGGCACGGCATATTGCTGACGCGCGGCCACGCCCTGGAAACCCTGGCCAGGGTCAATCATGTGGTCTTCGATAAGACCGGTACCCTCACCTATGGCAAGCCGGTGCTGCAGCGCACCGTCACCTTTTTCGGTGTGGACGAAGAGCGCTGCCTGTTGCTCGCGGCCAGCCTGGAACAGGCTTCGGAGCATCCGCTGGCGCAGAGCTTTCTGAGCCGGGTCGCCGGCACTGATTTGATTGCGGTTCAGGAGGCGCAGAACCTGCCGGGCAAGGGAGTGAGCGGTTCCATTGACGGCGTGCGCTATACCCTGGGCAATGCCGCTTTGGCTGGGTTCGAGCCGGTGGCGTTGCCGGGCGATCTGCCGGAAGGCGCAACGCGGGTGTGGTTGTGCGACGAGCGGCGCGCCATGGCGGTGTTCGTGCTGTCCGATGGCCTGCGGCCACAGGCCGGCGAGCTGGTCGGGCAACTCAAGGCGGCAGGGGTGCAGGTCACCATCCTGAGCGGCGATGCTGCCGACGCGGTGGCCCACGTTGCCGCCGAGGCAGGCATCGAATCCTGGCAGGCCGCGCTGCGACCGGAAGACAAACTCAAGGCGCTGCGCGAACTTCAGCAGCGAGGCCATGTCGTAGCCATGGTGGGTGACGGCGTCAACGATGCGCCGGTGCTGGCCGGGGCCGATGTGTCCATCGCCATGGGCGGCGGCACCCAGGTTGCACGGGCCAGCAGCGACATCGTATTATTGACGGAAAATCTGCTGGATATCCAGCGCGCCCTGAAGACCGGCCATGCGAGTATCGCCGTGATGCGCCAGAATTTTGCCTGGGCTATCGTTTATAACCTGCTCGCGCTGCCTTTCGCTGCAGTCGGCATGATACCGCCGTGGCTTGCTTCCATCGGCATGTCGACCAGCTCGCTGGTGGTGGTGCTGAATGCGCTGCGCCTGCGCTGATTGAGGAGAAGGAATGACAGAGATACTGATCTATTTGCTGGGCATGACCGCGGTGATGATTCTCGTCGCCGGGATCGGCATTTTCTGGGCGATCAAGAATGGCCAGTTCGAAGACATGGAAGGCCCTGCCCAGCGCATCCTGATGGATGATGACGATCCGCGTATTCCGCGTTATTCGGATTCGCGATCGAAGAAGTGATAAGTTGACGTAGTGGGTTGAATGGGAAGGGGCTTTGAACTAGAATTGCCCCGTTTTGGAAAATGGGTTTTGGCGGGTTTTTTAATTAAGGAGATATAAATGGCTAAATTTGTGATGCCTATCGTGATAACTTTGATGGTGTGGAGCTGGATCAGCTTTTTTTCCGTGATTCTGGCCTGATCAGGCATCGGAATGCAAAAAAAGCGGGGCGCAAAATGCGCCCCGCTTTTTTTATTGCGACGAGGTCAGGCGGCCTCGGCCACAATTGCCGCTTTCATTTTCTGCAAGGCTTTTTGCTCAATCTGGCGAATGCGTTCCGCGGACACGCCATACTCCGCCGCGAGCTCATGCAGCGTGGCGCTCGCATCCTCGGTTAGCCAGCGCGCCTCGATGATACGGCGGCTGCGGTCGTCGAGGCTCTGCAACGCGCTGGACAGGCCGCGCTCGCGCAACTGGCTGGTTTCCTCCTGCTCCAGCAGGGCCGCGGGTTCATTGGTCGCATCGGCCGCGAGATAGGCGATCGGGCCGGTGCCTTCATCCTCGTCCCCGCCGTGGGTTTCCATGGAGATATCCTGGCCGCCCATGCGGCTTTCCATTTCCACCACTTCTTCCGGCTTTACGCCCAGGGTTTTGGCGATGCTGTTAACCTCATCCGGGCCGAGGTAGCCAAGTCCCTTTTTCATGCTGCGCAGATTGAAGAACAGTTTGCGCTGCGCCTTGGTGGTGGCGACCTTGACCAGGCGCCAGTTGCGCAGGATGTATTCATGCATTTCGGCGCGGATCCAGTGGATGGCAAAGGAAACCAGACGCACGCCGCGCTCACCGTCGAAGCGGCGCACGGCTTTCATCAGGCCGATGTTGCCTTCCTGAATCAGATCCGCCTGGGGCAGGCCGTAACCCATGTAGCCGCGCGCGATGTTCACAACCACGCGCAGGTGCGAAACCACCAGCATCCGCGCCGCTTCCACATCGTCGTCACGCTTCAGCCGCAACGCTAATTCGTGTTCTTCCTCGGGGCTCAACACCGGCATCGCCCTGACCGACTGGATATAGCTTTCCAGGCTGCCGGTGGCAGAGGGAATTGAGATGGCTAATAGAGCATTCGTCATACAGATTTTCCTCCAATTTTCTTAATTTTAGCACTCTGTGAATGAGAGTGCCAAGTGGTTGGAAAAGTTCATCGCATTCCGCCGCGCGGCAGAGGCAATTCCCGACTAATATAATCAACTATACTAATTTATGGGTATATCAGTCAATAATTATATTTAACCCGGATTATCCATAGAATGCTCGTGCCTGTAGGAGCGCCGCTTTCGGCGCGAATGGGACCGCAAATCGCGGCGAGGGCGCCGCTCCCACAGCGGTGTTTTGGCTCTATGGATTATCTGGGATAACGCTGGTGCGGGAAAAAGCGGAAGAATGCCGCGTTGACAATCAGGCTCAGGGGGAAGTGAACGAGGAATATGGAGTAGGAAATACGCCCGAGATAAGTCAGAAAATTCGGCACGGGCCAGCTTTTGAGGGCGCCATATTGCCTGGCCAGCCCCGGCATCCGGCATGGTGTTGCCCGACCATTGAACCCATAAAATGGGCGCCGGTCGTGGCGGATTTAGCCGGCGTTTGCGCTAGCCTCGTTCCGGCGCAAATGCCGCCCTACCGCCAGAAATGCCCCGAGCCAGCCGAGCAGGGAGGCAAACAGCAGCAGGCCGAGTATATCGCTGGCACCCAAGGGCAGAAGACGAAATTGCGCGGCGTAGAGTTTCGCCAGGTCGGCTATGCCAGCGTTGAGCAGTTGCAGGCCAAGACTGACGATGAGCCAGGCGGCGATGCCTCCGCCCAAGCCCTGCAGCGCTCCATGATAAAGGAAAGGGCGGCGGATGAAGGCATCGGTCGCACCGATCAGCGTGCTGATCTCGATTTCCTCGCGCTGCGACAGGATTTGCAGACGGATGGTATTGCTGGTGATCACCACCAGGGCAAAACCGAGCAGGACGGCAAGAATCAGGGTGACATCGCGACCGAGGCGCACCATGGCGTTCAGGCGCTCTGCCCAGGCGGTGTCCAGCAGTACCTTGTCCACTTTGGGCAACTTCGCCAGGTCGCCGCGCAGGTTTTTGAGTTCATCAGGGTTGATGCTGTGGGGTTCGATCACGAAGGCGTCCGGTAGCGGGTTCCGTTCCAGCCCCGCCGCCACGTCGACCAGCCCCGTGTTTTGCAGCAGCTCCTGCAGCGCCTGGTCGCGCGGGATGAAGCGGAATTGTTTGATGGCGTTGAGTTCCTTCAGGCGCGACTCGACTCGTTTGGCGCTGTCGGCATCCGCGCTGGGAGACAGGAACACGGTAATCTGGGGCTCCAGCCTGACGTTGCCGGCAACAATCTTGACGTTTTCGGTCAGCATATAAAGGCCAAGCGGCAGGCTGAGCGCAACGCCAAAGACGATCATGGCGAGCAGGCCGGAAAAAGGCGCATGGGCGAAGCGGGCAAGGATCAGACCCAGGGCGATGCGGTGTTGGCTGAGCCAGTTCATGCTTGCAACTCCCCCTGCTTCAGGTGTAACACCCGGCTGCTGTAGCGTGTGATCAGCGACTCGTCATGGGAGGCGATCAGGAGGGTGACGCCGACCTGGTTGAAGGACTTGAACATCTCCATGATTTCGCCGGCATACTCGGCGTCGAGATTGCCGGTGGGCTCGTCGGCCAGCACGATGGCCGGGCGGTTGACGATCGCCCGCGCCACGCACAGGCGTTGCTGCTCGCCGCCGGAAAGGGAAATCGGGTTGGCCTTTTCCAGTCCCAGCAGTTTCACCTTGTCGAGCGCGGCACGGGCGCGCTTCATGCCTTCGGCGCGGGGCAAGCCGGCGATATCCAGCGGCAGGATGACGTTTTCCAGCACGTTGCGGTCGTAAAGCAGCTTGTGATCCTGGAAGATCAGGCCGAAGTTGCGGCGCAGGAAGGGGACGGCGCTGCGGCGCAGCTTGCCGATATTCTGGCCGCTCACCACCACGCTGCCGGATGAAGGTTTCTCGATTGCGGCCACCAGCTTCAGCAAGGTGCTCTTGCCGGCGCCGGTCGGCCCGGTAATGAAGGCCATCTCGCCGGGTGCCATGGTGAAGCTGAGGTTTTTCAGCGCCTCATGGCCGCCGGGGTAGCGTTTATAGACTTGGCTGAATGAAATCATTCGAACAGTGCCTCAACAAATTCCTTGGCCACAAATGGTCGCAGATCATCGAGTTGCTCGCCGACGCCGATAAATCTGACCGGGATCGGGCGGGTTTTGGCGATGGCGGCGATGACGCCGCCCCTGGCCGTGCCGTCGAGCTTGGTCAGGACCAGCCCGGTTACCTGCAACGCGTCGTCGAAGGACTTGACCTGGGCGATGGCGTTCTGGCCGGTGTTGGCGTCGAGCACCAGGATGGTCTCGTGGGGGGCGCCCGGTTCGGCTTTGGCGATGACGCGCTTGATCTTTTTCAGCTCTTCCATCAGGTGCAACTGGGTGGGTAGCCGTCCGGCGGTGTCCGCCAGCACGATGTCGATGCCGCGCGCGCGGGCGGCCTGGATCGCGTCGAAGATCACCGCGGCGGAGTCCTGGCCCTCCTGGGTGATGACCGTGACGTTGTTGCGCTCTCCCCATACCTGCAACTGTTCGCGCGCGGCGGCGCGGAAGGTGTCGCCGGCGGCGAGCAGCACCGATTTTCCCTGGGCCTGGAAATATTTGGCCAGTTTGCCGATGGTGGTGGTCTTGCCGGCGCCGTTGACGCCCGTCATCATGATCACGTAGGGTTTGTGGCCGGACAGGGCTAGCGGCGATTCCAGCGGGGTGAGCAGGGTCTGCAGGCCATCGCGCAGAGCCTGCTTGAGCTGTGCCGTATCATCCAGCTTGTCGCGCTTGACGCGGCTTCTCAGGTCGTCGAGCAGGTATTGGGTGGCGGCGACGCCGACATCGGCGGAAAGCAGGACGGTTTCGAGTTCCTCGTAAAGCGTCTCGTCGATCTTGCCGCCGCCGAACAGTCCGGTAACCGGCGTATTCAGGATGTCTCGGGTCTTGGCCAACCCTTGTTTCAGCCTGGCCGCCCAGCCCAGGGGCTGTTCCTGGCTTTCGTCGGCTTTCTTGTCGGATTTGAAGAAACTTAGCATGGGGGGTGGTGGTCTCAAGGTGAGCTATAATTCACAACTTCGTCATTTTAGGCGATTGGGAGGTTTTGTGCAGCGTAAAAA
>CAYGNO010000005.1:31827-34446 GCA_964351305.1 uncultured Sulfuricella sp.
ATAATTCACAACTTCGTCATTTTAGGCGATTGGGAGGTTTTGTGCAGCGTAAAAAAACATTGATCCTGTGGTTGCTGGCGGCGATGCTGCCGTTCCAGGCCATGGCGACTGTCCATGAATACAAGCTTGCCAACGGGTTGAAGGTCATCGTCAAGGAAGACCATCGCGCACCGGTGGTGGTGTCGCAGGTATGGTATCGCGCCGGCAGCATGGATGAGTTCAACGGCACGACCGGCGTGGCCCACGTGCTGGAACACATGATGTTCAAGGGAACCAGGGCGGTTCCCGCCGGCGAATTCTCAAAGCAGATCGCCGTTGCCGGCGGTCGGGAAAATGCCTTTACCAGCCGCGACAATACGGCTTACTTCCAGCAATTGCAAAAATCCAAGCTGGAACTCTCGTTGAAACTGGAATCTGACCGGATGTGCAATCTGGTGATTACGCCCAAGGAATTCGCCAAGGAAATCAAGGTGGTGATGGAGGAGCGCCGGCTGCGTACAGAAGACAAGCCGCAGTCGTTGGTCTATGAAACGCTGATGGCTACTGCCTACCAGTCTCATCCCTACCATCATCCGATCATCGGCTGGATGAGCGACCTGGAAAACATGACGGCGGACGATGCCAGGGACTGGTATCGCCGCTGGTATGCGCCGAATAATGCGGCGCTGGTGGTGGTGGGCGACGTCAAACCCCAGGAGGTGCTGAAACTGGCCGAGCGCTATTTCGGCAAAATCCGGCCGGTCGCGCTGCCCCAGCGCAAACCCCAGGTCGAACCCGATCAGCGCGGCATCAAGCGTGTGGCCGTTAAGGCCCCCGCCAAGCTGCCCTATCTTGCCATGAGCTACCATGCACCCGCTCTGCGCGATCCGGGCAACGACTGGGAACCTTACGCGTTGGAGGTACTGGCAGGTGTGCTGGACGGCCATGCCTCGGCGCGACTCAATCAGGCGCTGGTGCGGGAGCAGCAGATCGCGGTGTCGGCTGGGGCGGGATATGACCTGATTTCGCGCGGGCCTTCGATGTTCATTCTGGACGGGGCTCCCGCCGAGGGCAGGAGTGTCGCCGAACTGGAAGCGGCAATCCGCGAGCAAATCGACAAGATCAAGCGGGATGGCGTGACCGGGGATGAGTTGCAACGCGTCAAAGCGCAAGTGATAGCAGCCCAGGTCTATCAGCGCGACTCGATGTTCTACCAGGCGATGCTGATCGGCGAGGTGGAAACCGCCGGACTGCCCCTGAACACGCTGGAAACGCGCCTGGAAAAACTCAAGGCGGTAACCGCCGGCCAAGTGCAGGAGGTGGCGCGTAAGTACCTGATCGACGATCGCCTTACCGTGGCGGTGCTCGATCCGCAACCGCTGGATGGCGTGAAGCCGGTGAAACTTGTTCCGGGAGGACGTCATGCGAATTAACTCAAGGTCAACCGCAGAGGCGCAGAGGCGCAGAGAAAACCCCGGCTTGAGAAAACCTCTGCGCCTCTGCGTCTCTGCGGTGAAGAATTTTGCTTTTGCTGTCGGCCTCCTGCTCGTCGCCACCGCGGCCCAGGCCGCCCTGCCGATCCAGCACTGGCAGATGGACAACGGCGTGCGCGTGGTTTTCGTCGAGAACCACGATCTGCCGTTGCTGGATGTCAGCGTTGAGTTTCCTGCGGGTAGCAGCCGGGATGACAAGTCCAGGCCGGGTCTGGCGAGCATGACGCTTCATCTGCTTACCTTGGGCGCCGGGGGAATGACCGAGGGAGATATTTCCCGCCGCATGGCCGATATCGGTGCCAGCCTGGGCGGAAGTTTCGACCAGGACAGGGCCGGGTTGCGCCTGCGTACTTTGAGCAGTGAGCGGGAGCGCGACCAGGCTCTGGAGGTCATGGCCAGGTCGCTGCAATCCCCGGACTTCCCTGAGGCGGTACTGGAGCGGGAAAAAACCCGATCCATCGCCGAACTCAAAGAGGCCGGGACCCAGCCGGAGTTCATCGCCGGGCGGGCGTTCAATTCGATGATCTATGGAACCCATCCTTACGCGTTGACCTCCCTGGTCGAGCCGGAATCGATTGCGGCTTTGCGGCGTGAAGAGCTGGTCGGTTTTTACCGCGCCCATTACCGTGCCGATCATGCCGTGATCGCTCTGATCGGCGATGTCACCACGGCTCAGGCAAGGGAAATCGCCGCTCGGCTGACGGCCACCCTGCCCCGCGCCGATGGCGATCCGCAGCCTTTGCCGGCGGTGTCCATGCCCAAGGGGGAAACGCGCAAAATCGCCCATCCCGCCACGCAAAGCCACATTCTCATCGGACAGCCGGGCATGACGCGCAGCGACCCGGATTATTTCCCGCTTTACGTCGGCAACTATGTCCTCGGCGGCGGTGGCTTTGCTTCGCGCCTGATCGAGGAGGTGCGGCAGAAGCGCGGTCTGGTTTACAGCGCGCACAGCTATTTTATTCCGCTGCAACAGCGCGGGCCGTTCGAGATTGGTTTGCAGACCAAGCGCGAGCAGGCGGACGAGGCGCTGGCGGTAGTGCGCAAGACGCTTGGGGATTTTATCGCCAAGGGGCCCACCGAGGACGAGCTGAAGCGGGCCAAACAGAATCTGGTGGGCGGCTTCCCGCTGCGGATCGACAGCAAC
>CAYGNO010000006.1:0-33481 GCA_964351305.1 uncultured Sulfuricella sp.
TGCCCGGCATCAAGCCGGGGCTGGCGAACATCGTCACCCTGCTGGTGCTGGAACGCTTCGGCCTGCGCGCGGCTGTATGGGTATCGCTGCTGCGGGTGGTGGCGGGCAGCCTGATCCTCGGCACTTTTCTTTCCCCTTCGTTCGTCCTGAGCTTTTCCGGCGCGGCGGCCAGCCTCGCAGCGCTGGCGCTGGCGCGGCATCTGCCGAGAAGCTGGTTCGGTGCAATCTCTATGAGCATCATCGCCGCCTTCGTCCATATCGCCGGGCAAATGGCCGTGGTTTACCTGTGGCTGATTCCCCATGCCGGCATCCTCTACCTCGCCCCGATTTTCGCCGCCGCCGCGCTGCTGTTCGGCACCGTGAACGGGCTGATCACCGCCAAACTCCTGGCCGATGGCGAGAATTCCAGCCTCGCTCGCCCCCCCCTACCCCAGCCATGAAGCGCGCGCTCCTGCTCATGCCAGTAGTCCGTTTCGTCAAAGCGGTGACAAATGAAATGGATGGATTTTTTCGCCAGGCAAGGCGCAGGCTCGCAGCCGTATGGGGTATACGGCAAGGGGATGCAACGCCGCATGGCGGAAAAAGACGCCGTTTCATGTCATTGGTTTGGCGAAACGGACTACTAGCCTGTCTGGCCGCCGCGCCGTCCGTCACGATCGCGGCAGAATGGGTGAAGATCCACACCGCAGCCGATCCAAACTTGTACTTTTACGACCGCTCCAAGCTGTTCCTGAATGACGACGAGATCACCTACTGGAAGAAAGTGGTGTTCAACACACCCCAACCCTTCAAGGACAAGCTCATTGCCAGCGCCTTGTACCGCGAGCGCATCCACTGCGCCGAGCACACCCTCAAACTGATCAGCTACCTGCTCTACACTCCGACAGGAGAGCTCTCGGAATATGCCCCAACCAAGGAAGGCGACCCCGCTCCAATCATCCCGGACAGCCTCGGCGACGTATTCGAAAAAGCCCTCTGCCCGCTGGTCAGACAAAAGCAGGAAGCAGAACGACAAAGGATCGAAGCCAAAGCAAAGGCTGAGGCCGCTGAAAAAATGGAGGCAGAGGAGAAGGCCAGGCTCAAGACTGAAGCGGAGGCAGCCGCAGCCATTCCTCCACAACCCGTAGCTCCCCCGCCCGGCGCTTCTGCGCCGCAACATTGAGCCTGCCGTGCTCCTGGCCTACAATCAGAACCATGAAAACCCAAAACAAAACCATCACCCTGGCGCTGACCGGCGCTTCCGGCATGCCCTACGCCCTGCGCCTGCTGCAGTGTCTGCTGGAAAGCGGCAGCCGGGTCTACCTGCTCTATTCCCAGGCAGCGCAGATCGTGGCGAAACAGGAAATGGACCTGACCCTGCCTTCCCGCCCGCTAGAGGCGCAGCAGATGCTATGCGAACGCTACAACGTATCGCCCGAACAGCTCAGGGTATTCGGTCGCGACGAATGGTTCGCCCCGGTGGCCTCCGGCACCAACCCGGCCGATGCCATGGTGGTTTGCCCCTGCACCATGGGCACCCTCGGTTCGATCGCGGCAGGGCTATCCGACAACCTGATCGAACGCGCCGCCGACGTGATGCTGAAGGAAAACCGCAAGCTCATCATCGTCCCGCGCGAAACGCCGTTTTCTGCCATCCACCTGGAAAACATGCTCAAGCTGGCCCGCGCCGGCGCCGTCATCCTCCCCGCCAACCCCGGCTTCTACCACCACCCCCGGAGCGTGGACGAAGTGGTGGACTTCATCGTGGCGCGCATCCTCGACCATCTCGGCGTCGAACACAAATTGATGGCGCGCTGGGGAGAAACACCAAGCAACCACGAATGACACGAATGTTCTCGAATGCTCACGAATATTCAGGGCATCATGCCAGTCTGGTAACTTCTGTCATTCATGTTTATTTGTGTTCATTCGTGTAATTCGTGGTTAAAGGTTTTTTGAAAAATATGGCCAAATTCTATCCCACCCTCGACGACAACCTCAAAGCCTTCATCGCACGGCAGCACATTTTTTTCGTCGCCACCGCGCCCGATGACGGACGCATCAACCTCTCGCCCAAGGGGCTGGACGGCTTGCGCGTGCTGGACGACAAGCGCGTGGCCTGGCTCGACCTCACCGGCAGCGGCAACGAAACCGCCGCCCACCTGCTGGCGGATGGGCGCATGACCCTGATGTTCTGCGCCTTCGAGGGCAACCACCTGATCCTGCGCCTGTATGGCCGGGGGCGCGCCATCAAGCCGGGCGATTCCGAATGGGCAACACTCGCCCCGCGATTCCCCGCCCTGCCCGGCGCGCGCCAGATCATCCTGCTCGACATCGAATCGCTGCAAACCTCCTGCGGTGCAGGCGTGCCTCTCTACACCTATACTGGAGAACGCGAGGAATTGCTGCGCTGGGTGGAAAAGAAAGGCGAACAGGGCCTGCGCAACTACCAGCACGAAAAGAACCGGGTCAGCATCGATGGCCTGCCGACTGGATTATTCGGAGAGAAAACATCATGAAACACATCGGGCTGATCATTTTACTGCTTGCCACGGCGCTGCTCTCCGCCTGCGAACAAAAACCCTACCAGCCGCCGGTGCCGCACACCGAACCGGACAAATCCGCCACCAAGCTGTTCGAGCCGCAACGCGAAGCGCTGGACAAGGCCAAGGGCGTGGGAAAGACGGTCGAGCAGGCGAGCAAGGAACGGGAAGAAGCGACCGAAAAAGCCCCCGGCTACTAAGCGCCAGGTTTCCTTGGCCTGGACAGGATAGCCAATGATTCGACTAACCAAATCGTTAAACGCCTGGGGAAGCCCTGATTTTGAAGCCATCCTCAAGTCGGAAATCGAGCAACTGGGTGCCGAACAGCTTCCCTTGCAACAGGGATTATCAACCAGCAGCTATGCCCTGGATGACAAACTCAATGTGCGGATGATCAGCGCTTCCGAGGAAGCCAATTCCCTACGTGCAAAAGTCGGCATTTTTTATGCCGGGATTACTCCCGGCTGCAGTTGTGCGGACGACCCCACGCCTGTCGAAGAACAGGTTGAGTACTGCGTAGTGCAGCTTGATATCAACAAAATAACGGCCGAGACGACGGTAGCCCTTGTGGCGGAATAAATAAGATCCCCAAGAACGCTGCCACGGGCGATGGCGAGCGATAACCCGTCAGTTGCCGAACAAGCCCTTGAGCGACTTGATCACGCTGCCTCCGCCCGGCACCACTGAATCCGCAGCTGCGTCGGTGGCCGCATCCCTGGCGACATCACCCATGCCGAGCATCAGATTATCGAACCCGCTCACCCGCACTTTCGCGGTCCAGATCAGCGGTTTTTTCTCGCCGGGCTTGAGCGGCGGATAGGCAAAGCCCCTGGTCGGTCCGACGGCCTCCGCCATTGCCATGGCGCCTGACGTCTTCTGGAAAATGCCGGCCGGAATCGTGCAGTCATTCTGGCTACCCGGCAGCATCGGATTCTTGTTCCTGGCCGCCATCCAGATGATGACTTCCTTGTCGCCGACTGCGCCAACGGCGTTCAGGTTATAGCCTTTGGCACGGGAAAGCTGATCCCATTTCAGGGGAATCGCCGCCTTGAGCTCGGAACTGCTGGCCTTAAAGTTGAGCGCTTCGAGAAAATCCATGTCCTTGTCCAGGGCATAGCGAATCTCCTGTTGCATGAAACTGGCCTTCACCACATGCTCGCCGACGACCGAGGCTTCGGCGGGAATTCCGGTGTAAGCGTTGTCGCCATACGGCCACCACAGCGTGCGCGGCGGCAGAGTTTCGCCGCCATCGCCGCCGCCTTTGCGTTTGCGGCTCTGTTGTGCCATCGCCACCACTTCCGGAGACAGCCGGTTGCCCATGGCCTTCAGGTCGATCACTTCCGGCTGCCCTTTCGGCACGGTCTCGCTGCAACCCCAATAAATCAGCATCTTGCCTTCGGGCTGCTCAGATTCCGCGCTGCCGCCACCCCCCGTGCCGCGCCGCTCGCCCTTCAGCGGCAGCGATGGGCCGATACGCATGGCCTCGGGTACGGTATGTTCTGCACTATAGCCGCCGGGAATATCGGCGGGATTGGCCAGCCGCAGATCCATCTGCTTGGAAATACTCGCCTTGCCGCCGAACATCGCCGACATCATGCCGGTAGCGCCTCCCGCGCCCATGCCCGAATAGGTGCGCAGGTTCATTTCGTAATTGACTGGCGCCGCAAACGCGGACGGAAGATAACTGGCAAATGCGGTGACCAGGGCAATGTGCAAGGCATGCTTATTCATTTCACTCTCCGACCGAAAATGGTGTGGAAACACGGAATTATTTCTACAGCATAGACCAGAACGCAGGATGGGTGAAGCGGAGCAGGTTTGCTGTTGCCTGGATGTGGTTTTGTGCGCTTCGCGGGTGTTTAGGTGCCGGGGGTAGCCCGGCGGGCTAGTTGCTTTCTTTAAACGGCTAAAGAAAGTAACCAAAGAAAGCCGCCCCTATCCACCGCCCCTTCGGGGTTCCCTGCGTTGCTCGCCAAGCTGGGCTGCTGCGGAACTCGGCCTTTGGCCTCAGACAGTCCTCGCAGAAATCCCCCAGCTTGGCTGCGCTACTCGGCGGCGGCCCAAGGGGACCGAAAGTCACACCCCATCCCCATCCTAACCTTCCCCTTGAAGGGGAAGGAATCACAAAAAACTCATCCACCACAACACCATCCCCTCGCCCCAACGGGGAGAGGGCTAGGGAGAGGGGGACAACGGCGAGACCTCGCCCACAAAACCCAAACCCCCTTCTGCGCCGCTTCGGTTTGACGGCCAAATTGGGATGAAGGCGAGCACTGTTCGAGCTCCGCGGCGGGGTGCGGGGTATGCACCCCGCTAGGGCGAGTTGCGCAGCCGCCCAATTTGGCCGTCAAACCGAAGGCAGCCCGCAGGGCCGGCGCGGCAGGGTGTCTTTTTGTTTGGTTACTTATATTTTGGACAAGCAAAATAAAGTAACCTGCTGCCGGGCAGCCCCCGGCATCTAAGCAACTGCGCGTAGCGCACACAAAACGGGTAATTGATCACATATTTTATAGACCTGATCCCGATATTCGTGGAAGATTAGAATAATGAGACTAAAAAATTGCACTCGGTGGCAATACCTGAAAGACACCTGTGTTGAATCCTGAAATCATGAAATGGGCGAGGGTAACTGCAGGCTTGAGCCTGGAGGATGCCGCCCATTGCCTTGGTATATCTAAGGTCGAACGACTTGTTGCCTTGGAGGCTGGCGATGAAACGCCATCGCGCCCGGTGTTGCTCAAAATGGCAAAACAATACCGACGGTCCCTGCTAACGTTCTACCTTGCCGCCCCACCACAAAAAGGTGATCGGGGAGAAGATTTCAGGACGGTCGCTGCCGATCGCTCTATAGCTGGCGATGCCTTGCTCGACGCTCTGATCCGCGATCTACGTGCGCGACAAAGTCTCGTGCATTCCACGCTGGAGGAAGAGGAAATCGAGCCACTTGCTTTTATCGGCTCGACCAATATGGCTGCGGGCATCACTCCGACGCTGAACTGCCTTCAGCAAACTCTGCAAATGGACTTGCACGATTTCCGCGCGCAGAAAAAGGCGGAAGACGCCTTTTCGCTTTTACGTGCGCGAGCCGAAGCCGTAGGTATCTTCGTACTTTTGATCGGCAACCTCGGTAGCCACCATTCGGCCATACCGGTTGAATCCTTCCGAGGTTTCGCGATTGCCGATCCGATTGCTCCGTTCATTGTTATAAATGACCAAGATGCCAAGACGGCTTGGTCATTTACGCTACTGCACGAGATGGCGCATTTGTGCCTTGGCACCACAGGCGTCAGTGGATCGCCGTCGGATGTGGCCATCGAAAAGTTTTGCAATGATGTTGCAGGCGAATTTCTGCTTCCCAAGGATGAGCTTGATAAGATTCAAATCAATGCTGGACAGAGCGTGGAAGAGTCAATCGTTGCTATCTCCGAGTTTGCGGAGGTCCGGAATTTGAGTCGCTCTATGGTCGCCTACAAACTCTTCCGGATGGGGTTTATCTCTTTGAAAAACTGGCAGGCGTTGGACTCAAAACTGCGAGAGTTATGGGTGCAGGAAAAGGCGAAAAACAAGGAAAAAGCTCAATCCAGTGAGTCCGGTCCGAACTACTACATCGTTCGACGTCATCGATTGGGAAAAGCCATGTTGGAGTTTGCTAGTCGTACCGTCAACTCAGGCGCGTTGTCACCAGTTAAAGCCGCGAAAGTCCTCGGTGTAAAACCGCGCAGCGTGCATCCGTTGCTCATTGACATTTCCCGATCTGGCTTTGCAAACAGGGCCGGGGGGAACGTTTGATGCTGTATTTGTTAGATGCTAACGTGCTGATCACCGCGAACAATTCCTACTATCCAGTTGACCGTGTTCCTGAATATTGGGAGTGGCTGTTGCACATGAGCCAAGCTGGTCACATCAAAATGCCGCTTGAAATCTTTGAAGAAGTCAAAGACGGTCCCAAGGATGCAGAGAAAGACTTATTGTTTTCGTGGATTCAGCTGGAGGAAAACAAGAATGCGCTCATTCTGCATGAGGATGTCAATATCGATCACGTCCAGCAGGTCGTCAATATCGGCTATGCCAACGACCTTACGGATGACGAAATCGAGCAGATTGGCCGTGATCCATTTTTGGTAGCATATGCGATGGCAGGGCAGGAGCGGTGTGTCGTAACAGTCGAGGTCTCCAAGCCAACAAGGAAAAGGCAAAACCGCCATCTACCTGATGTTTGCAAGGTAATTGGTGTGCCTTGTTGTGATCCGTTTGCACTGAGCCGGGAGTTAGGCTTTCGTACAGACTGGAAAAAGCACATTTGAAGTTCCCTGCCGGAATCATAAACATGATTCTGTCATTTCACCCTTGACACTTCTCCACCCCTCCCCCGATAATCCCCCCATGAATTCCCCATCTCTAACCCTAGTCCGAGTCCGCCCAGTCGCCCGCCTGCATAAGGCGTGCCGCTCCTCGTTCCGTGGCCGGGAGAGTCAGCGTTAAACAGTTTTAGTTTCAGCAGTTTTCCAAAAGGCCACGGACGATCTCCGTGGCCTTTTTGTTTTTTGTCGCCTATTGAGGAGTAGGGAATGTCGCTGCCGCTCGCGTTTGTATCAGTGATCCTGATCTGGTCCACCACGCCGCTCGCCATCAAGTGGAGCGCGCTGGGGGTGGGATTCAGCTTTGCGGTGTTTTCGCGCATGGCGATCGGCACGCTGTTGTGCGTGCTCCTGCTGGCGGCCCTGCGTATTCGCGTCCCGCTGCACCGCAAGGCGCGGCTGGCCTATCTGGCCAGCGGGCTGAGCCTGTTTGGCGCCATGTCGCTCACTTACTGGTCGGCGCAATACGTGTCTTCCGGGATGATCTCGGTGCTGTTCGGGCTGTCGCCGCTGATTACCAGCTTGGGAGCCGTGTTGTGGCTGGATGAGGAGGCGCTGACCGCCAACAAGATTCTCGGAATGGCGCTCGGGCTGATCGGACTGGGGCTGGTGTTTCAGGGTGGACTGGATCTGGGGCCGGGTGCGCTGCTGGGCATCCTGGCCCTGCTGGGTGCGGTGGCGACTCAGTCGCTCGGCCTGGTGTGGATCAAGCACATCGGGGACGACAGCCATCCGCTGGCGATGACGCTGGGCACGCTGGCGGTGGGGCTGCCGCTGTTTTTTGCCGCATGGTGGTGGGCAGACGGGAGCTTGCCCGCAACGCTGCCGCAGCAGGCACTGATTGCCACCGCGTACCTCGGCGTGTTCGGCTCGGTGCTGGGCTTCATGCTGTATTTCTACATGATCAAGTACATGGAAGCCGGGCGCGTGGCGCTGATCACGCTCATCACTCCGGTCATGGCGCTGTTGCTGGGCCATGCCCTGAACAACGAAGAGGTGCTGCCCCAAGTCTGGTTCGGCGCTGCATTCATCCTGCTTGGGCTGGGTTTGCACCGCTGGGGCATGGGACGGATTGCGGTTATGTGGCAATGGGCGGGAGGGAAATAATCCCCGAACGACGTCACTCAATCATGGCATGTTGGAGTAATTGACAACGCGCCACATTGTTGCCATTATCTCCAACATGAAGGCTGTTGAGCTCATTCGCACACGCATTATTTACTCCGAATCGGCTTTTGCCGAGTTGGTGCTTTGGCGACTTCCGAAGGCAGTGGAAGGATCGCCGCATCAATACAAATACAGGCTTGCGTTTATCGTTTGCGGAGCATGTGTTCTGCGCTACGACAACGAGCGTGGAAAAGGAGATCACCGGCACTTCAATGAAAAGGAAAGCTCTTACGTATTCACTACGCCAGAGCAATTGATTGCCGACTTTCAACAGGACATCGCGAGGTGGAACAATGAAAACCGTAACGCTTGATGTGCGAACACCCGCCGATGCAATGGCGGATTTTGCGCACGCATGGGAAACAGGTAAGCCCCAGAAAACTGCACGCATCAGCTTCGCCACCCCTGAACTGCTTTGGCGGTTGCTGACCGAAAAGCGCTGGGAACTGCTCAAGGTGCTTTGCGGGGCAGGGCCAGTGTCGATTCGCGAAGCCGCTCGCCGCGCTGAGCGCGATGTAAAGGCCGTGCATGGCGATATTACCGCACTGCTTAATGCCGGGGTGCTCGACCGCACAGAAGACGGTCGCATTGTCTTTCCGTTTGAGGCGGTAAAAGTTGAGTTCTTATTGCAGGCCGCATAACACGGTGACGTTCCAGCGAGTGCTTACACTAGCTACTGGCTTGAAGCCACCCCTTGTTCCTGACCATCGGTATTCAGCAACCCCTGTATCACCGCCCCCGCCAACATGTAGCCAAACAGCGGCGGCATATAACTGATCGTCCCGTTGACCGCGCGCGGACGCCCCGATCCTTCCACCGGTTGGGGCGGCAGGGGCTTGCTGGGTTGCTCGTCGGAAAACACCGTCAACAGACCCTTGCGGATGCCATGACGCTGCAGGCGCTTACGCATCTGGCGCGCGAGCGGACACATTTCGGTCTGGCTGATGTCGGCGAGCTTGATCCGGCTCGGGTCGAGGCGGTTGCCTGCTCCCATACTAGCAACCACCCTCAGGCCGCGCTTCAGGCTTTCCGCCACCAGCGCCACCTTGCACGCCAGCGAATCAATCGCATCCACCACGTAATCGCAGTCTCCCGGCACCAGATCGTTGACGTTTTCGGTATTGAGAAACTGCCGGATGACCGTCACCTGGCATTCCGGATTGATGTCGCGGATGCGCGCCGCCATCAGTTCCGCCTTGGACTGGCCCACGGTGGAGAGCAAGGCAGGCAGCTGGCGGTTGATATTGGAAGCCGCCACCACGTCGTGATCGAGCAGGGTCAGCCGGCCGATGCCGGCGCGCGCCAGCGCTTCGGCGCAGTAGGAACCGACGCCGCCGAGGCCGGCGACGAACACGTGCCTGGATGCCAGCCTGGCGATGCCTTCATCGCCGATCAGAATATGGGTGCGTTCGAATTGGGGTTGCATAGAAAAACCTTTATTTAGCCACGGATGTGCACGGATGAAACCTGAAGATTATAAAATCTTAAAGAGATATCCGTGTACATCCGTGCTAATCCGTGGATGAACTGCTGTTTTCAAATGTATGCGTTTCCAGTGGCTCGATATGGATCGTCACCGCAGTGTTGGGCAGGGTAAACTCGAGTGCTTCCTCGATCCGGTCGCACAGGGCATGCGCCTCGTTCACCGTGCTTGCCCCCGGCACCAGCAGGTGAAAATCGATGAAACGGCGCGGACCGGATTTGCGGGTGCGCAGGTCGTGAAAAGAAGTGCCACTGGGCAATAATTTACCGATCTCCGCCTCGATCTGCCCGATCTCGTCAGCCGGCAGTGCCGCGTCCATCAGCCCACTCCAGGAGCGCCGCAGCAAGTGGATCCCGGTGAAGATGATGTGCAGCCCCACCGCCACCGCCATCAGCGGATCGAGGATCTGCCACGAGGGCGGCGCGAACATCACCACTCCCAGGCCCGCCACCACCACCGCCGAGGTCCAGACGTCGGTCATAAGGTGTTTGGCATCCGCTTCCAGCGTGATGCTGTCGTACTGGGTTGCCACCTTCAACATGGCCCGTGCCGTGGCGAAATTGAGCACCGCCGCCAGCATCGAAACCATCAGGCCGAGGCCGAGGTTTTCCAGTGCAACAGGATGCAGGAAGCGCCCTACCGCCGCATAGATGATGGATACCGCCGCAACCAGGATCAGCGCGCCTTCGGCGCCGCTGGAAAAGTATTCCGCCTTGTCGTGACCGTAGGCGTGATCCACATCTGCGGGACGGGAAGCAATGATCAGCGCCGCCAGGGCAATCAGGCCGGCAGCAAGGTTGACCAGCGATTCGACGGCATCGGAAAGCAGGCTCACCGAACCGGTGAGAAAAAAAGCGCCGAATTTCAGTGCCATCGTCGCGATCGAGGTCGCGATCGACAAATACGCCATGCGCAGGGTGGCTTCTTTCCTCACGCCAGACCTTTCAGGACCGCCTTGGCATTGGCCGTAGTCGCCTCCACTACCTCGGCTACGGTCATCCCGCGCAATTCAGCCAGAGTCTCGGCGATGCGCGGCAAATATTCCGGGCTGTTGCGCGCTTTGCCGACGAAGGCCGGCGGAATGTCCGGCGCATCGGTTTCGAGCACGATGCTGTCCAGCGGCAGGGTAGCGGCAAGCTCGCGCAGCCTGGTGGCACGGTCGTAAGTCATGGCGCCGCCGAAGCCGAGCTTGAATCCCAGTTTGATAAATTCCTCCGCCTGCTGGCGGCTGCCGTTGAAGGCATGGGCAATACCGCCTTTCACCTTGGCAAGGCGCAGAAATTTCAGCACCGTGTCCTGCGCCCGGCGGATGTGCAGCAGCACCGGCAGGTCGAACTCCCGTGCGATTTTCAGTTGCTCGGAAAAATAGAATTCCTGGCGTTCGCGGTCGTAATCCGGTACGAAGAAATCCAGGCCGATTTCGCCGATGGCGACCGGACGGTGCAGAACGATCATCTCGCGCAGCGCCGTCAGATCTTCCGGCGCTGCGCTACCCACATACAGGGGATGAATGCCCAGCGCCGGAAAGCAGCCGGGATAGCGCTCGCAAGCCGCCAGCAGCGCGGTGAATCCGGCTCGCTCCACGCCGGGAACCACGATGACCCCGACTCCGCCCGCGCGGGCACGCGCCGCCACTGCGTCGCGGTCGGCGTCGAATTCGGCGGCATCGAGATGGCAGTGGGTATCGATCAGCATGGCTCTATTCTAACCAAAGGGCGGCGATGAGTAATGGGTGATTAGTAATGAAAAAAAATGCCCCCTCACCCATCCCTCATCACCTACGCCAGCCCTCTA
Source organism: uncultured Sulfuricella sp. (assembly GCA_964351305.1). Taxonomy (GTDB): domain Bacteria; phylum Pseudomonadota; class Gammaproteobacteria; order Burkholderiales; family Sulfuricellaceae; genus Sulfuricella. The sequence goes on from CAYGNO010000006.1 coordinate 11,325, forward strand.
AGTATCTCCCGCACCGGCTTGGGCAGCGCCGCCCCCATCGCATCGACCGGGGTGAGCCACAGCCCGCCCGGCTCGCGAACGCCCGGCTGCAGCGCCGTCACCTCGAACACCCTCGGCACGATGCGAAGGCGAAAATGGGTGAAGGTATGCGACCGCTCAGGCAGCGGCTTGCCCTCCCCGCCTGCCATGCCGAAGCGGGCAAGCGCATCCGTTTCCAAAACCGGCGCTTCGGGAAAACTCCACATGCCGCCCCAGATGCCGGTGGGCGGTCGCTTTTCCAGGTACACCTCGCCCTGGCGCAGCAGGATCAGCATGGCGGTTTCCTTCTGCGGCAGCGGCTTGCGCGGTCTGGGCTCAGGCAGCTCCGCCACCCGCTTTTCATTGTAGGCGACGCAGCCGGAGCCGAGGGGGCAGGCGGCGCAAGACGGCTTGCGGGCGCACACCGTGGCGCCCAGGTCCATCAGCGCCTGGGTATAGGTTTCGATGCCGGATTCAGGCAGAAGCGCCTCGGCCTGTTGCCACAGCCGATTCTCCACCGCCTTGGCGCCGGGATAGCCGGCGATGCCGAAACAGCGCGCCAGAACGCGCTTGACGTTGCCATCCAGGATCGCGCGGCGCTGGCCAAAGGAGAAAGCCAGGATCGCGGCAGCGGTGGAGCGACCGATGCCGGGCAGCGCCACGACCCGCTCGGGGTCGGACGGGAAAATACCGCCATGTTGCGCCACCACGAGCTGCGCGGCACGGTGCAGGTTGCGTCCGCGGGCGTAATAACCCAGCCCGCTCCAGTGGGCAAGCACCTCGTCCTGCGACGCGGCGGCGAGGGTGGCAATATCGGGAAAGCGCGCGATGAAACGCTGGTAATAGGAGATGACGCTGGCGACCTGGGTCTGCTGCAGCATGATTTCCGACAGCCACACCGCGTAGGGGTCGCGAGTCTGCTGCCAGGGCAGGCCATGCCGACCGTGCTGCTTCTGCCATTCGATCAGGCGCCGGGCGAAGTTTTTCATTGGTACCTTACTTGAGGCCGCCCGCCTTGACGTTGAGCTTGATGTTGGAGGACTTGATGTTGGCGACCTTGAGCGTGCCGATGCTGAGCAGCCCATTGGCGTTGAGGTTTTTCAGGAAACCGAAATCCAGCGGCTTTTCGGGCTGCTTCGCCTCGGGTTTGGCGGGAGGCAAATAGCGGTCAACATCGAGTCGGTCGATGCCGACATCGAAAGCATAGGCCGGCGCATCGAAATGGCTGACGCCGAGCTTGGCTCTGAGCTGGCTATCGTCGAGTTTGCCGGTCAGGTCCAGATGCGCATCCTGCCTGGCGAGGTCGAGCCGAGCCACGCCGCCCAGGTTGATGTCGAGCGCCTTGGGCATATTCGGACCACTCAGGCTGAGGCTGGCGACGAGCTTGTCCAGGCTGAACTGGCGCGTCTCCAGGTTGGCGCTGAAAGGGCTGGCGATCCGGCTCTTGACGATGTTGTTGCCCTGCTTGCCGCTGACTTCCAGAGTGAAATTGCCGGCTCGAACGGCGCGGCCTTTGCCGGTCAGGGAGGGGACGCTCAGCACCAGATCCAGGTTGCCCTTGGCCTGCATCAGCTTCGCCGTCAAATCGATCTGACCGGCGAAACGCTCGGGCTCCAGCTCGAATTTCGGCGAGGTCAGGCGGATATCCAGGCCATCGGCACCGTACTTCCCAGCCAGGGAGAACGCCAGCTTGTCGAGTGTGACTGCCTTGGCCTCGGTATCGAACAGCAGGCCGCTGGCCAGCTTCACCTGGGCGTCGATTTTCGGGTTGTCGCCCCGCAGGGTGAATTTGAGCTCGACCTTGCCGGGCTGTTTGTTGGCCAGGCGCCCGGATTCGAACTCCATGCCGGAAATATCCAGTTTCCGCTTGGCCATCTGGTCCTCGAAAGCAAGCGCGGCACGGGTGACGCTGACGCCTTCGATGTCGAACTTGAGCTGCCCCGACTCATCCTCTTTCTTCAAAAGATCGTCGATGCTGGTGCTACCGTCGGGATAACGCACCAAGCGGGCGCGAATGCCGTCTATCCGGATGCGATCCACCACCAGGTGCTTTTTCAGAAGCGGCAGCAGTTCCAGCGAAACGCGAGCGCTATCGACGGCGGCGAACTCCTTGTCGCTGCCGTGCTCGCTCAGGGCAAGCTTGCCGAGATCGGCGCCGATGCGGGGGAAAAAGGTCAGCTTGATGTCGCCGTCCAGCTTCAGGGTGCGCTGCTTTTTCTCCTGCACCAGCTTGACGATCAGCGGCTTGTAATCGTTCGGGTCGAAGGTGGCGGCAACCAGTGCGACAAGGACAAGGAGGGCGATGAGAATGGCGCCGACGGAGATCAGTCCATATTTCAGGGTCTTGTTCATTTGCATAATCCCGGAGTGGGAATGAAGACTGGAGCGGGTGAAGGGAATCGAACCCTCGTATGCAGCTTGGGAAGCTGCCGTTCTGCCATTGAACTACACCCGCAGGAGGGCAGATTTTACGATGGTTCCACGCATTACTCAACTGCTAGTAGATTTTTCATCTAGTAGATTTTTCATGTGGAAGCTTTCGTTCTACCATGGGGCTGCGCCTGCATGGTAGAATGCAATCCCACTTTCTCACGGCAATATTGAAGGCGATGCAGCTAACGGTCAACGGCGCACCTCACTCCTTTAAGCAGAATCCGAACCTTTCCCAGTTGCTGGAAACCCTGAGCCTCACCGGAAAACGTCTGGCGGTGGAAAGGAACGGCGAAATCGTGCCGCGCAGCCAGTTCGCCGACACCTTGCTGGCCGATGGCGACATACTGGAAATCGTCGTCGCTGTCGGCGGCGGCTGATATTCCTGAGAAGTGCGGCTAAAAACCCATCACCCATCACAGGTTAAAGACATGGACGAACTCATCATCGCAGGCAAACCCTACGCCTCCCGGCTGCTGATCGGCACCGGCAAGTACAAGGATTTCGATGAAACCCGCCGCGCCGTCGAGGAAAGCGGCGCGCAGATCGTGACGGTGGCGATCCGCCGCACCAATATCGGCCAGACCGCCGGCGAGCCGAGCCTGCTCGATGCGCTGCCGCCCTCAAAGTACACCTACCTGCCCAACACCGCCGGCTGCTACAGCGCCGACGATGCCATTCGCACCCTGCGCCTGGCGCGCGAGCTGCTGGACGGGCACGACCTGGTCAAGCTCGAAGTGCTGGGCGATCCGAAAACGCTGTACCCGAACATGATGGAAACCCTCAAGGCGGCGGAAGTCCTGGTCAAGGACGGCTTCAAGGTGATGGTCTACACTTCCGACGACCCGATCATCGCCAGGCAGCTTGAAGAAATCGGCTGCGTCGCGGTGATGCCGCTGGCCTCGCTGATCGGTTCCGGCATGGGCATCCTCAACCCGTGGAACCTGCAGATCATCATCGACAACGCCAAGGTGCCGGTGATCGTCGATGCCGGCGTGGGAACGGCATCGGATGCCGCCATCGCCATGGAACTGGGCTGCGACGGCGTGCTGATGAACACCGCTATCGCCGGCGCCGGCAATCCGGTGCTGATGGCCTCGGCCATGAAAAAAGCGGTGCAGGCCGGGCGCGAAGCCTTCCTCGCCGGGCGCATGCCGAAGAAGCTCTATTCCGCCAGCCCGAGCTCGCCCACGACGGGGTTGATCGGAAAATAATTCACCGCAAGGGACGCAAAGGTTCGCGAAGGAAAAGAAAAAAGACTTACCTTGCGAACCTTTGCGTCCTTCGCGGTAAAAAAGCAGCCCATAAATGACCACCTCCAGCCATCGCCCAATCAGAAGCTTCGTCCTGCGCCAGGGCCGCATGTCCAATGCCCAGACGCGGGCGCTGGAAACCCTGCTGCCGCGCTGGGGCATCCCCTATCAGGAATCGCTGTTCGATCTTGACGCCGCCTTTGGCCGCAGCGCGCCGAAGATCCTCGAAATCGGCTTCGGCATGGGAGATTCCACTGCGTCCATTGCCGCCGCCCATCCTCAGAACGACTATCTTGGCATCGAGGTTCACGGCCCCGGGGTAGGCAGCCTGCTCAACCAGATCGAAGCCCTGGGCCTGACCAATCTGCGGGTGATCCAGCACGATGCCGTGGAAGTGCTCAAGCACATGATCGCGCCTGCCAGTCTGGATGGCGTGCACATTTTCTTCCCCGACCCCTGGCACAAGAAAAAACACCACAAGCGCCGCCTGATCCAGCCGGAACTGGTCGCGCTACTGTGCGGCAAGCTCAAGCCTGGCGGTTATCTGCACGCCGCCACCGACTGGCAGGAATACGCCGAACACATCCTCGCCGTACTTGCGGTCGAAACCCGGCTCGCCAACACCGCCGCCGATTACGCTCCCAAGCCGGACTACCGCCCGCTCACCAAATTCGAACAGCGCGGCATCAAACTCGGCCACGGGGTGTGGGACATCGTGTTCCGTAAAGTCTAGGCGGATCGTCGTCGCAGCCGGTTATGGCTATATGAAACCGAACTCGCCTTCCCAAATTCCGTACCGGTAATCGATTTTCAGCCAATGAGGCACGAAAGCGGCGGGATTAACGATAGGAAAGTCGGTCAGCGGCGCCTCACCAGTTTCGCCTTCGACCTTGCAGGCCTTGGTCATGACCGGTCGGAACGCAACCCCCAGGCGATCATTCACCGGCACAAATTCGCGGCTATGCGCCTTATCGTTGAAGCGCACTTTTTTGCGGATCAGGCAGCTGAAATACAGCTCCATTTCCACCGCAAGCGGCTTGACCAAGTCAGCCAGAGCACGTTCCGCCGCTCTGCTGCATTCGACGCGAACAGGCTTGTTCAGTATCTTCACGGTTGCTTGCATATCGCACTCCCTCAGCGAAATCTATCGATGACCACGACCTCTTTGCTGGGCAACTGCCCGCCCCTCGGCCACGGCTCCTTTATCCCTTTGCCGATGGCAACGAACATGGCGATCACATGATCCTGCGGCAAGTTGATGAGCTTGCCCACCGCGTCGAAGTCGAAGCCATCCATCGGGCAGGAGTCGTAACCCATTTCCTGCGCCGCCAGCATCAGCGACATAGCCGCGATGCCGCACGAGCGCATGGCTTCGTCGCGCTGCGTCTGCTCTCTACCGGCATAATACTGGCCGATGGCGGGCACGATAAAATCCTGCACCGGCTGCGGCGCGTTCCTCCAATACCGCCCCGGCTCCTTTTCCCATGACCGCAGGTCTGCGCACAGCACGGCCAGCAGCGAGGCATCAGTGACCTGCGCCTGGTCCCACGCAGCCTTCCTTATTTCCTTGCGCAACGCCGGCTCGCTCACCAGCACGAAACGCCAGTTCTGGATATTGAAGGCGGTGGGTGAAAGCAGGGCGAGCCCCATCAGCTTCTCGATTTCCGCCTCGCTCATGCGGTGATCCTGGTCGAACGCCTTGACCGAACGGCGCGACGCTATCGCTTCTGCAACATTCATGATGCCTCCTGGTTTAATGTTTTCGCATTAAAAAAAAGAATTCGCCGCCGGCTTCAGCAGAAGAAATGAGCTCGTTGCCGGTCTGCTTGGCGAAAGCCTGCATGTCTTTTACAGCGCCGGAATCTGTCGCGGTGATTTTTAATATCTGCCCCGCCCCGATCTCGGCCAGCGCCTTCTTGGTACGCAAAATCGGCAGGGGGCAGTTCAGACCGCGCGCATCCAGTTCTTTGTCGATGTTCATGGCATTTCACCTTAAAGTAAAACGATTTCATCCTGAGGCAGGTAAGCATCTATTGGCTTGCCACCTTGGATAGCGGCCCAAACTCTATCGGCACCCAACTGTAACGGCCCTTGCCATCCGCCCGGACATGGCCAATGCCGGGAAAGGGCAGGTGCATGCCGGCCACCAGGGATTTGCTGGCCGCCGTGGCTTTCATGATGCTGCGCCGGGTGGCAATCGCCTGTTTCTGGTCGATGTCAAACTCGAAGGAAACGCCCGGCCTGGCGAACTGCACGGCGTGGGCATGCACCAGATCGCCCCAGATCAACAACTTCTGCCCTTCGGACTCAATGGCATATGCGGTATGGCCCGGCGTATGGCCATTGGCCTTGACGGCACTGATACCAGGCACCAGCACGCTGCCCTCCGTGAAGGTGTGCCACTGCCCGCTGGCCAGATAAGGCGCAGCGCTGTCGCGCGCCATTTTAAAAAATGGCTGGACTGTGGTCGGCGCGGCGTCAGCGACCTTCTGCGATAGCCAGAAATCGCTATCCGCCTGGGAGACCAGGACTCTGGCCTTGGGGAAAAGCGGCTGGCCGCTGGCGTCGTTCAGCCCGCCCATATGGTCGCCGTGCAAGTGGGTGATGATGACTGTATCCACCTGCGCCGGATCGTAGCCGGCAGCCTTCATGTTCTGCAGCACGTAACCCAGGGAGGGACCAAACAGCTTGGCGGCACCGGCATCGACCAGCACCAGGTGACTGCCGGTATTGATCAGATAGGCGTTCACTGCCGTCTGCATCTTGGGGTTGCCGACAAACATGCGGGACAGCAGACGTTGCAGGTCGGCGGCGCTGGCGTTTTTCAGGAGCTTGGTATCCAGCTCGATAGCGCCATCGTAAAGGGCGGTAATTTCAAACTGGCCAAGCTGGGTGCGGTAATAGCCAGGCACCTGGGTTTGTACCTTGGGGGCTTCGGCTTGGGCGAGAGGCGCGAGGCCCATGAGGGCGGCGGCCCCGAGGGCCAATATGCGCCGGAAGAGTTTAGGCATGGGTATATCTCCTTAAAGTAGAAACGTCTGCATCTTGGGGTATGTATGGAAGATGCTATGCACCGATCAGTTGCGCCTGATAGCCGTGCGCCCGCACTCTTCCCAGAAGCGAGGCGTGAGTCATTTTGTCGGCATCGAATGCGACCAGCATCAGATGATCCTGCCCCGGATTAAAGCGTGGCGCGACAACGCCGGGAAGCGCCCGCATATCTTCCTCCAGCGCATTTCTTTGCTCCACGCTAAGCGCTTCATTGATATGCACCAATACATCGCATAGGTTCATGATTGCTCTCCTTTCAGAAGTCGTTGTCAATCTTGAAGGCGTTGAACACAATGTCCACCGCCACGTTGCGCGCGCCGTGATATGCCGCATCCATGATGTCGCCATCACTCCAGCCCAATGCGCGCAATTGGTCCAGATCGGATTTCTCTACCATCTTGGGTGTTTTGGTCGCCTTCAGCACAAACAGCAGCATGGCCTTGTCTTTGTCCGGCAAAGGAGCATCTGCCGGGTTGCGCCGGGTTGCAGCCACTTGTTCCGGGGTCAGCTCCGCCATCTGCATCAGCATGACTTCGTTGAAGCCGACGCAGTACTGGCAGTCGTTGTGCTGCGACACCAGCATGCGCACCATGGCAAGTAACGGGAAGCTCAAGGTGGGATGCTGCCTGTAGTAAGCAATTTGCTGCAACTGTTGCTCCAGCAATGCCGGGCTGGAACTGTACATCTGGAAGGCATTCGGCACCCGCCCCATCATCTGCTGGATTTGCCCGTAAACCTCGGCCACTTTCCCGCTCGCCTGCTCCGGTGTAACTGTAGAAATAATGCTCATGATTTCTCCTTTAGATACCAACCATCCGGTATGCGCACAAACAACAAAAAACGCTTTACCCGCCTTTGCGCCGGCCTTTCTCAACTTTCGCCGGCATCAGCCCCTGCACGTAACCATGCAACTGCTTCATGCAGGTGCCGAATGCCTTGGGCGACTGCATGTTCTTCGCCACGCCGATGCACCCTTCCCAGGCCGAAACGACAAACAGTGCCGCCGCCTTGTAATCCACCTCCGCCCTGATCTCGCCCTGCTTCTGCCCGCGCTTGAGGGCGTTTTCAACCGTTTTCTGCCACACCCCCAGCACCCCGCCGAGCCGCTCCTGAAACAGCTCGTCCAGCGGACTCATCTCCTGCATCAGGTTATTCAGCGGACAACCCAGCATAACGAAATCGGAGGGCACCTTCTTGTCGATGGTGGCGATAATCTCCAGCAGCATTTCAACTGGCCGTTCGCTTTCCCGCAGCGGCCTGAAGATCAACCCTTCCAGCCGCTCCTTGATAACCTCCTCAATCACCGCCAGGCCCAATGCCTGCTTGGTCGGGAAGTGATGGTACAGGGCGCCCTTGGTCAGGCCCGTGTCCTGCAGGATATTGGCGATGCTCGCGGCCTGGAAACCTTGACGGTGAATCTCGCAAAAGGCCGATTGCAAAAGTTTGTCTCGGGTAAGGTCGGGTTGTTTTGTCTGCATGGGGCAATTACATACCGACTGGTATGCATGTGTCAAGAACTTTTCTTGAGTGCCTGCCTGAAGGCCAAAGGGCCGGAAAACATGAAGTAAGCCACCCGGCTTACCTGTTGAAAACCCGCTGCGGCGGGTTTTTTTATGGCATGCGGCCGCTGATGGAGCGCAGAAATTCCTGGCGGAACTGGTCGCTGTCCTTGAAACAACCGGCAAAGGCCTGGGTGTAAACCCGCTCGTCACCGCGCCGGTCCTCGCCCAGCAGCAGGCAAAGCTGCTCCGCCTCGATCACGCAGGCGGCACCCCTGGCTTTACCGTGCGTCACCAGCGCCTCGGCGATGTCGCGCGTCATCCATTCCTGGTAGGTGAAACGATGGCCGATGGCGTCCACCAGCCGGGCGATGCGACCGAAGCCGTGCAGCCGCCCGCCGGGGATGTAGGCGACATGGGCGATGCCGCGAAACGGCACGAGATGGTGCGGGCAGACGCCGTGCACCGCGATGCCGCGTATCACCACCATGTCCTCGCGCGGATCGGCGAAGCCTTCGCCCAGCACCTCGGCGGGGTCCATGTCGTAGCCGCCGAGCAGGCGCTTTTCCCATAGATCGCGCACGCGCCGCGCGGTCTTGCCGGTGTGTGTGCTGTCCGGCGAAACGCCGCAGGCACGCAGCAAGTCGGTAACCGCCTGCTCGAATGCGGCGGCATCGAACTGGCTGACACGCGGGATTCCCAAACCACTTGGCGTCGGCGTGGGATGATCGTGGTCGCAACAGTCAGCCATGGTGCCTCCTCAATTTATTGCCGTGGTATCCAGCCTTCCAGCAGGGTGCTGATTACTGCGTCAGCCTGTTCTGAAAGCACGAAACGGTCATTGGAAAGTATCCACCGGAAAGCCAGCCCCTGCACGGAGGAAATCAGCAGACAGGCGCTTTGCTCCGGGTTGATATCGGCGCGAATCTCTCCCGCCGCCTGCGCCGCCTTGATCTGGCCGGAGAGGAATTGCAGGAAGGACATTACCAGCTGGTTCATGCGCTCGCGGAACACCGGATCGCCAGACTGCAGCTCTTCGGAAAAAAGCAGGCGCGGGATACCCGGCTGGCTCTGGATGAAGTTGAGATGAAAACGAATCACCGCGCGCAAGCGATCGATCGGCGCCAGCTTGTCCAGCCCGAGCTGGCCTATACCCTGCTGCAGCCGGTTCTGGACGGCATCCACCAGCGCCACAAGCACGTGGCTCTTGTCGCCGAAATGCAGGAACAACGTCGGCTGGGCGATCCCCACCGCCTTGGAAAGCGCGCGCGTGGTCAGTTTCGACACGCCTTCGTGGCGAATAATCTCCATCGCCGCCTCGACGATGTCGTTGCGCCGGGCTTCGGCTGATTTGCGCTTGTGTTTGGGTTCAGCCATCAATGGCTGTGGTATGCGGATTTCATTTTCAGTAATTATAGCCATTAATTCCGTTTATTCTCGCTTCAATTTCAGGTGACCGCACAATATCAAAAAAAACGGCCCGAAGGCCGTAAAAAAACACTCTCTGAAGCAGGCCTATTATTTAGTGCAGCAATCACCTTCAGGCACGCCAGCCTTTTTCAGCATGAAGGAGAGCGGGCAGAAGTTGGTCAGGCCACTTTGCGCCAAATTGGCGCCCACGAACACGGTCAGCCAGATCCAGGCCGGATTGGAAAAGTGTGCCAATGCAACGCTGAGCAGCACCATGCTGCCGGCCATCAGATGAACGATTTTATCCACGGTCATGATTATTTCCTTTCTTAAAATTTGTAGCTGAGCTGCACATTGACGATGTTCTGCTCCAGTTCGATCTTGTTAGCCGTCCCCACGTTCGAGGTGATTTCGTTATGGAAGGCGTGGGCGTAGGAGAGCGAGGCGGATACCTTGTCGCTGAATTTTCGCGTTACACCGAGCGAGAGGTGTTTTTCGGTGATGGCCAGCGAGCCGATGTTGTTGTTCACATCTTCGGCGCCAATGGGTGACTTGCCATAGTTGAAACCGGCGCGTACCGTGGTTTTATCGTTGATCTCCTTCTGCACCCCGATAGCATAGACGGTCTGGTCGCTCCAGCCGAAATTCATGCTGTCGTTGGGGTTGGTTGGCGTCTGGAAGGCAACGCGGTCCATCACGTCACTGAAGCCGATGCGCTTCACGTCCGCCTCGACCAGCAGGCCGGGCATGGGCTTGAAGGCCACGCCCAATGCGAATATCTGCGGCATGTCCATGGTCATGCGGTAAGTGCCGTTATTGGTGTTCCATTTGAACTCGTCCATATTGGTCTTGCTGGTCCAGCTTGCGCCCAGTTGGACCGTGTTGCTGACCTTGTATATCAGACCCGCGTTCATGCCTACGCCATAGACTTGAGTCTGGGGCAGGGCGAGGGGGCCGCCAGGATACATGCCGTTATACATGGCCAGGCTCTGATAGCCGATCTGCAGCGCGGCGCCGACCGAAAGCTGGTCGCTGACCTTGTAGGCGAAGCCAGGAGCGATCTTGTAGGACTGCTTGGTAGTGACGAATGCATGTGTGGTTGGTGAGAGTGATGCATCGGCAAAATCGACGCCGCTGCCGGAGATGCCGCCCATAGCCATGCCCAGGAACAGCCTGTCGTTCACATTGAAGGCCGCCGCGCCTGCCGGCATGAGGTAGTACTCAGAATCGCTGTCCTTGTCATTGGCCTGACGCGGCGGGTTGAGCACGCCCACGCCCATGTCGAAGCGCACGTCCTTAATGCCCAGTTCGGCAAGGCCGGCGGGGTTGTACATGATGGTGGCGGCGTCCTGCGGCGCGGCTACGGTTGCGCCAGCCATGCCCCACTGCGTCGCGGTCACGCCCAGCATTTGATCACCGTTGGTGGCCAGCGCGCCCTGGCCAAACCCTAACAATGTCGCACCCACGCCTGCTGCAATATATTTGCTATTCATTATGTGTTCTCCTCCGATATTTTTATGATGTTTACTTCCCTTTCGCTGCAACCGGGGTCATCAGCTGCGTACTCACCCCAGGTATACCGCGAAATTTTTGATGGCAGGCCACGCAACCGCTCATGATGTCGCTCATGTGCGTCGCCGCCGCGGACATGTCGCCCTTTTCGGCCGCCTCGGCCAGTTTGAGCGCGCTACCCTCGACCAGGTCGTTCATCACCGGCAGCACCGCCATGTCCGTGCTGTTCATCTTGTCCAGCGGGAAGTAGGGCAGCAGGCCGCCCTTGGGAATGCGGTGGTTAGCCAGCCGACGCGCGCTGTCCGCAGCCTGTTCGCCATTGTCGGTCGCCAACGCTGCAGCGATACCCTGGTACTCGGAAAGAATTTCCTGCATCACTTGGCGCAGGGTCAGCTGATTACTCTTGCGGGTGTGGGTTGCATGCGCCTTGTTCAGAACCGCCTTGATGTCAGGGGATAGCGCCATGACTTTTTGCCTTAATTCCGGCGTATAGCTCATCATCATCTGCCGCATCTCCGGCGGCATCTTGGCCATCTGCGCCTGCATCTGCGCTTGCATCTCCGGCGACATTCCGTTGCCCGCCGCCTGTTCGGCCACAGCGGGTAAAGATGCCGTAACACAGGCCAGCAGCAAGATTCCGGCCTTCAATTTGTTGTGTCGCATTTATATCTCCTGTCGATTTATCGGATTTACCAACTGCCGGCCTTGGGTTGACCGATCTATACATGATCATACGATCATGTGTTCGGTAGATTATAAACTGGTATTTTTTACGAATGCAACAATTTTGTTTAAGATGCTGTGAAAGCCTTCACTACCCTACGCACCCCAATGAAAAGCCTGTGGAATAACGAGGAAACCGCGCACTTCCAAAGCGAGCTCGCCCTGCGCGCCTACACCTCGCGCCTGCTCGGCAGCGAAAAAGCGCTGGTGATGCATGGTGGCGGTAACACTTCGGTCAAACTGCAGGAAAACGGTGAGGACATCCTTTACGTCAAGGGCTCGGGCGCCGACCTCGCCCACGTAACGGAAAAGGATTTTGCCCCGGTACGGCTGGCAGCGGTGCGGCCGCTGATCGAGCGCGAGGCCATGAGCAACGCAGAAATGGGCGCGCACTTCCGCGCCGCCCTGACCGACCCGCAGGCGGCCCGCCCCTCGATAGAAACCCTCCTCCACGCTATATTGCCCTTCAAGTGGGTGGAGCACACCCATGCCGACGCGGTGCTGGCCGTGGCGAATACCGGCCACGGCGAACGGCATATTCGGGCAGCCTTCGGCGATACCGTGGTGATCGTTCCCTACCGCCATTCCGGCTTCGAATTGGCGAAAGCCTGCCACGAGGCCTTCAACCGCGAAGCCACCGTGAAAACCATCGGCATGGTGCTGATGCATCATGGCATCTTTGCCTTCGGCGCCAGTGCATGCGAATCCTACGAGCGCATGATCGCCCTGGTCACTCGCGCCGAAGACTATCTGAAAAGCTGCGATGCCTGGGACATTCCGCTGCGGTTTCCTGCGCCCCCCCCCCTTCCAACCTTCCCCCTGGCACCCGCAAGGAGCGTCCCCGCCGGGCGCCTGCCGCTACGCGGCGACCACGGCGAGAAAGGGGGAAGGAGGAGTGACATGCTGGCGCTCGCCGCACTGCGCCGCAACATCTCGCTGGCAGCCGGCTTCCCCCTGGTGATGACGCTTTCATCCGATCTGATGAGCCTGGCTTTCGCCCGCCGCCCCGACCTGGAATCGCTCTCCCAGCGCGGCCCGGCCACTCCGCAGCACGCAGTGTTCACGAAACGAGTGCCGATGCTGGGGCGCGATGTCGCCGCCTTCACCGCAGCCTACCGCCGCTATCTGGCGGAAAACGTGCCCGAGCAGGCGGTGCGCCTGCCCGACACCGCGCCGCGTATCGTGCTCGACCCGGAATGGGGGCTCATATCCGCCGGCATCACGGCCTTCTACGCCGACGCGGCAGCCGAGATTTACCGCCACAGCATAAAAATCCAGTCGCGTGCCGAAGCGCTGGAGGCTTATGCTTCCCTACCTCCACGCGAAGTGCTCGCCGCCGAAATCGAATATGGCGGTTTCGAACAGACGATGCGCAACCAGTATGGGCTGGCCGGCCAGGTCGCGCTGGTAGACCGGGCGCTGAACCATCAAGCCAAGGTAGAAGAACTGCTCGCAAAGGGCGCAGCGGTAATCGGGCTGGATGACGACCCGACCGTCAAAGCACTCCACCCCCAACCGGGATATCTCGGCTTATGTTGCGATCCGAACAACCCGACCGAAATCGAAGCCGCGCTGGAGCAGTCGGTGCGCCGCTTCGGCGGTATCGACCTGCTCATCACCGACAATCCGACATTGGCAGCCGCCTGTGAGCCACTGCTTGAACTTTCACCTGTAAGGAAAATTGCATGAATATCGAAACCCTGCGCTGGCGCGACCACCGCCTGGAAATGATCGACCAGCGCGTGTTGCCCGCCCGCTTCGAATATCTCTCCTACGATTCCGCCGCCAGTGTCGCCCACGGCATCCGCGCCATGGTGGTGCGGGGTGCGCCGGCGATCGGTTGTGCCGCCGCCTACGGCGTGGCGCTGGAAGCGCTGCGACTCAAGGAAACCGCCCCGGAAGCGTTCCTCAACGGGATGGAAAAAGGTTTTGCCAGCCTGGCGCAGAGCCGCCCCACGGCAGTCAACCTGTTCTGGGCGCTGCAACGCATGCGCCAGGTGTGGCAGGACATGGGAGCCGCCGCACCGGCGACCGTGGCCGAACGCTTATTGAACGAGGCCCATGAAGTCCATGCCGAAGACATCCGCATCAACCGCGCCATGGGCGAAGCCGGGGCAGCTCTGCTTGCCGACGGTGCGCGCGTACTCACCCACTGCAATGCCGGAGCCCTGGCCACGGCAGGATGGGGCACGGCGCTGGGAGTGATCCGCTCGGCAGCAGAGGCGGGAAAAAAGATCTCGGTCATCGCCGACGAGACCCGTCCATTCCTGCAAGGCGCGCGTCTCACCGCGTGGGAAATGGTGCAGGAGAACATCCCGGTGACCCTGATCACCGACAACATGGCCGGCCACCTGATGGCGCACGGCGAGGTCGACGCGGTGATCGTCGGCACCGACCGGGTGGCGGCCAACGGCGACGTCGCCAACAAGATCGGCACCTACATGGTGGCGGTGCTGGCGCGCCGCCACAATATCCCGTTTTATGTCGCCTGCCCGCTCTCCACCATCGATCTGAACATTGCCGACGGCACAGAAATCCCTATCGAGGAGCGGGCGCCGGAGGAGGTGACAGGCTTCCGCGACTGCCAGTGGGCGGCGCAAGGCGTCAAGGTGCGCAACCCGGCCTTCGACGTCACCCCGGTCGAACTGGTGACGGCGCTGATCACCGAGAAGGGCGTGGTGCGGGAACCCGACAGAGAAAAGATTGCGACGCTATTCCGACAGGAATAGCTGTAACAGCTCGTTCAGGAAGCGCTGGCCCAGCAGGGTCGGCCTAACATGCAGAGCATCGTGCTCGATCAGGCCGCGCCGCTGCGCCTCTTCCAGCATGGGCAGGGCGGCGGTCAGGGATAACCCGGTGCGGGCGGAGAACAGGCTGACCGGGAAACCCTCGGTCAGGCGCAGGGCGTTCATCATGAACTCGAACGGCAGCTCGCCGGCCACGACGATGCTATCTTCTTCCAGCGCGTTGCCAGCCAGCGCCCGTTCCATATAGATTTTGGGCTGGCGGTGGCGCACTTGGCGCAGAACCCGGTCGTGCAGCGTAAGCTTGCCGTGCGCCCCTGCCCCTATCCCCAGATAATCGCCAAACAGCCAGTAATTGAGGTTGTGGCGGCAACGCCGGTTCTTTTTGGCAAAGGCGGAGGTCTCGTAATGTTCGTAGCCGGCCCCGGCCAGTTCCGCCTCGATGGCTTCCTGCATCGCCGCCGAAGTGTCGTCGTCCGGTAGCGACGGCGGCTGGTTGTAAAACACCGTATTGGGTTCCAGAGTGAGGTGGTAGGCCGAGATATGCTGCGGCCCGAAAGACACCGCCTCGCGAATGCCGGCCAGCGCCTCCTCCATGGTCTGCTCCGGCAGAGCGTACATCAGGTCGAGATTGACGTTGTCGAAATGGCGCAGCGCCAGCTCGACTGCGAGACGTGCCTCACGGTCACCGTGGATGCGACCTAGCGCCTGGAGATGGCGCGGATTGAAGCTCTGGATGCCGAGCGACAGCCGGTTCACCCCGGCGGCGCGGAAGTCGGCGAACTTCTGCGCCTCAGCCGTGCCGGGATTGGCTTCCAGAGTGATTTCGGCATGTGCTTCGACCGGCAGCAGGGTGCGCACCTGGGTCAGCAGCGCGTCGATAGCCCGCGCCGAAAACAGGCTGGGCGTGCCGCCGCCCATGAAGATGCTCATCACCTTGCGTCCCCATATCAGGGGCAGCGCAGCTTCCAGGTCCCTGATCAGCGCCGCGATGTATTCCTGTTCCGGCACCCCCTCGCGCGACTCGAAAGAACTGAAGTCGCAGTAGGGGCATTTCCTGACGCACCAGGGCAGGTGGATGTAGAGGGAAAGCGGTAATGGGTGATGAGCAATGGGGGATGAGGGGCGGGGGATGGCTGCGGTCAATGGTTTTCCATTACCCATCACTCATTCCCCATTACCCTCAGTTTCTCCACCAGTTCGGCCAGCGCCTTGCCGCGGTGACTGATTTTGTTCTTCTGCTCCATCGGAATTTCCGCGCCGGTCTGGCCCAGTTCGGGGATGAGAAAATAGGGGTCGTAGCCGAAGCCTCCACTGCCGCGCGGCAAATCGATGATCTCGCCGTACATCGAGCCTTCGGCGATGATCGGCTGCGGATCTTCCGGCCAGCGCACCAGCACGATGACGCAATAGTAGTGCGCCTTGCGGTTGGCGTGGCCCTGCAACAGTTCGATCAGCTTCTGGTTGTTGCGTTCGTCCGATTTCGGCTCGCCGGCAAAGCGGGCGGAATACACGCCCGGCGCGCCGTTAAGCGCATCGGCGCAGATCCCCGAATCGTCCGCCAGGGCGGGCAGGCCGGAATGCGCCGAGGCGTGACGCGCCTTGGTCAGGCAGTTCTCGATAAAGGTGCAATAAGGCTCTTCCGCTTCGGGGATGTTGAAGGCGGATTGCGGGAAAACCTCGAAATCCAGCGGCGCGAGAATGGCGCCGATCTCGCGCAGCTTGCCGGGGTTATTGGAGGCGATGACAATTTTTTTCATGATTAGGCGCGGCCCAGCTCCAGCCAGTAAATAACGAACACAAACAGGAAAACAACGAATTCCAGCGCCGTAGTCCAGATGATCAGGCGGGCGATGCGTCGCTGGCGTGGCGGCATTTTAAGCCAGAAACGCTCCCGGTACCAATTGTACGTGGCTATGGGGGTGGCCTTCGTGCTCGTGTTCATGGTTATGGGGATGGTCATGCCCCTCGATTTTTATTTCGCCAGCGCCACAGCCGGGCTGGTTTCCTGCAACACCGCGTATTTCATGTCTGTGACAAGAATGTGCTTGCTGAGCCAGTCACGCAGGAAGAGCAGCACTTCCCTGTTGATTTCAGAGCGGAGCCCGTGCAGATACTGCCAGCGAATGTCCTGGATGGTTTCGGTGAACGAGGCATGTTGGAGCTTGTGCGCAATCAGATCGGGAAAGGGGTAGCCGGTTTCCTGCAGGAACTGTTCCTCGCGGTTGAAGTGATCGATGGTGTAGTTGACCAGTTCGTCCAACACTGATTCGGCAATGCGCCGGTTGCCGATTTTTTCTGCCGAAGCCAGTTGATTGATCAGAGCGATGAGAATGCGGTGGTCGTCATCCATGGTCGAAACTTTCACTGACAGCGCTTCCGACCATTGAATCAGCGCCGCGCCCTGCCGGTATTCCATGACCTTGAGGAAGGCCTCGACAATCAGCGGGTCGAACTGTATCCCCGATTTGTCGCGGATGTACTCGATCGCTTCCTGTTCAGGCCAGGCTTTCTTGTAGGGCCTCACCGAGGTGAGCGCATCAAAAACATCGACCAGCCCGACAATGCGCGCGGAAAGCGGAATTTCCTGTCCGGCGAGCCGCGCCGGGTATCCTTGGCCGTTGTAGTGTTCATGATGGTGCAGGGCGATTTCGCTGGAGAGGCCGAGCAGAAAATTGTTGCCATCGAGTATGCGGCTGGCTTTTTCCAGCACCTTCTGACCTTTCACCGTGTGCGTTTCGATGGTCTTGCGTTCTTCCGCATCCAGTTTGCCGGGCTTCTTGAGGATGTTGTCGGGGATGGCGACCTTGCCCACGTCATGGAGGATGCTGGCGGTACTGATGAACTGCTCAAATTCCGGCGTGATTTCTTCCCGGTAATGCCCCAGTTCGTCCAGAACCTGCACGATTTCATCGGCCATGATGCCCACGCGCGAAATGTGTTCGCCGGTGTCCTGATCCTTGTGTTCCGCGAGGCCGGCCAGCGCGATGACCATGGCTCGCCCGGCGCGCGCGGCCTGCTTGGCAAGGCTGTGCGTCTGGATCGAACTGACCGCCTTGTCGTTGACGAACTTGAGCAACTCCCGTGCTTGCGCATCAATTTCCTGCGCCAGCTCGACATAAACGAGGATGGCAAAATTCTCCGGGTGCGGAAAATAGAAAATCACTGCGCCCGGGCTATAGTAATTTGAACGCTGGCGGACGGTGTGGTTCAGGCATTCCCGTATCGGCTCGTCATTCAGGATAGCGCCGGCTGCGGCGGCATATCGCCCTGCCCCTTGGGCAATCTGGAAGGCATGGCTGGTGGCGCCGTATTCGACTATGGACATGAAAGCCGATGTCGGCTCTGGCGCATCGCTGACCTTGGCAAGGTAATGAACCAGGTTGTTGTATAGCGCCTCGATCGAGCGGGTCTGGTCAATGTCCCGGCAAATTTCTTGCACTCTGTCGAGAAAAGGGAGCAGGGAATTCATGAGGGCATCCTGTGGTTCAGCGAGCAGCAATTATAGCAGCGCCCGGATCAACTATTCGACTTCCAGTTCAACGAAGTTACATGCATCTGTAGCCGCTTGGTAAGGACGGCGATTTTCATAATCGCCTCTGGCATGATGGGCAATTATCAGTCCTGGCATCGCCAAGCGCAATGACGTGAGTGCGCGGCCCAGCCAGTTGCCAGGCGAGCCGCTTGACGAACCGGTCTGGTCTGCTATGGTAAAGAACAACCAGAACAAAGGGCAGCCACCATGTCCACCTATCGGCTGGGGTCGAACGGGGAGGAGGTCGAGCGCATCCAGGCGCGCCTGAGCGAGCTCGGGTTTTACCGCGGCCCGCTCGACGGCGCAGTCGGCCCGCTCACTTGGCGCGCCCTGTTTGGCCGCGCCATTCCATCCCCCGCCATCGCCGCAAAACCGCTCGATTACAAGTGCCTGGCCCTGACCGGCAGCATCGGCGATCTCGCCAAAGCCAGAATTTTCGCCGACTTCTCTCATCTGCCGCCGGACTTGCCGGTAGCAGAAGCCGAAACGGAACGAATGAAAATCATCGCCCAGCGCCGCGCCGACGCCGCCAACCCGCGCTGGGCCGAGGACGTGCGGGCGCGCAAGCTGTGCATCGCCAAGGGGCAGGGAATAGTGCACGGGGTGCGCTATAGTTTGGAAGAGCAGTTCGGCATCGGGCTTTAGCCCGGATTTTCATAAACCCGGATTGTCCATTGGAATGCTCGTGCATGTAGGAGCGGCGCTCCCACAGCGGTGTTTTGGCTCTAATGGATAATCCAGGTTTAATAAGGCAGGCTCCAAGCAGGAGGAATCATGCTATTCATTACCAATCGTGCAATCAACGAAATTGAGCTGGCTCGCGTGGAGCAGGACAGGAAAATCACGTTCGACCTGAGCAATAACCTGGCGCGGCAGTCGATCAATTTTTGCCGGCGCGCGGGGCCGGATGACTTCATCGAATTGGGCAGCCAGAAGTTCATGTCCGAACTGAAGCGTTCCGCTGCGGAGCAATTGCTGATCTTCATCCACGGCTACTCCAATTTGCCGGAACCGGACATTTTCCCGCGCGCCCAGGCCTTGCAGGAATTGTTCGACAATCAGCGCGCCAACTGGGTGCAGGTGGTGCCCATTATCTGGCCCTGCGACGACGATCTGGGCATCATCAAGGATTATTGGGACGACCAGAAAGCCGCCGATGCCAGCGCCTTTGCTTTTGCCCGGGTGCTGGAGAAGTTTCTCGCCTGGCGCAACAAGTCCGAAGGGGAGGACGAGGAGCCGCCCTGCCTGAAGCGGATCAATGTGCTGGCTCATTCCATGGGCAACCGCGTGTTCCGCCAGACCATGGAAAACTGGGCGCGCTACGACCATGGCGGCGAGGTGCCATTGCTGTTCCGGAACGTGTTCCTGGTGGCGGCGGATATCGTCAACGAATCGCTGGAACGCGGTCGCGAAGGAGAATACATCTGCCAGAGCGCGCGCAATGTCTCGATCTATTTCGCCTCCGACGACCTGGCGTTACGTGCCAGCAAGGCCGCCAACCTGAAAAACAAGATCGCTTCGCGGCGCCTCGGCCACACCGGTCCGGAGAACATGGAACTGGTGCCGGGCAACGTCTACGCCATCGA
Organism: uncultured Sulfuricella sp.; assembly: GCA_964351305.1. GTDB lineage: Bacteria > Pseudomonadota > Gammaproteobacteria > Burkholderiales > Sulfuricellaceae > Sulfuricella. The sequence continues at coordinate 31,086 of CAYGNO010000006.1, forward strand.
CTGCGATGACCTCAATACCCAGTACGACCCGCCCAAGGGCCACAGCTATTTCACCTTCGATGCCTCCGGCGAAAAACCGGGCAAGGTGTTCGAGCACATCGCCCAGTCCGTATCGACCGGGCGCGTTCATGTGGACGACCCGCAGCAACGCGTGCATGTGCTGAAGTAAGGGGAAGCCGCCATGTTGAGCAGAGCCGGCAGAGGCACGTTGATCGCGGTGGCAGTGGGAGTGATCCTGGCGCTGCTGTTCGATGCCATGACCCACACCGAAATCGACCCGCCCTATCTGCTGATCGCGCTGGTGGCGGTGGGCATCGCGTGGGCGGCGGACTACTGGCTGGAGCGCAGGAAGCGCAAGGAGGAAGGAAAATGAAACCTCGCCACCTCATCATGCTGGCCTTGCTGGCCGGCGCCTGGGCGGCCATGCCAGCCAGCGGCGGCTACCTGGTCGATTCGAATGGCGCGGTGGTGCGCAACAGCTATGGCGAATGCTGGCGCACCGGGTCCTGGACGCCGGCCCAGGCGATTGCAGAATGCGATCCCGATCTGGTCAAGAAAGAAGCGCCCGCCCCGCGCATGGAAGCACCCACGCCGGCACCGGCCGCTGTGGCGCCCAAAGCGGCTGCCAAAGCCAAGAGCATGGAACCGAAAGCGGCCCGAAAGAATGGCGTCGGATATGGCATTACCGCGCTTTTTGTGAAACCCGATGCGGCAGCGATCAGCATCCTCGAACACCACTGGGCACCCATCCTGCAGAAAGGGAAGGAGGCGAAAAACTTTGCCGGTTTCGGCATGTACACCTATGTGCTGTTCGGCCGCAATCCGACTGACCCGGCCTTGGACAAGGCGACTCGCGCCCGCTACGACGCCACGCTGTCTGCCGTGCTGCAATCCCCGGCCGAATCCGGCCATCCCTCCTCAATGCAAACAAGGGGCGCCACCAACCTGTTCTGCCTGCCGGCGAACCAGCGCTTCGTAGCCAATCTCAAGCTCGACCGGGAAACCTACGACTTTCGGATCGCCCAGCAATACCTGACCGATTTCCGCTTCCTGCTTGCCGGCGACAAGGCCATTCTGCCGCGCCTGGTGAGTGATGCCGGGCCCTTCCTGATCGCCACCCTGCGACCGCTAACCAGCATCGTCAAGACGGAAGGCGGGCAGATGAAAATCGCCGACGCCCAAGCCCCGATCCTGTTCATCGACCTGACGCACACCCACCACCAGGTGATTGCCGAGATGGTGGATGCCTTCAAGCTCGAAGTGATCAACACGAAAATGGATCGCCACCAGCGCTTCCGGTCGCTGCGCGTGGCGCTGATCGATTTGCTGAAGAAGGCGGATGACCGGGTCACCCCGATCAGGGAAGCCGTCGCCGGCTTCATGCCGAAGGAAGAGAAGAAAGAGGAGCCGCCGCCCAAACCCGCCAGCCGCTGACCTCCGGCTGCAGGGTCAGATAAGCTCCAGCGCCGCCTTCTGCCTGGCAACCAGTTGGGCGATGCCGCTCTCGGCGAGGTCGAGCATGGCTTCCATTTCGGCGCGCGTGAACGGCGCGCCTTCGGCGGTGCCCTGCACTTCGACGAAGCCGCCGCTGCCGGTCATCACCACGTTCATGTCGGTGTCGCAATCCGAATCCTCGACATAATCCAGATCGAGCACCGGTACGCCCCGATAGACGCCGACCGAGACTGCGGCGACGAAGTCGCGCAGCGGCGATTCACTCAGCTTGCCCTCTTGCAGCAGGAAGGAAACGGCGTCGTGCAGCGCGACATAAGCGCCGGTGATGCTGGCGGTGCGGGTGCCGCCGTCGGCCTGGATGACGTCGCAATCGATCTGGATGGTGCGTTCGCCTAGCGCTTTCAAATCCACCACCGCGCGCAGAGAGCGCCCGATCAGGCGCTGGATTTCCTGGGTGCGGCCGGTCTGCTTGCCCCTGGCCGCCTCGCGATCGATACGCGTATTGGTGGAGCGCGGCAACATGCCATACTCGGCGGTAGTCCACCCTTGGACCTTGCCGCGCAGGAACGGCGGCACTTTTTCGTCGATGCTGGCGGTGCAGATCACCTTGGTGTCGCCGCACTCGATCAGCACCGAACCTTCGGCATGCTTGGTGTAATTGCGGGTAATGACGATGTCGCGGAGCTGGTCCGGGTTGCGTTTACTTGGCCGCATGGTGTCCTCATGGTTTCAACCTAGAAAAAGCTTATAACCACGAATTTACACGAATGGAACACGAATGTTCACGAATAATTAGTGGTTAGCATGGATAGCCTGACTCACCCGTTTGGTGCCAAAATGCAGGCGCCTCTAGGTGACACGATAATTGCCTCTAACTATTCGTGTTTATTCGTGTTTATTCGTGAACATTCGTGTCATTCGTGGTTAATCGCCGTTTTTAG
>CAYGNO010000007.1:0-30488 GCA_964351305.1 uncultured Sulfuricella sp.
TGATGATCGGTGCGCCGATTTCCTTGGCGAACTCGGCACGCTCGTACATCATTTCTGGTGTTGGAGCGGTCACATTCAGGTAGTGGCCCTTGCGCTCGCCGGTTTCGCGCTGAGCTTTCATGGTGGCTTCGTGCACGAATTCGAAACGGTCGCGCCAACGCATGAAAGGCTGGCTGTTGACGTTCTCGTCGTCCTTGGTGAAGTCCAGGCCGCCGCGCAGGCACTCGTAAACAGCGCGGCCGTAGTTCTTGGCGGACAGGCCCAGCTTGGGCTTGATGGTGCAGCCCAGCATCGGACGGCCGTACTTGTTCATCTTGTCGCGCTCGACCTGGATGCCCTGGGGCGGGCCGCCGCAGGTCTTGACGTAGGCGATCGGGAAGCGCACGTCTTCCAGACGCAGGGCGCGCAGCGCCTTGAAGCCGAACACGTTGCCCACCAGCGAGGTCAGCACGTTGACCACGGAACCCTCTTCGAACAGGTCGATCGGGTAAGCCACGAAAGCGTAGAAGCAGGTATCATCGCCAGGTACGTCCTCGATGCGATAGGCGCGGCCCTTGTAGTAGTCCAGATCGGTCAGCAGGTCGGTCCACACCGTGGTCCAGGTGCCGGTGGAAGATTCGGCAGCCACGGCGGCGGCGACTTCTTCGCGGGACACGCCAGGCTGCGGGGTGATTTTGAAACAGGCGAGGATGTCGGTGTCCAGCGGGGTGTATTCCGGCGTCCAGTAAGTAGCGCGGTATTCTTTCACGCCGGCGTTGTAGGTCTTGACTGCCATTGCAAGCTCCTTGATTTCAGGTTAAAACGGTTGCTTTCCGGTATGGAAAGCTTGTGGCTCGTTTGAGCGTGGTGTAACTATAATCAAGCAGAACCATAAATAATAATTGTAATTTTTTATCTAAACGATAGATAATTGTCTATGTTAACGCCGAGCGATAGATTGCAATGAAACATACCACCCTGCACCAGATGAAGGTTTTTGAAGCCGTCGCGCGCAACCTGAGTTTTACTCGCGCCGCCGAGGAACTGCACCTGACCCAGCCGACCGTGTCGATACAGATCAGACAGTTGACCGACATCGTCGGTCTGCCCTTGCTGGAGCAGGTTGGCAAGCGTATCCATCTGACCGAGGCGGGGCGCGAACTGCTTGCTATGTGCCACCAGGTTTTCGACGGCCTGTCGCGCTTCGAGATGCTGGTTTCCGACATGAAGGGAGTGAAAGCCGGCAAGCTGCGTCTGGCGGTGGTGACCACCGCCAAGTATTTCGTGCCACGCCTGCTCGGGCCATTCTGCGATCTTTATCCCGGCATCGAGGTGTCGCTCAAGGTGACCAACCGGCAGAGAATATTGCAGCGCCTGATGGATAACGAGGACGACCTCTACATTCTCGGCCAGCCCCCCGAGCACATTGATGTGCAGGTCGAGCCTTTCCTGGACAACCCGCTGGTGGTGCTGGCACCCAGCAACCACCCGCTGGCCGGGGAGAAGCGCATTCCCATCAAGCGTCTGGCCGAAATGCCTTTTCTGATGCGCGAGGCGGGATCCGGCACGCGCCTGGCTACCGAGAAGTTCTTTAGCGATCACGGACTCGCCGTCAAGGTCCGGATGGAACTGGGCAGCAACGAGGCGATCAAGCAGGCGGTCGCCGGCGGCTTGGGCGTGGCTGTGCTGTCCGCCCATACCCTGGCCCTGGAAAAAAGCGCTGACGAACTGGTGGTGCTGGATGTTCGGGGTTTTCCCATCCGGCGCCAGTGGTATGCGGTGTATGCGCGCGACAAGCAGCTGTCGGTGGTGGCGCGTACTTTCCTGGATTTTCTGCTGCAGGAGAGTCAGAATATTGCCCGTCGCTACCTGCAGTGCATTTCCGGGTTTCCCGCTCAGGCCAGCGTCAAGGGACGTAAAAAACGCACCAGTGAAGATACCGTTAATTCTGATACAAACTCGGCCTGATCCGGGTCATAGGGAGATTAAAAATGAATACCTACAACAAGCCGATCCAGGAGCGCATCGAGTGGCTGCTCGGCCATGCCGGCAAGTACTCGGCGGCATTCTGCAGCCCCGAGGAATATCTCGCCCGCGAACGCTACCTGGCTGAGCATCCGACTGCGATCGTGGTGCTCAAGTGCATGGACGGGCGCATCAATATTCCCGTTGCCACCAATACGCCGCCCGGCATCATCATGCCGATCCGCAACCTCGGCGGCATGTTCAACCTGGGCTGGCCGCATCTTGGCGAGGTGCTGGCCAACCACGTGCAGGACATCGTCACGACGGGACGCCGGGTGCTGATGCTGATCACCTACCACTTTTCCAAGGGCGACCCGCATCGCGGCTGCGCCGGTTTCTGCTACGACACCGAGGCGGCGAAAGCGCATACCTACGCGATCAAGGCGCAGGTCGAGCATGTCTTCGGCAGCGGCCACGCCACCGTCTATCCGATCGTCTGCGGATTCGAGACCGACGAGGACGCCATCATCCTGCACGGCAACAATGGCGATACCCTGGAAGTGGCGAAGCTGGCCGAACAAGACGAAAGCACCCTGGGACGGCGTCTCGAAGCGCTGTTTCCGGACATGCCGCAGCGGGTGAGCAGCGATCTTCTGCCGCTACTGGTCGGCAACATAAGGCATGTCACAGAAACCCGGCACATTCAGCGTACCCTGGATATCGAGCACCGCGAATGGATGATCTGCCTGGGACGCGGCTTCGATTTCCTGCACATGCCCAACCTGGCCCTGATCATCGGCCCCTACAGCCCGGACCTGGCCGACCCGATCCGCAAGGCGGCGGGCATCATCCAGAGCAACATGGCGGCCGGGCGCATTCCGGACGACGGCTTCCTGCTGCTGGCCTCGGTGCCGTACAAGGAGATCGGCGTGGACCGCGCGCGCGCCGAGCTCAAGTCGCGTTTCCTGTCGCAGTTTGCCGCCGAGGTGATCCGCAGGGAATTTCCCGAACTGGCGGGCAAGATGTTCGAGCGCACCGCCGTGTTGAACTGGCGCTCGCGTGCGCTGGAAATGATTGCGGCGGAGTGAGGCGGGGTGCTGCGGTGGAATGCTTCTAGCGCAGCCGGGCTGCCCAGACCTCTCCGGCCGGTTTGATGATGTCGAGAACGACCGAGGGGTAGAAGCCGACGGCCAGGATAAGGGTCGCGGCGACCAGGACAATCGCCAGTTCGCGCGGGCGCAGGTCGGCGGCGTCGGCCACCACCGGGTTGGTGACCGGGCCGAAGAAGGCGCGGCGGTAAATGCCCAGGAAATAGGCGGCGCTGACCACCATCGCGAACAGGGCGGCCAGGCCGGCGCCGGTGTGGGTCTTGATGGCGGAAAGCAGAATCAGCAACTCTGCCGGGAAACCGCTGGTGCCCGGCAGGCCCATTGCGGCCAAGCCAAACAGGAGGGTGAAGCTGGCCAATAGCGGCATGGACCGTGCCGATCCGCCCAGGCTGATGATGTCGGTGGAGCCGATGCGGTGATGCAGGAAGCCGATGAGCAGGAACAGTCCGCCCGCTGCCACGGTGAAGTTCAGCAACTGCAGCACCGACCCCTGCAAGCCTTGCAGGTTGAACGAGCTCAGGCCCAGCACCACCAGGCCGACGTGGGACAGGCTGGAATAGGCCAGCATCTGCCGCAGGTTGGTTTGTGCCAGTGCTGTTACTGCGCCATAAAGCACTCCTACTATGCCCAGCCCGGCCAACAGCCAGTGCAGTTCGTGCGCCGCTTCCGGCGCCAGTGGAATGGCAAAGCGGATCAGGCCGTAGGCGCCCAGCTTGAGGCCGACCAGCAGCGCCGTTACCGCTACCGGACCTTCCATCGTCATCACCGGCAGCCAGGTATGCAGGGGAAACAGCGGGATCTTCACTGCGAACCCGAGCAGCAGCAGCAGAAAAATGGTGAGTTCGGTCTTGCGGGGAATCGGTGTGGCCAGCAAAGTCGGCAGGTCGAAAGCCATGCCTGCGCTGGTTTGAGCGGCATGGTTGAAGGCCAGCATCAGGAAGCCGATCAGCAGGGGTACTCCGCCCGCCAGCATGACCAGGGTGTATTTCATTGCGGCATAGCGCCGGTTTGGTCCGATCCCCCATAGGCTGACCAGGAAATACAGCGGGACCAGCGACAGTTCCCAGAACAGGAAGAACAGGACTGTGTCGAGCGAGCAGAAAATCCCCAGGGTGGTGGTTTCCATCAACAGCAGCAGGCTGTAGTACAAACGCGGCAGGTTATGCACGCTGTTCCACGAGGCCAGGATCACGCCGATGAAGAGCAGTACCGTGGCGGGCAGGAACAGCACCGAGATGCCATCGATGCCAACCAGATAATGGATGTTGAGCGTGGGGATCCAGTTGATTTTTTCCACCAGCTGGAAGCCGGGCTGAGTCGGATCGAAATTCGCGACGATTACCAGCGAAATGATCAGGTCGATGATTGCCGTGATCAGGGCAATGCGGCGCGCCCATTCGGGGCGCGGCAGCAACCAGGTGAGCGCAGCACCCGCAGGCAGGGTGAGAAACAGCAGGCTGAGCAGTGGGAAACCGTTGGCGGCCATGTCAGACGTGTCCATAATGCGTGGAGAGCGCTTGCAGCGAAGCTTCTATCAGCTTCATCCAGGGTTCGAGATAAAAGCCGGTAACCAGCAGTACAGTAAGGACGCTGCCGGCCACCAGGTATTCCATCGGCAGGGTGGCTTCGATGGTGCCGACCGGGCGCCATTTCGGGCGCGGTGCCAGGAAGGCGCGCTGGAAGGCCCACAGCAGGAAGCCGGCGGTGATCACGTTACCCAGCGCTGCCGCGACGGTGGGCAGCGCGCCGAATTTATCTATGGCTGCCTCAAGCACCAGGTGTGCTGCGTCGAAACCGGGCGTGCCAGGCATGCCGATGATGGAGAAGCCCCCGATCAGGAAGGTCATGCTCAGGAAGGGAATGCGGTCGAACAGGCCGCCCAGGCGGTCGAGCGAAGTGGTGCGGGTGCGCCGATAAACGAAGCCGACCATGAACAGCATGGCGGTGGCGGCCAGGCCGAAGTTGACCGCGAGCAGGATGCCACCCTGAAAGCCGGCTGGATGCAGGCTGAACAGGCCGATGACGATCAGGCTGGTGTGGCTGATGACGGCGAACGCGATCAGGCGGCGCAGATCCTTTTGCAGGAAGGCGAGAAAGGCTGCGTAGAAAACCCCAATGGCGGCGAAAACGACAACGAAGTTGTGCCATTGGATAACGGCTTCCGGTACCAGCGGGAAGACGAAGCGCACCAGGCCATAGATGCCGACCTTTATGCCAAGCAGCAGGGCCGGGGCGATAGCCACGTTGCCATGCTTGGCCACGATCGGCAGCCAGCCATGCATCGGGAACAGCGGTGTGCGTATGGCCAGGCCATAGAACAGCAGGAAGAACACGACTGAGGCCAGCGGGGTGCCAATGCGGATGGAAGCCAGTTCGACCAGGTCGAAGCTCCAGCGTCCGCCGACTGCGTCGGCATGGCTCCAGCCTAACACCAGCACACCGGCAAGTAGTAACAGCAGTCCGGTACCCTGGAACTGGTAAAAGCGCGCCAGCGCCAGGTCTTTTTCCGGCGAGGTGGCCCAGCGCCAAAGAAGTTGACCGACCAGGCCGATTTCGATGGCCGAGGCCAGTACGAACCAGAGCAGGTTGGTGGTGGTGAGCAGGGACATCAGCACACCTTCGATGGCCAGCAACACGCCGATCAGGCGGCCGGGTTCGCCGAGTCCGCGCACCAGGCCGTAAAGGCTGAGCAGAAGGGAGAGCAGTGCGGTGAGCAGCACGAATAGCACAGTCACACCGTCAGCGGCGGCATGGTAGCCGAACGGCCCGAGCAGGTCGATACGTTCGGCCATCTGCAGGGCAGGGGAGCTGATATCGATACGGCGGTAAAGGGTGGCAGCCAGCAGCAGTTCTGCCAGCACCAGGATGCGCCCCAGTATCACCACGCCGCGCCGCTCGCCCAGCATCAGCAACAGACCGGCGCCAAGCAGCGGCAGGGCTTGCAGGGTGCCGAGCAGCGGGAAGCCGGCTTGTTGCGCCCAGTGAATTTCAGTCATCATAAAATCACCACGAAAGTCGCCATGATCAGCAGCAACAGGTAGCGCGGCCGCTCCAGCAGGCTTTCCACCGATAGCAGATAGCTGCCCAGAAAAGCCAGGGTGCGGCTGATTCTGCTGTCGCCCTCCTGCATTACCAGGCGCCGTTCAAAATCGTAAAATCGGTCGGCTGTCCATTCCAGCATGGCTCCGGCCAAGCCGCGGCCGCGCACGATTTCGTCATGACCGTTATGGGTATCGCTGGCAGCCAGGCCGGCACGTGCTTCCTCGGGCATGCCGACCAGGCGGCTGACCACCCGATCGTCCAGGTCGCGCATGTCGCGGGCCAGGCCCTGAGTGGGCTTTACCAGCAGCCAGTCGCCCAGGCCTTCCAGCCAGAAACGCTGCAGCGCCGCCGTGTAGAGCCGCTGGCACCCGGTCAGCCAGTTTGGTGCAGGCCGGGCCGGCTGGCCGATCAGGTGCATGTAGGAGGGGGAGGCCAGCAACTGGTAGGCGCGCCAGGTGGCGTGCAGTCCGAGATGCCAGGCGGCCAGGGTGAACAGGCCGAGACCGCACTCCAGAAACATCAGTCCGACCTGGGTAGTGGTGGCGAAGATCAGGGTATTTTTCACATCGGTCTGGGTGAGTCCGCTGAAATAGCCGTAGAGCGCGGTGACCAAGCCGATGAAGGCGATCAGGTTCATCACGGCGGGGGCCTGGATCAACAGAGGTTCAAGGCGCAGGGTCAGGTAGACACCGGCATGAACCATCAGGGCGCCATAGAAAATGGCACTGGAAGGTGTCGGCCCTTCCAGGGCGCGTCCGAGCCAGGGTGAGAAAGGTACCTGTGCAGACTTGGCCAGCGCAGCGATGACGAAGCCTAATGCCAGCAGGCCGGCAGTCATGGTTTCCAGGCGGCCTGGAGCGGTAATGCCGGACCATTCCACCGTGCCCAGCCAAACCGCGGCGAGGGTGATGCCGAGAATGAAGCCGGCATCGCCGATGCGGTTGGTGACGAAGGCACGCAGAGCATTGCCGGTGGCGGTGGGGCGCTCATAAGCGTAACCGATCAGCAGGAAGGAGCTGACACCGGCCAGTTCCCAACCTGCGAAGGTCAGCACGGCGTTGCCGGCGAGGACGATCAGCAGCATGCCGGCGCTGAACAGGCTCATCGCCAGGAAGAAGCGGTGGAAGCCCGCTTCGCGGTGCATGTAATTGACCGAGAAGCGCAGGGTGAGGAAGGCGATTGCCGCGACCAGGGTGGCGATCGGCAGGGACAGCGCATCCAGGGTAAAGGACAGCGGCACGGCGAAGCTGCCGCTGCTGAACCAGTTCCCCGCATGCACCTGGCCGGGGGCGGCTTGGTTGAGGGCGATCAGGTCCAGCGCCAGCAGATGCAACAGGGCCAGTGCCACAGCACCGCTGGCCAGCCTGGAGGTAAGCGGTTCGGCCGCATCGCCGGAACTGCGGCCGAATAACACGATCAGGCCAATGGCGGCAGCGGCCAGCAGGGGCAGCAGCGGGATCAGCCAGGCGAACTGGATGAGCAGGTCCATCAGGCGGCCTCCCCTTCACGCTGGGTTAACGGCACAGGCCGGGTCAGCAGCACAGGCGGCAGGGGGTCGCGCTGGCCGGTGAACCAGTCGGCGGAGCTTTCTACGTGGGGCAGCTCTGTGCTGCCTTCCCATTTAACCCAGCCGCGCGCCGGGTCGAACAGATGGATATCCGGGCTATCGGGGTCCTTGGCGGCAACGACCAGCCAGCCGTTGCCGATGAGTTCCTGCAGCGGCGGCTGGCGCTGGTAGATGGCGGTGATCAGGCCGATTTTGTTTTCTACCACAACCAGCAGTCGCATCGCCTCGTGAATCTCGATCATCTGGCGCGGCAGGCCGGTGCGCAGGTCGGAGCTGGCGCCTTCCATGACGCCGAGCAGGCCGGCAATGTTGTGCATGGTCTTGGTGCCGCAGCCGTACTGCTCGTTGTTCACCGTGGAGAAGTAGTATTCCAGGCTGATCCCTGCACCCACCGGACCATTGGCCAGGAGCTGCCCTTCCAGGATTTTGCCTTCAGGATCCTGGGTCGGGTCGTAGGAGATCAGGAAGGAGCGGCGGTCGAAGAAGGCGCCGCGGCTTAGTGAGCGGCGGCCGATGAAGGCGCAGGCATTGGTGGCATGGCCTAGCTCGGGGCGGGCTTGGGAAAAATCGTAACGGCGGCCGATGACGTGGTGCAAGGCATTTACCTTGCTAATGTCGAGGGGAGCGGAGACGAGGCGACGGCAGCGCTCCTGCGCATGTGCGCGAGAGGCTTCGCTCAATTCGTGGTCGAGCTTGGTGTGAGCATCGCGCAGGTCGGTCGGGATGTCCTCGAGGTCGTACCAGGTGATCGATTCGTCGCCAGTGTTGTGCTCAGCGCCGAGTAGCCATGTGGTTGTCGGGATGTGGATGCCGCGTTCGGCCAGGATAGTACGCACCTCGGGTCGGTTGGCCATGGCCGCGAGCAGGCGGGCATTGGATCCGCTGTGGCGACCGGAGCAGGCGCCGCAGTCGTAGGCCGACAGGTGCGGGTTGTTCTGGCTGTTGGAGCCGTGGCCGGTAATTATCACGAGAGGGGCGAAATTGCGCGTCAAGCCGATGTTGCGCAGGAAAGCCTGCACCCGGTCGGTCTGCTCGATGTCGGTAAAGCCGGTCGGACGAGGCGCATCCGGTGTGGCCGGAGTACTGTCGGCAGGGGCAGTGAATTCGATGCGGGTCGGCACGTTCTGGTCGAAGCTCTTGGCAAGTCCGGCGACAAACTGGCCGAAGCGGCCCGGCAGAAAAATCTTGCTGAACAGTACAGCCAAGGTGGCCGGGGCGGCAGCAGCAGACAGCAGAGCCGGGGCAAGCAGGCCGCGGCGGGTGCCCTGATGCAAGATTTCTTTCCATTTCAGGCGCCGGGCCAGCCGCTGCCGATGCCGGGCGAAAATATCTTCGCTGCCGCTGCGCGGGAGCTCTCGCACTTCGTGGGCGGGTCTGGCCACTACCGGGCACAACACGGTCGGCTCGCGGTCGTCCAGCCCATACCAGTTGATGAATACGCTGAAATGTGCGGCCGCGCCGAAGGTTTCGAGGCGTGGATTGATTTCCTCCAGGTGGCGGCGCATGCCTTCCTCGCGGTCGTCCATGCAGAATACCAATTGTGCTTCGGGGTCGGGGCGGGCCTGCCAGCGCGCGTGGTTGGCGGCGATGGCGCTGAAGATCTGTTCGCGGTAGTGGCGCTCGTAGGCGTTCAGCCAGACATAGCCGGTCTGGTCGGCATCCAGGCGGGTAAGATTGGCGAGCAGTTGTTCAACGCCGGAGCGCCCGATGGCGCGGATTTCGCTGCCGCAAAGGCCGAGGTGCTGGGCGAGGAGGAACAGCGGCCAGGCGCTGCCGGCGACGCTGGCGCCTCCGCGCCGGTCAGCGGCGGGTATCTGGCGCCATGCCCACAGCAGACCGGCCAGTCGGCGCCAGGTAATCTCGTCAACCGCCTCCTTGCGCTGTATGGCTTCCTGTACCTGGCGCTGGGCCAGGCTTGCCAGATATTCAGGCAGGCGGCCTTCAAACAAGGCATGGCGCACTACCAGTTCTTCGGCATGGTGGTGGAAATGCCAGCGCAGCACGTCAAGGCTGGCTTCGATGCGCCAGTGGCGGCGGCACAGGCGCTGGGAAAAAATCCGTTCCAGCACCAGCCTGACTGCCAGGAAATCCAGAATTTCAACCGGCGCGCTCATGCCGGCATAATTCGCGTGGGCATGGCGCCACAAGGCCATGCCGGACCAGCCTGGTATTTCCAGGGCGAGCCGTTCCAGATAGCCGGTCCAGCGCGCTTCGGGCAGGCCGAGCAGGCCGAGTTCCTGGATGATGGCATCGAGCGGATTGTCGGGCAGACGCTCCAGGTGGGATTTCCACTCCGGTAGATCGGCGAATACCCAAGCCAGGTCGGCGGCAGCGCTTTCGCGCCAGGCTGCGTAGAAGCCTTGCAGTCGCCGCGGGTTGTGCCAGGCAGCCAACCCCTGGTCGAGGTGGGCGCTGATGTGGCGGATCAGCAGCGGGCGCAGTTCGTCGAGCAGGTCTTCGCCGGTCAGGGTGCGCAGCAGGGTGCGCAGGGTCCATGGGCCGCCCAGGCGGTCGAGCATTTCATCCAGCAGTTGGTGTGCTTCTTCGCCGATCTGGCGAGCGACCGAGGGTTGTTCGGCTGCGTTGGCGAGTGCCTCTGTTTCGCTGGGGTCGGCGGAGAATTCCAGCAGATCTTCCGGGTGCAGCGAGGCGTGTTCAAGGTCCAGGGTTTCGACGCACGCGGCCCATAATTCGGAGATGGCCGCAGCTTCGTCGGTGCTGTGGGCGCGGCTCATTAGTCGGCTGCGCGAGCTGTCAGTGACATCCGGCTGGAAAGCAGACAGGGCGCGCATTTCCTCTACCTGCCACTTGAGTTGGCTGCGTGACAGGTGCTTGATGGGGTGGCGCAGGGCGACGAACATTACCTCGCCCAGGGTGATCGGTCCGGAGGGCGATTGCACCAGCACGGCAGCGGTATCCAGGCCAGATGCCTCGCGCAGAGCGGTTTCCAGATCGTCGCGGCTGATTCGGCCCTGGGCGTAGAATTCGCGGAAGCGTTCATCCGGCAGGTAGGCGCTGGCCCCGGTTAGCTGGCGGGCAGCGGTAACCGCCTGGGTAAAGTGCAGGTGCTGGTAGCCGTGCAGGGTGTTGTGGTGGACGAAGTCCTTGATCGGGGCCTGGGCCGGCAGCACATGTTCAAGGTGCTGCGCCAGTTCCTGCAGTTGCTGACGGATATCGCCGCCGGCGCTGTGGTGATCGCTGCTCATCTCAGAAAAGCCGGCTCAAATGGTTGATCGAGGCCGTCATCAGGTTCAGGGTCGGCGCAGGAAAAAAACCGATCCACAGGATGCCTGCGGAAAGGACGCTCGCGGCGGCCAGTTCGGTGCGCGTCAGGTCGGGCACGTGGCGCATGTTTTCACGCACCGGGCCGGTGAACAGGCGGCCGATGGTGCGGATGCTGTAGGCGGCGCTGATCAGCACGCCCAGGGAGAGCAGCGCCACCCAGCCGCCCCAGCGGGCAAAGCCGCCGACCATGGCGTGCAGTTCGGCGATAAAGCTGGCGGTACCGGGGAAGCCGATGGCGGCGACGAAGGCCAGCACGGTGAAGAAGGCGAAGCGGGGCATGACGCGCACCAGCGAGCTATAGTCGGCGATGTCGCGGGTATGGGTACGGTCGTAAAGCAGGCCGATGAGCAGGAACAGGGCGCCGGCAACCAGACCGTGGGCGATCATCTGCATCACTGCGCCGGTGAATCCGGCGGCATTGAGCGCGGCGATACCAAGCAGGACCACGCCCATGTGGCTTACCGAGGAATAGGCGACCATGCTTTTGAGATCGCGCTGGCGCCAGGCCAGCACACCGCCGTAGATCAGGCTGACCAGGGCGATGGCGGCAAGCCAGCCCTGCAGGGCGACCACGGCTGCCGGCAGCATTTCGGCCGAGCGTATCAGCCCGTAGGAGCCCATTTTGAGCAGGATGCCGGAAAGCAGGATGGAGACCGGGCTGGGGGCTTCGACGTGAGCAAGAGGCAGCCAGCCGTGCAGAGGGAATATCGGCATCTTGACGCCGAAACCGATCAGCAGGCCGACGAACAGCAGTATCTGGGCTTTTTCCGGCAGTTTTGCGGCGCCCTGGGCGATTGTGGCCATGTCGAAGCTGTGGCCGGGCGCCGCATCGTAGATCATGAGCAGGGCGACCAGCATGAAAACCGCGCCGCCCATGGTGTACAGAACGAAATTGAGCGCAGCGCGGTGGCGATTCTTGCCGCCCCAGCGGTCGATCAGGAAGAACAGCGGGATCAGGGTGAGTTCCCAGAACACATAGAAGAGCGACCAGTCACGCGCCATGAATACGCCCAGCATGGCTGCCTCAAGCAGGAGGATCAGGAAATAATAGCCTTTGATCCCTTCGCGAATGACATTGGAGGCCAGAATGGCCACGAAGGTGAGCAGGGTGGCAAGCAGCACCATCGGAAAGGAAATGCCGTCTACGCCGAGTGAGAAGGCGCTGCCCAGGCGGGGGTTCCAGATATGGGTTTCGAACATCTGGATACCAGATTGTGCCGGATCGAAAGTATTAAGCAACCACCAGGCCCAGCCCAGGGTGGCCAGCGCCGACAGCAGCGCGACTGAGCGGATCGCACGCGGGTTGCCGCCGGGCACCAGAGCAACCGCAATGGCGCCGAAAATCGGCAGTAGAAGCAGCGTTCTCAGCATGGCTGAATCAGGGTCCCGTATTGCTTGGTTTGGACGATGTTTTACTGGGCTGGGGATCCTGTATGCCGCCGAAATTGGCAGAAAGCGCCCTCGTGGGTGCCCAGGCAATTATAGATGGCATCAAAAGCCATTTCTTCGTTGGGGAAGATATTGCTCTGGGTGATCAGGTCGAACAGCCCGGTGTTGCGCATCACGTCGATCACCTGTTTTTTCAGACCGGTGAACACCATGATCATGCCGATGCCGTGCAGGCGTTCCACCAGATGGTGGATGACTTCCTCGCCGGAAGCGTCGAGTTCGTTGATGCCATCTCCCACCACGACGAGATATTTCGCATTCGGTTTGTGGGCGGCCGCTTCCAGAATGGCATCCTCGAAGAATGGCACGTTGGCGAAATACAGTGAGCCATCGAAGCGCAGCACGATGATGTTTTCGTCGGTTGGCAGGTCGGGGTGTACGCTCAAGTCGCGCAGGGTGCCGTCGCTATAGCGGCCCAGAATGGCGACGCGCGGCGACATGGTGCGGTAGAGATAAAGAATGATGGCGAGACCGGCGCCGACCATGATGCCATTGTCAAGGTGGGGCGCGAAGGCCAGGGTGGCGATAAAGGTGACAATGGCGGCAACGCCATCATGCTTGTGCGCATGCCAGGCGTGCTTGATCGCCTTGAAATTGACCAGGCCGGTCACCGCCATCATGATGACTGCAGCCAATACCGCTTGTGGCAGGTGATACAGCAGCGGAGTGAGGAACAGCAGGGTGACCAGTACGATCAGACCGGTGAAGACCGAAGACATGCCGGTCTTTGCCCCCGCGTTCATATTGACTGCAGAGCGCGAAAACGAGCCGGAGGTCGGGAAGGCCTGACTCAAGCTGCCGACGATGTTGGCGAGGCCCTGGCCGATCAGTTCCTTGCTTGGATCGAGGCGCTGTTTGGTCTTGGCGGCGATGGCCTTGGCGATGGAAATGGCTTCCATGAAGCCGACCAGAGAAATCACCAGGGCGCTGCCGAGCAGGGCCATTACGTTTTCCCAGTTCAATTTTGGCGCTTCCATGCTGGGCAGGCCGGAGGGAATGCCGCCGACCACCTCGCCACCGCCGGAGAGCTTCAGTTCTCCATTGCTGATTTTCTTGATGCGCCAGCGGTTACCATCGGCTTCCGCACCTTCTGGTACATGGGTTTTCAGGTAAAACCGGGCGGGTTCACTGCCATTGCCGGGAACCATTTCCAGAGCAAATTTTCGCGTAGCGCGCCGTGCCTTGCTGTTTTCATCCTGGACATCGGTGAGCGTGCCCTGCAACAGTTCGATTTCGTAATGTAGAGCGGCGATCAGACGGTCGTTGGCGCCGGGCTTGTTTTCCATGTTCTTGATTCTGACCGAACGGGCAGTGATCTGGTTATTGATGGCGACGATTCGGTTATCGCTCTGGGCAACACGCTCGACCACCTCAAGCACGTCAGGGTCCATCAGTTGATCGGCTGTTGCCGTGGTATTTTTCTCAAAGCCGATTGCCCAGCTCACCACGGTCGTTAGCGCCACGGCGATCAGCACACCCGGCAGCTTGGGCTGGTATTTTTTCAGTCCCCACATGAGGGCAAAGGCGGCCACGCCCATGAGCAGGGTGGGGATGTGGCTGTCGCCAACCTGCTGCAGGACACCCCAGATGTCATTGATGAAATGTTCGCTGCGCCCCATCGAAACGCCGAAAATTTTGTTGAGCTGGGATAGGCCAATGATGATGGCGGCAGCATTGGTAAAACCGACGATAACCGGATGGGAAAGAAAGTTGACGATTACTCCCAGCTTGAACAGGCCGAGCAGAAGCTGAATGCAGCCGACCAGCAGAGCGAGCAGGATGGCTAGCGCGATGAACTGGTCGGAGCCAACGGCGGCAAGCGGGGCCAGCGCCGATGCGGTCAGCAGCGAAACCACCGCCACCGGGCCGGTGGCGAGTTGAGCCGAGGAGCCCCACATGGCGGCGATCATCACCGGCAGAAAAGCCGCGTAGAGGCCATAATAGGCGGGCAGGCCGGCCAGTTGGGCGTAGGCCATGGATTGGGGGATGAGCACCAGAGCAACGGTGAGGCCGGCAATCAGGTCGGCTTTGACATTGGCGCCACGTAATGGGAACCAGCTCAGAAAAGGCAGAAAACGACTTGCTTTGATCATAACGGCTTACCCTGGGATTTTTTTGTAATCGCAGCCGGTCGTGTTTTGGCTGTGCGAAGGAAATGTTTCAATAAACATCAATGATATCAGGGTCATGATTGATGGTCCATAGAATCGATTTATGCGGATATTGAAACAGCTTCTGGTTGTCCAGTGTTACGGCGCCCGGCCAGGGTTCGCCATCCGGCAGTATCGAGCCTTAAGCATGCCGGGATGAAAAGTTTTTGCAACCGCTGCATACTTGGGTCGAGCGTGTAATAACTCGTGTGAGTTACGACAGAATATTTGCATATTCAGGACATTAAGGTATTATTTTATTGTAATGATCTCCAGGAACGCCAGAGTGAGAGGTAAATCGAATGAACATCGCCTGCGGCAACGTCCAAGACCTGCTCATCCCACTGGTGGAATATCCCCATATTCGCGAGGATTCGTCGCTGCGCGACGCATTCGTAGCCATCGAACAAGGGCTGGCGACCGGCAAGCGCTTTCGCCACGTGCTGGTGCTGGATGATAAGGACAATCTGGTCGGCCTGATGGGAATGCGCGACATCTTGCGTGGCGTATTTCCGGATTTTCTGCGCGCCACCCTGCCAGGTCATAGCCGTGATGCGATCGCTTTACCCCAATACCCGGCCTTGGCCCTGCTGTGGCAGGACAGCTTCCACACCCAGTGCAAGGAGGAAGCGTTAAAGCCCGTCAAACCCCACATGGCGCCAGTAACAGTGACGGTATCACCCTCCGACCCTGCCACCAAGGCAGCCTATCTGATGGTCTTTACCGACTCGAGCATGCTGCCGGTGGTGGAAAACGGCAGTGTGGTCGGCGTAATCCGCATGGTGGACGTCTTCAACGAAGCAAGCAAGGTGGTGCTCCATGGCTGAACCGGACAATATGGCTGCCACGCCGCAGCAGGTGCATCTCGAAGGGGAAAAGCTGCCGTTCGATGCAAAGAAATTCGCCATCCTGCTCTTTGGCCTGCTGGTTTTTCTGGCCATTTACTTCATGCCTCCCTGGCCTGACGCGTTTGATCCCACCGGCAAGGCGTTTACCTTGACACCACAGGGCAAGGCCGCTATCGGGTTATTCCTGATGGCGGGCATCTGGTGGGTATTCGAGGTCATACCCATCGGGGTGACGGCCATTGCCATCGGGGTTTTTCAGGCCATGTTCTTCATCCGCCCAGCCAAGGATGCCTTCCACGATTTCATGGATCCATCCGTCATGTTCATCTTTGGCTCCGTTGTCATCGGTCTGGCCTTCACCAGCTCGGGTCTCACCAAGCGACTGGCCTACAAAATGCTGGCGGTAGCGGGCGAGCGCACTGACATGATTCTGTTGGGTTCGCTGGTGGTGACCGCTGCCCTGGCTCACCTGATGGCCCACACTGCGGTCGCGGCCACCATGTTTCCGATTCTGCTGGCAATCTACTCGCTGTACGGCGAGGGCGACAAGCCCACCAACTTCGGCAAATCGCTGTTCATCGGCATGGCCTATGCCGCTGGCGCCGGCAGTATCGTCACTTTTCTTGGTGCCGCGCGCGGCCCGGCAGCCGCCGGCATGTACGAGGAATTCACCGGTCACCACATCTCCTTCTTCCAGCTCACCGAGTACATGTTCCTCATCGGCTGGGCCATGGTGTTCATCATCTGGTTTTACCTGAAAACCTTCCTCAAGCCGGAGAAGGCAACCATCCCGGGGCTGAGCGAAAAGGTGAAGCGTCTCTCTGCCGCCCTCGGTCCGATGAACATCCGGGAAAAAATCGTGATCGTGATCGTGATCGGCGTCGTTGTCGTCATGTCGATCAAGTCGTTCATCCCGCTCCTCAAGCCCATCGACCGCTCGGCGGTGATTCTGTCGTCCACCCTGTTGTTCTTTATTCTGGGTGTGTTGAAAGTGAAGGATCTGGAAGATATCCCCTGGAACATCATCCTGCTTTTCTCCGGCGCCATGTCGATCGGATTCTGTCTGTGGCAGACCGGCGCGGCCGAGTGGATGGCGATAAACTGGCTGGGCCTGATCCAGGATGCGCACTGGTGGGTCTTCGTCATGGGGATCGCCGCTTTCATACTGGTCATGACCAACTTCATCATGAACGTGGCGGCTATTGCCATTGCCTTGCCGGTTGCGCTGGTGATTGCGAAATACCTGGGCGTAGCGCCCGAGGTGATCGTCTACACTGCACTGGTCGTCGCCGGCATGCCCTTCTTGCTGCTGATCGGCGCGGCACCGAATGCCATCGCCTACGATTCCAGGCAGTTCACCTCCGGTGACTTCTTCCGTCATGGCGTGCCGTTGAGTATCATCCTGCTGGCCGTGCTCGGTGTTGCCCTGGTCACCATCTGGCCCATGATGGGCATGCCGATTCTGGTCAACCCATAACCCAAGGAAATCTGTATGAGCTGCAAAATCCTGCTACCCGTCGACGGCTCGGAAGGCTCGTTAAATGCCGCCCGCCATGTTGCGCACATCGCTGCCATGGTGCCGGACGTCGAAGTGCATCTGCTCAATGTTCAGCCCCCCGGCGACGACTGGATGGTGCGGCGCATGATCAAGGCAGAGGAACTGGCTGCGCTGGAAAAAGACTGGGGCGAAGCGGCCATCGCGCCAGCGCGCAGCATCCTGGAGGCAGCCGGGGTTGCTTGCCAAAGCCGGATGGTGCAGGGCGAGGTGGCCGCGACCATTGCGCGCCTCGCCCAGGAACTGGGCTGCGACCAGATCATGATGGGCACGCGGGGCCGCTCCGCGCTGGGTGATCTGCTTCTTGGCTCGGTCGCCATCAAGGTGCTGCACCTTTCAAGCGTACCTGTCACCCTGATAAAATAATAGCTTGGTCAAATAATAACAACAGGCTCTCAAGGCGCTCATGGACAAACGCTGGATCTGGACAACCCTCGGCCTGCTTGCATCCCTGCCCGCCCATGCCGCCGACGGGCCTGCGGTGCTCGGTATCCCTGTGGACTTCATCCTGTTCGCGGCGACCCTGCTCGGCGTGGCCCTGTTTCATCACCACACGCTGCGCGTGGCCCTCACCGGCCTGTTTGTGATTTCGCTGTACAAAATCGGTTTCACCGGTTTCCACGAGGGCGCGGGTGTGCCGGGTTGGCTGGCGCATTTGCAACATGAATGGGTGGTGCTGACCAACCTGCTTGGCTTGCTGCTCGGATTTGCGATTCTTGCCCGTCATTTCGAGGACAGCGGCGTGCCGCACGTCCTGCCGCGCTTCCTGCCGGACGACTGGAAAGGGGGCTTCCTGCTGCTGGTGATGGTGTTCGTGATGTCCGCCTTCCTCGACAATATCGCCGCCGCGCTGATCGGTGGTACCGTGGCCGCCAGCGTATTCAAGCGCCGCGTGCACATCGGCTACCTCGCCGCCATCGTCGCAGCCTCCAACGCCGGCGGTTCGGGCAGCGTGGTGGGCGACACCACCACCACCATGATGTGGATCGACGGCGTGGCCCCAGCCGATGTCATTAAAGCCTATGCGGCGGCTATTCCGGCATTGTTCGTGTTCGGTTTTTTTGCGGCACGTCAGCAACAGGCTTACCAGCCGATCCAGAAAGACGCCAGCGCGGGAGCGAAAGTGGATTGGGCGCGGCTGGGCATCGTTGCCTGGATTCTGGTCGCCGCGATTGCCACCAATGTCGTGATCAACACCCAGTTCCCGGAATTCTCAGACGCCTTCCCCTTCATCGGCGCAGCGGTGTGGGTGGCGATCCTGCTGGCAGTACCAGTGCGCAAACCCGAATGGAGCCTGCTGCCCGACGCCACCAAGGGCAGCATTTTCCTGCTCTCACTGGTGGTCATCGCTTCGATGATGCCGGTGGAAAAGTTGCCGGTTGCTTCCTGGGAAACCGCGTTCGGCTTGGGTTTCGTCTCGGCAGTGTTCGACAATATCCCCCTGACTGCCCTGGCGCTAACCCAGGGGGGCTATGATTGGGGTGTGCTGGCCTATGCCGTGGGCTTCGGGGGGTCGATGATCTGGTTTGGCTCGTCGGCCGGCGTGGCCCTTTCCAACCTGTTCCCCGAGGTCAGGTCGGTTGGCTCCTGGCTAAAAAATGGCTGGCACATCGCACTGGGTTATATCATCGGCTTCTTCATCATGCTCGCCCTGGTGGGCTGGCATCCACACGCGCCGCACAAGGCTCCCGTGCCCATCGTTCAGAGCGGCACGCAGGCGCATTAAGCGCCTGTTCATTATCGCTTCCCCGCGATCTGTTGTATCGGGCGGGTATCAACTCCCCCGAATCAAAGCGAGTAATTCCTCCGTCGAGGGCAGGCAGGCCGCGTCGCCTTCGCCCAGAATGTTTTTGGCCAGGGCGCGCAAGGCATTGAGCAGCGCAGTACGCGGGCGTGTCGGCGAACAGGTCTGCCGTTATGGAGCGGGTTTTAACCGCGACCCTCCGGTACTTTCATCGTCGGCCAAGGATCCCCGTCCGGCAGAACCGGCCCGTGGCATTCCGGGAAGATGCGGTGTTTGCAGCTACGGCACACTTCCGCATCCAGGGTGAAATAGATGGCGCGGGTGACATTGGACTGTGCCGGGAAGAAACCGCCTTCGCCGATGTCCTTCAGGTAATCCCCTTTGTGCAGGAACTGGTGGACCGAATCCTTGAGGCGATAGAAGTACAGGCCGCCACCCATCTTGCGCCTGCGCTTGGCCTCCTGCGCCAGCATCTCGGCGCCGGCTACGTCGACGAAGTTGATGGCGCTGCCGGTGATCAGCACGGTCTTTTGATCCGGATTGATTTCGTCGATTTGCTGCAGGGCGCCCTGCACATGGTCCACCGCGCCGAAAAATATCGAGCCGTTGATGCGCAGCATGCGCACCTGCGGGCATTCCTCGCGTCCCTTGGCATCCACGAAGTGGTAGGCGCCTTCTTCGGGGGCAGGCACGACCGGCACAAGGGTGGGGCGCGAAGTGCGGTAGAGGTATAGCGCCAGCGACAGGATGATGCCGACGAAGATGCCTTTCTCCAGGTTGATCAGGGTGCCGGCCAGAGTCACCCACAGCACCACGGTTTCGGCACGGCTGGAGCGGGTGATCGAAACGATGTGGTGGAAGTCGATCAGGCCCCATGCCACCAGAAACAGGATGCCGGCCATCGCGGCAGTGGGCAGGTAGGAAGCAAGCGGAGCGACCAGCAGCACGATCAGTACCAGAAACACCGCAGCAAACACGGTGGCAAGCGGCGTTTGGGCGCCGGAGGAGAAGTTGACTCCGCTGCGATTGAAGGATCCGCTGGAGGCGTAGCCGGAAAAGAAGCTGCCGACCAGGTTGGACAAGCCCTGCCCGATGAATTCCTGGTTGCCGTCGATGCGTTGCTCCGACTTTATGGCGATGGAGCGGGAAATGGATACTGCCTCAGTCAGGGCCAGCATAGTCACCACCAGAGCCGGGAAAAACACGTGATGCAGGGTGTTGAGCGACAGGTCGGGGTGGGACAGCGGCGGCAGATGGGCAGGCAGCGCACCGACTGTCTTGATATGGGTGGTGTCGAAGCCTTCCAGCGTATTGAGTAACCAGGCGGCCAGGCTGCCGATGATCATGGCGCCGATCATGTAAGGAAATTTCGGCAGAAAGCGCCTGAAAAATATCCCCGAACCCATGGTAATGATGCCGACCGACAGCACCCAGGGATTGATGTCGCCGGCCTGCACGAACAACTGGTGGATGACTTCGTAGAACGGCGTGCCGCGCGGGATGTTGATGCCGAAGAAACTCTTGATCTGGCTGCCGGCGATGAGCAGCGCCGCGCCGGCGGTGAAGCCGATCACCACGGTATGGGAGATGAAATTGACCAGAACGCCCATGCGCGCCAGCCCGAGAATCAGCTGGAACACGCCGGTGAGGAAGGTCAGGCTCAGCACCATGCTGATGAACTGGGGCGTACCCGGTTCGGCGATGTGCGACATCGAGGCGAACACCGCAATCGAGATCGCCGTGGTGGGGCCGGAAACCAGGTGTCGGCTGGAGCCGAACAGGGCGGCGACGATGGCCGGCACCATCGCGGCATAGAGGCCGTATTCCGGCGGCAGGCCGGCGATGGTGGCGAAGGCTACGCCCTGCGGCAGCACGATCATGGCGCCGGTGATGGCGGCGACCACGTCGGCGCGCAGGGTCTCTTTGGTGACCATCGGCCACCAGCGCAGGAAGGGGAAGATGCGATAGAGCCAGAGCTTGCAGGAGGGGCAGTTTTCCAAAGTTTTTCCTAATTTTAGAGCTTATCTATTTGGATAATATTAAACGGTTGATTTTTTATCATTGTTTCAAGCCTTGATTTTACGCGAGTTGTATGGCCATTGTTAAATGCTATTCAATATTATTTGTTCACATTGCTACAAAACTCTGTCACAATTATTCCATCAATTGAATTTGGTCAGGCATTTTGAAAACCGCATTCAGTACCGACAAATGGCTGGCCCTGGTGGTCAGCCTGCCCGCCGCCAACGCCACCCTGCGCATGCGGGTGTGGCGTGCCGTGAAGGGGTTGGGCTGCGCAATGCTGCGCGACGGCGTCTACCTGCTGCCGGCCGGGCGCGGCTTGCGCCAGGCGCTGCGCATGTACGCCGAAGACATCAAGCAGGGCGGCGGCAGTGCCTACCTGCTGAATGTCGCCAACCCTTCCACCGAGGAAAAGACCGACTTTCAGGCCCTGTTTGACCGCAGCGAAGACTATCTCAAGCTGATCGGGCGGGTGGCCGAGTTCAAGGCCGCCGCCGGCGGCCTTGATGCCGCCGCCGGGCGGCGCCAGCTCAAGGCGCTGTGGCGCGATTTCGAGGCGCTGGTGGCGCTGGATTATTTTCCCAGCCGGGGCAAGGTAGAGGCCGATGCCCTGCTGGCGGAAGCGGAAACCCAGTTTCTGGCCAGCCTGTCCGCCGGCGAACCCCGTGCCGCAACGGGCAGTGTTTCTCTGCGCGATGCGGCGGACTACCAGGGCCGCCAGTGGGCAACCCGGCGCCACCTGTGGGTGGACCGCATGGCCAGCGCCTGGCTGATCCGCCGCTTCATCGACCGTAAAGCCCGCTTCCTCTGGCTGGAAAAGCCGGAACAATGCCCGCCGGAGGCGCTCGGTTTCGATTTCGACGGCGCCGAATTCACTCATGTCGGCCGGCGCGTGACGTTCGAAGTTTTGCTGGCGAGTTTCGGGCTGGAATCTGATACGTCTCTGGCAAAGCTGGGTGCGCTGGTTCACTGCCTCGATGTGGGCGGCCTGCCGGTGGCGGAAGCGGCGGGCGTGGAAATGGTGCTGGGCGGGCTGCGCGTCAGCCAGCCAGATGATGATGCGCTGCTCGCGGTCGCAGGCGGTGTTTTCGACGGGATATACCTAAATTTTAAAACAGGAGAATCAATATGAGCGAGACCAACGATCTGGCACACCCTGTCCACCCCTCTTTCTGGGAGGCCTTTGTTTACTGGCTCAAGCTGGGATTCATCAGTTTCGGCGGCCCTGCTGGGCAAATCTCCATCATGCACCAGGAACTGGTGGAAAAACGGCGCTGGATTTCGGAGCGGCGTTTCCTCCATGCGCTCAACTACTGCATGGTGCTGCCCGGGCCGGAAGCGCAGCAGCTCGCCATCTATATCGGCTGGCTGCTGCATCGCACTTGGGGCGGCATCGTTGCGGGGGTGCTGTTCGTGCTGCCGTCGCTATTCATTCTGGCGGGGCTGACTTATGTTTACCTGGCTTTCGGCGATGTGAAGTTCGTCCAGGGCGTGTTCAACGGCATCAAGCCGGCGGTGGTGGCCATCGTGGTGTTTGCCGCTTGGCGCATCGGCTCGCGGGCGCTGAAAAACAAGCTGTTGTGGGCGATGGCGGCAGCTTCCTTCGTGGCCATTTTTGCCATGAAAATCGATTTCCCCTACATTGTGTTGACCGCGGGCGTGCTGGGCTTTATCGGCGGCAAATTTCTGCCGGAAAAATTCAAGGTGGGTGGCGGGCACGGAGCCAGCAGCAAACAGTTCGGCCCGGCGCTGATCGACGACGACACGCCGCCCCCGGCTCACGTCAAATTCAACGCTGCCCGGTTGGCCATACTGCTGCTGGTCGGGCTGGCCTTGTGGGGTGCGGCGATGATGTCGTTGACCGAACCCACTCTGCTCGACATGGGCGAGTTCTTCACCAAGGCGGCGCTGGTCACCTTCGGCGGCGCTTACGCGGTGCTGCCTTACGTCTATCAGGGCGGGGTGGAGCAGTACCACTGGCTTACTGGTACTCAGATGATCGACGGCCTGGCGCTGGGCGAGACCACGCCTGGGCCGCTGATTATGGTTGTATCCTTCGTCGGTTTCGTGGGTGCGTGGACGAAACAGATTTTCGGCCCGGAAGCGCTGTTCCTGGCCGGATTCGCCGGTGCCAGCGTTGCGACTTTCTTCACCTTTCTGCCTTCCTTCCTGTTCATTCTGGCGGGGGCGCCGCTGGTCGAATCCACCCACGGCGATCTGAAATTTACCGCACCCCTGACCGGCATTACCGCTGCCGTGGTGGGCGTGATTCTGAACCTCGCCATTTTCTTCGGCTGGCACGTTTTATGGCCCAAGGCCACCGAGGCCGCGCCTTTCAGCGGCAGTTTCGAGTGGTTCTACGCCCTGATTTCCATCGCCGCCTTCCTCGCCCTGTGGAAGTACAAGCAGGACATCATGCGCGTGATCGGCGCCTGCGCGGTGCTGGGATTGATTCACACTTTTGCCGTTTCCTGAAAGGAGTCCGAGCATGGAGCGCACGATTTCCCCCAACGAGCTCAAAAAATTGAGGAATTCATCGATCGTGGCATTACTCGACGTGCGCCGAAAAAGCGATCTCGATGCCTCCCGGGAAAAAATCCTCGGCGCTACCTGGTGCGACCCGGACCTACTGGAAGAATGGGCCGACAAGATACCCAAGAACCGGGAAGTGGTGCTCTACTGCGTGCGCGGCGGCTCGGTCAGCAATGCCGTGGTGGATGCATTGCAGGCTAAAGGCGTCCAGGCCCGCTTCATCGAGGGCGGCATCGAAGGCTGGAAAGCGGCGGGTGGCGACACGGTGGGCAAGTAGTGGTGGTGACCGCCCCCGGTTGAGGGAGCGAGTTCGCCTACGACGCGATGCTGTATCGGCCATTGCTGGCGTTGGCAAGCGGCTTGCGCCGGAACACATAAACGGCAGCGCCCAATTCTGGAGGCAACACCAGCGCGCCCAGTTTTTTATCCTCTTCAAGGTCAAAAGCGGATTGCTGCTTGTAGTCTTTCCAATTGCCGAATGCAAACTGGTGACGGCTGCCGATGACGATATAAAGCTGCACGCTGGGGGTATTGAACACGGTGCGTTCAAACTCGTTCTGCGACGGCGGCCACGAACAGATGACCACCTCCGGAGCATAGGTAGTCAGAGCCTCACGGGCATCGAGCTTGATGACCCATTCGGGGTACTCCACGGCATTTTTCCAGCCATGATTATCCGTTGCGGTTAGCTCGACGCCCTGGTTTTTCAGGAACCGCGTCAGGGTTCCGTCTCCCGCGCCGATTTCCAGGCAGCTTCTGGAAACAATCATCCCGGCCAGGGCCTCGATCAGCGCGCGCGAATAGAAACAATAAATCCCCCTGGGTTGCACCAATGGCATCAACCGCTTTTTCTGCCAGACCAGCGGCCAGAACAGGCGAAACCAGAACAGGGACACCGGCTTGCGCTCCAACCCCCTGGAAAACAGCAGTTTCTGGGCGATATAACCATTAAGCAGATTGAAGCGCAGTTTGCCTTTCGTTACTCCTGTATCCGCGGCCAGCGTGGCCAGGCAAAGCTTCTTGACGGACTCGTGCGCCATGCGGTTGCGGATAATTGGCGACAGGGCGGCTTCCCTGTTTTTTTGCCGGTTCCCGGAAGCGGGTTTGGCCAACGCGGCATGTGCGGATATGCGCTCCAGATATGCCTTCAATTCTGCCGCGATACCGCGTTCGACAATGGCGGAAATATCCTGTTGCACCGCTGCCCATTCTTCTGGATATCTGGAGCAAAGCTCATCCAAAGAGGGATTCGTTTTCAGCCACTCCAGCGTTTTTGCGTAATTCTCTTGCTTCATGAAAATATTTTCGACATTCAGTCTGAGCCGGTGGTTGTTAAATGCCGCTTATATCGTGTGCAGTTTCCCATAAGCTTCAAGCAAGCGCTGGTGCATATCGCACCCTTCCAGCGCCATTCCCGGCGCGTGCAGGCCGAAAAAGCGCTGTTCCCCATTGAGCAGAGCTTGCGCCTGTTGCAGCGTATCCGCGCCGTAGAGGGACTTCAGAGCGTCGCTATACGGGGCGGCGTCGCCCAGGTTGAGCAGGTTCTCGATGCAGCGGTAGACTTTGCGGCGCTGTCCGTCCAGTTGCTCGAAATGGCGCACCCAGTCGCAGCCCTCGCGGATCGCTTCTTCATCGCCGATCGCCAGCGCGAGCAGGGTTTTCAGCTCGCCCACGCGCAAGTCTTTCCAGAACGAGCCTGCATCGGCGGCCAGGCCGATCAGCGCCGCGACCGGGCGCTGGTCGTCCAGGCCGAGCTCGTTCAGGGTGTTGAGCAGATCGGCGCATTCGTCGTCGCTCAACTCCGTCAGGCGCAGGATGGCGGGGCGGATGGCGTTGCCGACGCTGTTGTTTTCCCATTCCAGGTCGTCGACCGGGTAGATTTCCGACATGCCGGGCACGATGATGCGGCAGGCGTAGACGCCGAGA
Organism: uncultured Sulfuricella sp.; assembly: GCA_964351305.1. GTDB lineage: Bacteria > Pseudomonadota > Gammaproteobacteria > Burkholderiales > Sulfuricellaceae > Sulfuricella. The sequence goes on from CAYGNO010000007.1 coordinate 25,174, forward strand.
TGGGCGAAGTCGGCGGTGTAAATGTCGCGGCCTTCGGCGTGAATGCGCTCGACCAGCCAGGCGTAGTCTTCCTCGGTGGTGGCGCTGAAATTCCAGTCGCTGAATTCGAAATCCGGGGTGTCGCCGAGGAAGTTCCAGCCGATGATGCCGCTGGAGTCGACGAAGTGGATTTCGATATTCGGCGCGCTGGCGATTTCATCGAGGTCGAAGCCCGGTTCGGGAAAGCCGCCCAGAGCGTCCAGCGCGCGGCCTTGCAGCAGTTCGGTGAGGGAGCGCTCGAGGGCGATCTCGAAGCGCGGATGCGCGCCGAAGCTGGAGAAGCAGCCCTGGTCGCGCGGGTTGAGCAGGGTCACGTTCATGACCGGGTACTGCCCGCCCAGCGAGGCATCCTTGACCAGGATACCGAAGCCCGCCGCGCGCAAGGCGCGGATGCCTGCTTCGATGCGCGGATAGCGGGCGATCACCTCGTCCGGCACTTCCGGCAGGCACAGTCCTTCGCCGATGATGCGGAATTTGACGTGGCGCTCGAAAATTTCCGACAGCGCCTGGGTGCGAGCCTCGGCGGGGGTGTTGCCCGCCGACATGCCGTTGCTGACGTAGAGGTTGCCGATGATGTTGACCGGGAACCAGACGCGGATGCCGTCGCGGCTGCGGATGTAGGGCAGGGCGCAAATGCCGCGCTCGTTATTGCCGGAATTGTGATCGACCAGCGTGTCGGCGGCGATGTTGCCCTCCGGGTTGTAGAATTCGCGCAGCTCCGGCGTGAGCAGGTCGTCCGGCCAGCCGCCATCGTTATCCGGCTTGAACCATTGTTCCTGCGGATAATGGGTGAACGCGCGTCTGGAAATCGCTTCGCCCAGATAATAATGCGACCAGAAGTAGTTGCAGGAGAGGCGCTCGAAAAACTCGCCCAGCGCGCTCGCCAGGGCCGCCAGCTTCGATGCGCCCTTGCCGTTGGTGAACAGCAGCGGGCAGTCGCGATCGCGGATATGCACCGACCAGACGCTGTCCACCGGGTTCAGCCATGAGCGCTCTTCAATGTGGAAACCCAGGGTGGCCAGCTTGGCCTGCATGGAACTGATGGAGGATTCCAGCGAGGCATCCTTGCCGGCGATAAAACTTTCTGTGTGCATGTGGGCTTTCTGCCGGGTGGTCGGGTGAAATAGAAACGCCCCGCCGAAGCGGGGCGTTGAGCAAGCAGGTTTACAGCGGGCGCTTGATGCTGAAGCCGCCGCGGATCTGGCCCAGGGTGTAGCCGGTGGCCTTGTCGTGGGGGTATTCGGCCTTCAGCGCATCCTTCACGTTGGGGGCGGTCGTGTCGTCGCTGCCGTGGCATTTCAGGCAGATATCCTGAACCGGGATGGCTTTCATGTAGCGGAAGTATTTGCCCTGCGGCTCGGTGACGACCTCGGCAAATTCCATGTTGGCCGGATTTTCCTTCTCCATGCGTTTTTCGAAATCGGCCAGCACTTTCTGTTCCCAGGCATCCGGCATGCCCTGCCCGGCGTTGCGCGTCTTCAGGGATTTGCGGCTGACGTTCCAGCCATTCTTGCGTGAGACTTCGGAGGCGATGGCGGGCGCCACGTTGCGGCATACCTTGATGGCGGCGACCGGGCCGTTTTCTTTCATTTCCTTCTGCAGTTCGCCGCCCAGTTGCGCGGCGAATTCCTTGATGATCTTGCGGCTTTCTTCCTGGTACTGGGCCATGTCGTCGGCCAGGGCGGGAAATGCGCACATGGCGAACAGCAGGGTTGAGGCGATGAATAGCGGTTTTTTCATGGTGTTCTCCGGTTTTATCGAGATTATTATGGGTGATCGAGCGATCATTCTAGCACTTTTTCCAGGCATGCCAAGTAGATGGCGGGGTCGGGCTGGGTGCGCTGACGTTGCGCCTGCCAGATCATTTCCGCCAGGCAGTCCATGATCAAATGCTCGGCATCGTGCGGGCTCCCCGTTTTCTCCAGCAGGCGCCGGTAGCAGGCGGCGATGCCGCGCGGCTGGTCGATCGGCACCTGTTCGCGGATCGCCAGATGCAGGCTCAAGTGCAGGAAGGGGTTGGTTTCGCCCGACTCGGGCAGATAATCGCGCTCGACGTAGCGGTCCGGGCTGTCGAAAATGGCGTGGTATTCCGGATGCTGCTGCATCAGTTCCAGGGCGATGGTTTCCAGAGCGGACAGCGGCTGGCTGCCCCGGAATTTTTGCCAGGCATCGAAGAAGAAGCGGCGTGCCTGGTCGCGGCTGGGGCTAAACATGGGCGTTCATCCGGGTAAACAGGCCGAGAACGGCGGCATACTGCAGCAACTGGTTGGCGCCGTCCAGCGGCCCGATTTCGCCGTTGCCGTAAAAGCCGATCAGCGGCATGGCCGGGAAGCGCTGCTTGACCAGGTCGAGGTCGCGGTCCACCCCGCCGTAGAAATACGGGCCGCGTCCCATGCAGGGGAACAGCAGGCCGAACGCGGGCGGGACATCGAGTTCCTGCTGCAAGCGGTCTATGGTCAGGCGCATGTCGCGTTCGGCGGCCAGCGGCTGGCGTACCGCCCAGAACATCCGCTCGCCGGGAGCAAGCCGCGCCGACAGAGTGACCGAGCGGTCCTCGGCGTTGGCGGAAATGATCGGCGCGAGGCGGAAGCGGCCCTCGGCGATGGCCGTGGCCGGATCGCCGTGGATAATTCCGGCCATCAGCAAGTGCAGGGGAAGGCTGCCCTCGCTGCGCAGGTCGAGAGGCAGTTCGCGCGTCAGCACGTTCATGGCGGGCTGCTGCCCGAGCGAGATCACGTCGTAGCCGCTGGCCTGGGTGATGGCCAGCGGCTCGCTCAAAGCGCGGACGCCCCGGGAAACGCCGATGACACCGCTTGCGTCGGCGATCCGGGTTTCGCAGCGCCCGTTTTCCACTGTTCTGCCACCGCACCACACCTTGAACGGACCCCGACCGGTCGCATCTCCCGATACGCCGCCGAAGCGCCGTCCAGGCTCGCCGATCCAGGCCGAGTTGAGGGCATTGGGGGCGGCCAGCGACAGGATCAGGTCATTCGTCTGCGGGCGTGGCGCTGGGGCCAGGCTGACGTCGCCGCCAAATACCATGGCGGCAGCGGCCGGCGCGTCCAGCACCCAGTCCTGCTCGGTGAAAATGCCCGCTGCCGAGCAGCCGATAATGCGGGTGCAGTTGCTGGCCCGGGACGCGGCCAGCAGGGCGGGACTGGGATCGCGGGCGAACTCCGGGGTAAGGAACAGCAGTACGCTGCTGGCGATAGTCAGTCCCGCCTTCTCCATGGCGGTCGCAACGGCCAGGCCGGCGAGCTGCGGTTCGGCGGCGGGGGCGGTGGCAAGTCCGGTGGCGATGGTCATTTCAATTAAAATTCAGTGAGGCGTAAGGGGTGAGGAGTGAGGGGGAAAATCACCGACTTCGCTTCGGTGAGGCGCTCACTTTTTTACGCTATGCGGCCAACTTGAGGGGGCGGATAACAGGTCGCGGATTTTGCTCCGCTTGCCAGAGTTCCCATTGGGTCTGCATGTCGGCCCAGACTTCCGCGCTGGTGTTGAGCCATGCGGCCAGGCGCAGGGCCATGTCTGCCGTAATGCCGGCTTTCCCGTTAAGGATTTTGGATAGAGTGACGCGGGACACGCCAAGCTGCTCGGCGGCCTGGCTTACCGTCATGCTCTCCGGTATCCACTCGCGCAACACTTCACCTGGGTGTGCCGGATTGTGCATTCTGCTCATGTTTTCACCTCAATGATAGTCCAGATAATCAACCAGAATCGCGCCCTCGCCTTCGAAGGCGAAAGTCAGGCGCCAATTGCCATTTACCCATATTGACCAATGATCATCGCTCAACGGGTGCAACCGCCAGCCCGGCGCATTCATGTCACCTGGATTGCGGGCTTTCTCAAGCTGGGTAAGCTGCACCCTCAACTTGGCAGCGTGGTTCGGCTGTATCCCCGCCTTGCTGCCAGTGCGAAAGAAAGCCGCAAGCCCTTTGTGCCGGAATGTTTTTATCACGTTTTAATTGTAGCGTGTTAATTAACGCTTTGCAATTGATCCGGCTTCTTGTGTCCAGCAGGATCGAGTTTGTCCATTGAATTCATGTTGTTTTCTCTTTGTATTCGCACAGGTCGCTGATCGGGCAGCGCGGGCAGTCTGGCTTGCGCGCCTTGCAGATGTAACGTCCGTGCAGGATCAGCCAGTGGTGCGCATCGTGGCGGAACTCCGGGGCGACGAACTTGAGCAGGTTCTTTTCCACTTCCAGCACGGTCTTGCCGGGCGCGATGCCGATGCGGTTGGCAACGCGGAAGATGTGGGTGTCTACCGCGATGGTAGGCTGGCCGAAGGCGGTGTTCAAAATCACATTCGCGGTCTTGCGCCCGACGCCGGGCAGCTTCTCCAGTTGCTCTCGGTTCTGCGGCACTTCGCTGTCGTGCTGTTCCAGCAGCAGGCGGCAGGTTGCTATCAGGTGTTTGGCCTTGCTTTTATACAGGCCGATGGATTTGACGCAGGACTCCAGACCTTCCTGGCCGAGGGCGAGCATCTTTTGCGGCGTATTGGCCACAGGAAACAGTTTGGCAGTAGCGAGGTTGACGCTCTTGTCCGTGGCCTGAGCCGATAGAACCACAGCCACCAGCAGTTCGAAGGGGGTGCGGTAGACCAGTTCAGTGGTGGGCTTGGGATTGGCGGCGCGGAAGCGGGTGAAGATCTCGCGGCGTTTGGCGGCATTCATGCAAAAAGCTTAACACGGCTTAAACCACGAATTACACGAATTTCCACGAATGAAACCGAATGTTTAAAGGCAAACATCATTTCGTCAAACAGCCGGAATCAGGCTGGCTATGGGCTCGCTGATTATTCGTGAACATTCGTGCAATTCGTGGTTAATCTTTTTGATCGGTTCACGCTTACGCTGTTGCGGCAGTAGGCTGGAATTCGGAGGCGGGTTGAGGCTTCGTTTTCTTGCTGGCGCGCTGGTCGATCCAGTTCTTGCCGGCAATCAGCAAGCCAAGGCCGAGGAAGGCGCCGGGCGGCAGGATGGCGAGCAGAAATCCATGGTAGTCGGGGAACACGGTGATGACCAGCCCTTTGGCCGATTCGCCAAGCGCCAGGTCGATGCCGGAAAACAGCGTGCCCTTGCCTAATATTTCGCGCATCGCTCCCAGTACGCCGAGGGTGAGGGTGAGGCCGAAGCCGACCATGAAACCGTCCACTACCGAGGGCATCACCGGGTTTTTGGAGGCGAAGGCTTCGGCGCGACCGAGCACATTGCAGTTGACCACGATCAGCGGCACGAAAATGCCCAGCACCAGGTACAGCGGCTGCATGTAGGCAT
>CAYGNO010000008.1:0-29164 GCA_964351305.1 uncultured Sulfuricella sp.
GGGCGGCTGGCGTTTTCCGACGGCGAGCGAAACGCCGATACCCTGCGCGACACGACCACCGGCGGCGTCGCCACCCTGTCCAGCGAGCAGATGCGCCGCAAGGAACGCGATCTAAGCGGCGCCTTCCGCCTCGACTGGAGTTCCGGGCTGCATGTGCTCGCGGCCAGCATCGAGAAAAACGGACACCGGCGCGACGAGAGTCTGTCTCATAGCTTGGCCAACGAAAACCACACGGCCTGGGACAGGCAGTGGAGCGTCTGGCTTCAGGACGAGTGGAGTCCAAATCCTGCCGTGACCGTCACGCCTGGCTTGCGCGGCGAATTCATCCGTTATGCCGTCGATGGTAGCGGCCAGAGTCACCAGCGCCTGCTGCCCTCGCTGGCCCTGCGCCTGGAACCAGCCCAGCACTGGGTGCTGCGCTCTTCCCTGGGCGCCGGCATCAAGGCGCCGCGTCTGGACGAGCTCACCAACCAGCCGGTGTTCAGCGTCAATGCCAACACGCCGCTTGAGCCCGACCGGCGCGGCAATCCGGATCTGCTACCGGAGCGCAGCGTGAATTTCGAGGCCGCGCTCGAACGCTATCTGCCGGGAGAAGCCGGCGTCATCGGCGCTAATGCTTATCTGCGGCATACCGAAGACTTTACCGAGCGGCGGGTGCAACTGGAAGGCGCACGTTGGGTGGATCGCCCCTACAATGAGGGCTCGGCCCGCCACTGGGGCGTGGAACTGGACGGCAAGCTGCGCACCGACAGCCTCGGCTGGCGCGGGGCGACATTCCGCGCCCATCTCACTGTGCCGCGCAGCGAGGTGCAGGACGAACGCCTCGGCATCAGCCGCGCTGCGCGCGAATCCCCGCGCTACATCCTGAGCGCCGGCTATGACCAGACCTTGGCCGACAAGAGCTTCGGTGTGTCGATGCAGCACAACGGCCGCGTCCTCACTCAGGTGCCGGGCGAACAGGCTTATGAAACAAGACGGCGCACCGTGTTCGATGCCTATGCGCTACAGAAGCTGAACAGCGCGCTGAACCTGCGTTTGTCGCTGCAGAACCTGTTGCGCGCCGACACCCGCCGCCAGCTCGATGCCTACGCGCCCGGCAGTTCCTGGTCGCTCGCTACCGTCGATAAGGGTGCGCGCAGCGTGCTGTTGTCTCTGGAGGGCAAGTGGTAAGTGGGCTTTCCCGCTCCTTTGGCTCCTCGGCGCAGCCATGACGGTTGGCGTATTTTTCGGTTTCTGCCGGGTACTCAAGATTGCCCGCCACGACCTGATAGAATCGCTTGCGCGAACAGTAGGCCGGGTGATAGATTAAATTGATAAGATTATTTTGTTGAATACGTTTCCGATGTCGCAAAAAGACGATGCAACATGGCTGCCCCCGCTGGGGCTGGTTGTGGTCATGCACGCAATCATTTGGTGGGGCTACACCCATTTCAAGAATGAGATTGTGCCGCCCAAGCCCTTGCCGGTGGTGCAGGTTTCGCTGTTGGCCCCACCTGCGCCGCCGGAGCCGCGCGTGGTTCCGCTGCAACCCGAACCGCCGAAGGTAGAAAAACAGCCCAGGCCTGTGCGGGAAAAGCGGGTTTCGTCGCCGGTTCCCAAACCGGTCGAGCAGCCGATTGCGGAACATGCGGTGCAGCAGGCCCCGGTGGCGGTCGCGCCGCCATCCCCGCCCGCGCCGGCCCCGGCTCAACCCGCTGCGGAGGCTGTGGTCGAGCCGCCGCGCTATAATGCGGCCTACCTCAGCAACCCGCCGCCGGCCTACCCGCTGGCGGCGCGGCGGCGCGGCATCGAGGGCACGGTGCTGGTGCGCGCCGAAATTGCGGCGGGCGGCGAGTGTCAACGCGCCGAGCTGAAAAAAACCAGCGGCCATGAAATGCTCGATCAGGCGGCGCTGGAAGCCGTAAAGAAGTGGCGCTTCGTGCCCGCCAAGCGGGGCAGACAGGCGGTTGTTGCCTGGGTTGAAGTGCCGATTACCTTTAAACTTGAAAATAACTAAAAGCAGGGGTTGTTCATGCCGCATTTTTCTTCATCGGATATCGTAGTCATCACGCTGTGGGTTCTGGCCATCTTCTCGGTAGCGACCTGGACGCTGATCGTCGCCAAGGGCTGGATGCAATGGAAGCTGTCGAAGGAGAACCGACAGTTCAGCGAGGCATTCTGGAACGCGAGAGGGCTGCGCGAGGCAGAGCAAGCGTCGACCAATTCCGCCGGGCCGCTGGCGCGCCTGGCCCATTGCGGCTTCACCGCGCTGCGCGACATGCACAAGGGCGGCGAGCAGAACCTGCAGCACAGCGGCGACCAGCAGGACATCCTGGAGCGCTGCCTGCGCAGCCAGGTGCAGAAGGAGCAGAACCGCCTCGACAGCGGTTTGATGGTGCTGGCCAGCATCGGCTCCACAGCCCCATTCGTCGGCCTGTTCGGCACGGTGTGGGGGATCATGCATGCGCTGCAGGACATCAGCAAGAGCGGTTCCGCCGGGCTGGACGTGGTGGCCGGGCCGATCGGCGAGGCGCTGATCGCCACCGCCCTCGGCATTGCCACCGCCATCCCCGCTGTGCTCGCCTACAATTACGGCTTGCGCCGCACCAGGTTGTACGTGGCGGAGATGGAGGATTTCGCCACCGATTTCCTGCATCTGGCGATGAAGTCGGGGTTTAAGGTTGGTGATGAGTAATAAGTAATGAGTAATGGGAGGGGATTTTTTCATCACCCATCACCCATCACCCATCACGTTTTTAGGATTCTTTGAAATGGCCCTGCACACCCGTTCCGAACAGACCGCGATGAGCGAGATCAACGTCACGCCCCTGGTGGACGTGATGCTGGTGCTCTTGATCGTGTTCATCGTCACCGCGCCTCTGCTGATGCAGGCGGTCAAGGTCAACCTGCCCAAGACTGCGGCGGTGTCGCCGATGAAGCAGACCCGCACCATTCAGATGGCGATCGACGCCCAGGGCGGCGTGTTCATCGACCAGCGCCTGATCCACTTCGAGGCGCTGGAAGCCGAGCTGAAAAAGATAGCCTCCCAGGATGCCGACCCCAACGTCCAGATTCACGCCGACGAAAGCGTGCGCTATGGCCGCGTCGCCCAGGTGCTGGCGATGCTGCAACGCGTCGGCATCACCAAGCTGGCTTTCGTTACCTCGCCGGTCAGCAAGCTTCCCGAAGCCTCTTCCAAGTAAATCCGTGCGATTTCCCACGCCTTGTGCCAAATCGCACGGGGTGACATTTCTCAACCAATTGAATTGCCATCGGTTTTTGTTGGCACGGAGATTGCGTTTCCATGCGTTGCTATTTATACAACGTCAATGGAGAAAACCAATAATGATTTGCAAGCAGCGCATTCTGGCCGCATCTATCGCGGCGATCATGCCTTGTGGAGCTGCCGTGGCAGCCGATGAGGCCAAAACGACGCGCATGGACGAGGTCGTCGTCAGTGCCCCGAAAATCGGATCGACCTTCTCCACCGTTCTCGACGAGGCCAGCCTGTATCCCATGCGGGCGGCGACCAGCGATACCGCCAGCCTCCTCAGGGATGTGCCCGGCGTCAGCCTCTACGGCGCCGGTGGCGTTTCCAGCCTGCCGGTGATTCAAGGTCTGGCGGACGACCGCCTGCGCATCAAGGTCGATGGCATGGACCTGATTTCGGCCTGCGGCAACCACATGAACCCGCCGCTTTCCTACATCGACCCGTCCAATGTGGGCAGCATTCAGGTGTTTAACGGCCTCGCGCCGGTCAGCGTCGGCGGCGACAGCATCGGCGGCGCCATTCAGGTGAACTCGCCCGACCCGCAGTTTGCCGCTGCCGGACAGGGTGCCCTGGTCAAGGGGGAAGCCGGTGCCTTCTACCGCAGCAATGGCAATGCGAGCGGCGGCAATATTTCCGCCACAGTTGCCAGCGACAAACTGAGCCTGACCTACAGCGGTTCCACCACGGAATCCGACAACTACAAGGCCGGCGGAGATTTCAAGCCGGCCGGTCTGGCTTTCACCGATGCCGGTCAATCCGAGGTGAATTCGACCAAATGGCTGCCCGGCAACGAGGTCGGGACGTCCATGTACAAATCGACGAATCATTCCATTGGACTCGCGCTACGCAACGACAACCATCAGATCGAGCTGAAGCTGGCCAAGCAGGATATCCCCTATCAGGGTTTCCCCAACCAGCGCATGGACATGACAGGCAACGACAGCGACCAGGCCAATCTGCGCTACAAGGGCAAGTATCAGTGGGGTAAGCTGGAGGCGCGTGCCTATCACGAAAATACCCGGCACAAGATGAACTTCCTCGAAGACAAGGTGTTCTGGTATCTGAATTCTCCCTCCCAAACTATACATGCTCCTGGGATGCCGATGGATACCGAAGGAAAAAATACCGGCGCGGTGGTCAAGGCGGACATTGCGCTGTCCCAGCGCGACATGCTGCGCGTCGGCGGTGAATACCAGCGTTATCGGCTGAAAGACTGGTGGGAGCCGTCCGGCAATGGCGGCATGTCGCCGGATACCTTCTGGAATATCAACAATGGCGAGCGCGACCGTTACGCCGCCTTTGCTGAATGGGAGGCGCGTTGGAGCCCGCAATGGCTCAGCCAGCTGGGCATTCGTCATGAAACGGTGAAGATGGACACGGGTCCAGTGCAGGGGTACGACCCCACGAAATACGGCGTCGAGGCCACCGCTTTCAACATCAAAGACCGCAGCCGCACTGACAGTAACTGGGACATGACCGCGCTGGCTCGTTATATGGCGGATAGCAGCAAAACTTATGAGTTCGGCTATGCCCGCAAAACTCGCTCGCCCAACCTCTATGAGCGTTATACCTGGTCGACCGGCGGCATGGCCATGAACATGATCAACATGGTGGGGGATGGCAACGGCTATGTCGGCAATCTGGACCTGAAGCCGGAAGTCGCCCACACCATCAGTGCCACCGCCGATTGGCATGATGCCGATCAACAAAGCTGGGGGCTGAAGGTTACCCCCTACTATACCTACGTACAGGATTACATCAATGCGCGGCGCTGCACGACCGCGGACAGTCTGATGGCCGGTTCGCAGTGCGCAGTGGCGGCAAACCTGACGACCACGAACAGCTTTGTGTTCCTGAAATACGTCAACCAGGATGCCCAGCTTTATGGTCTGGACGTTTCCGGTTATCTTCCGCTGGCGAAAAATACCGGTTACGGCAGTTTCACCATGACCGGCGCGATGAATTATGTCAGAGGCAAGACCGAGAGCGGCACCGCTGACGATCTTTACAACATGATGCCGTTGAACGCCAAACTGGCCGTCGTGCAGCGCACAGGCAATTGGACCAACACCGCTGAAGTCCAGGTGGTGGATGCCAAGAATGACGTGTCGCAAGAACGCAATGAGCTTAAAACCGCAGGCTATGGCTTGTTCAATCTGCGCAGCAGCTACGAGTGGAAGCGGGCCAGGGTCGATCTGGGTATCGATAACGTATTCGATAAATTCTACAACCTGCCGCTGGGCGGGGCCTATGTCGGGCAGGGTTTGACCATGCCGCCGACCGGGGGCGCCCCTTATGGCATCTCTATCCCCGGTATGGGGCGTTCGATTTATGCCGGCGTGACCGTTAAGTTCTGATGTTGTAAAAAGGGAAAGTAGTGCTCAGTTAATCGTGAATATTGTCCTTGATTAACGGGCGTTCTAGCCCATATTTAAAGGGAGTCCACTGGACTCCCTTTTTTATTCCGGTCGCTGCCGTTTATACTTGCGACGGTATGACTGAATTTAACCCTACTCCCGCCAAACTTGCCGACCTCGATGCAATGGATCGCTTCGCCCTGGCGCTGGTTGCTTCTTTGGCGTTGCACCTCGTATTCATCCTTGGCGTTCAGATCAAGGCGGCGCAGCAGCCAGGAAAAACACCATCAGCCATGGAAGTACGGGTAGCACGGCAGGCGGGAGAAGTCAGCAGCGTGGCGCTTTCGACCGGCGAGCCCTCTGCTGTCCAGGTGACGAATGAGAGCGAGACTGTAGAGCAGGTGCGCGACCAGAAGGAAGTCCCGCCACCTGCCATGCCTGCTTCGCCATCTGTAGCGCAGGCCAGTCCTTTGTTGCCCGCGCTGGAAGTCCCTCTGCTCGAAGATCCCACTTGGTATCCGGCCAAGCAGGTGGATGTGCATCCCACAGCGCTACACCCGATCAAGCCGGGCTATCCCGACAAGGTTGCGGAGCAGGGGGTGGAGGGTAATGTGGTTTTGCTGCTGCTGATCGACGCGACCGGCGTGGTGAAAGAGGTTGCCGTGGTAGAGGCGAACCCCGAAGGGATTTTCGAAGAATCCGCGCTGTCCGCTTTCCGCAACGCACGTTTCGAGCCGGCGCAAAAAAATGGCCGGGCGGTAAAGAGCCGGGTGCTGATCAAAGTGTCCTACGAATTGAGCGACAGGAAAAAACCAACGGTGATTCAACCGCCGCTGCCGTTGCTCCCCTGACCGTTGCCGTTCTGCGGCAGAGTAAAGCCCTTGGGCAGCAGCACCCACATTTTCCCGCTCTGCTTCATGCTGCCGGCTTGTTTGCCGGCGTCCTTTCCGAAGCCCCAGAAAAAGTCCGCACGCACTACGCCCCGGATCGCGCCGCCGGTATCCTGCGCCAGCATCAGCCGGTTGAGCGGTTTCGCGCTGTTCGGCCAGGTGGTGGCGAGGAACACCGGCGCGCCCAGGGGAATGTGGCGCGGGTCGACGGCAATGCTGCGCCCGGCGGTGAGCGGTACGCCCAAGGCGCCGAGCGGGCCGGGGAGATTGTTCGGCAAATCGCGGAAGAACACATAGCTGGCGTTGAGGTTGAGCAGGTCGGGAAGCTTTTCCGGATTCTGCTTGCCCCAGTCCTTGATGCCCTGCATCGAGGCCTTTTCCAGCGGCAGGTCGCCGCGCTCCACCAATGCCTTGCCGATGGATTTGTAGGGATGGCCGTTCTGGTCGGCATAGCCGATGCTCATGGTTTCGCCATTGGGCAGCGCGATTTTTCCGGAACCCTGGATTTGCAGGAAGAACAGTTCGACTGGGTCATCCACCCAATACAGTTCTTTTCCTTTGAGCGGCGCCACGCCGTTGTCGATTTCGGCGCGGTTGTAATAGGGCACCACCTTGCGACCGTCGAGCCGACCGCGCAGGCGCAGGTTTTTCAGCTCGGGATAGACGCTGCTTAAATCCACGATCAGCAAGTCGTCTGGCAAGCCGTAAAGAGGATGGCGGTAGCGCTTCGAGGGTGTGCGGCTGCCGTTAAGCAGCGGCTCGTAATAGCCGGTGATCAGCCCTTCTGCGTTGCCATCGGGCTGCGTGGCCTGATAAGGGGTGAAGTATTGTTCGAAAAATTCCCGCAGAACTGCGTTGTTCGAGGAGGCAACCCCCGTTGTCGCGGCGCAGGGTACTTGCCATGCAGGTTGTTTTTGCAGAGCGACGCAACTTTGTTTGAAAGCGTCCCAGGCGGCTGCCAGGTCTTCGTTCTGCCAGCCGGATAGGAATTCCCAGCCGACGGGCTGCAAGGGCGGCACCGCTGCCGGTGGGGTGGGTGGAATGGCGGGAATGGCTAGCGGCGGCGTGACGGGTGGCGGAATAACGGTTGGTTTTTCCAGCGTGGTGCAGGCGGAAACCGCCAGAGTAAAAAGTAGGGCAAGCAGGTTTTTCATGGAAATGTTTAGCTTTAAAAACGACACATTAAGGAAGCGCTGAACAAGTCCATCGCTCCCTCCCCCTTGATGGGGGAGGGCTGGGGAGAGGGTGAGAAATCAGCGTGTAACCCCCTCTCCCCAACCCTCTCCCGCAAGGGGCGAGGGGGTTACAAGGCTCCCTAGTGCAATACGCGCGGCATGTTCAGGGTAAATTCGGCAACGGGCGCGTCGAACTTGGTGCCGTCCTCCGCCGTCATCTGGTAACTGCCGTGCATGGCGCCGACCGGGGTGGCGATCACGCAGCCGCTGGTGTATTCGAAGCTCTCGCCCGGCTTCAGCAGCGGTTGTTCGCCGATCACGCCCAGGCCGCGCACTTCCTGCACCTGGTCGGTGGCGTCGGTGATGACCCAGTGGCGGCTGATCAACTGGGCGGTGACGCTGCCGGTATTGGTGATGGTGATCGTATAGGCGAAGACGAATTTTCCCAGATCGACGTCGGATTGGTCGGGAACGTACTCGACGTGGGTTTTTACCGAGATTTCATATTTTTTGCTGTCAGCCATCCGGCTATTCCACACGAATTTGGCTTTCCATGCAAGCATGGGACATACGATCTTTACATTAGCTGGTATTTTCCCCCACACTCCCCTGCGGGTCGCATAGGGCAAGAGCGGATAGAAAGTCGGAGTCCTTTAGGGTAAAATCCAAACTTTTGGTTTATTAAGGAAGTGCCATGCCCCAATACAAAATTGCGCCGAGCATTCTGTCCGCCAACTTCGCCACGCTGGGCCTGGAGGTGGACAATGTTCTCGCCGCTGGCGCCGATATCGTCCACTTCGATGTCATGGACAACCATTACGTGCCCAACCTGACCATCGGCCCGCTGGTGTGCGAGGCCCTGCGCAAGCATGGCGTGACCGCCCCCATCGACGTGCACCTGATGGTCAAGCCGGTTGACCGCATCATCCCGGATTTCGCCAAGGCCGGCGCCACCTACATCACCTTCCATCCCGAAGCTTCCGAGCACGTCGACCGCACCATCGGCCTGATCAAGGAATGCGGCTGCAAGGCCGGCCTGGTGTTCAACCCGGCTACCCCGCTGGACGTGCTGGAATACACCCTGGACAAACTCGACATGGTGCTGCTGATGTCGGTGAACCCCGGTTTCGGCGGCCAGAAATTCATTCCCTACGTCCTGGACAAGGCACGCAAGGTGCGCCAGATGATCGATGCACGCGGCCTGAACGTGAGCCTGGAAATCGATGGCGGCGTCGGCCCCGGCAACATCCTGGAAGTCGCCAGGGCAGGCGTGGACACCTTCGTTGCCGGTTCTGCCGTGTTCGGCGCGGCCAAGGACAGCGACCCGCACCGTTATGATTCCATCATCGCCGCGATGCGCGCTGAGTTGGCCAAAGCTTGATTTTGTTTTGAACCGCAGAGACGCAGAGACGCAGAGGAGCAGAGGTTTCAGGGAAAAAAGAAGTTCTCTGCGCCTCCGCGCCTCTGCGGTGAAAATTGAAAATGAAAAATTTCCCTATCCCCGTCAAAGCTGTCGTCATCGATCTCGATGGCACACTGCTGAACACCGCGCCAGATCTGGCCGAGGCGGCGCAGCGCATGCTTGGCGACCTCGGGATGCCGCCGGTCAGCCTGGATAAAATCCGGTCCTACATCGGCAACGGCATCGCCAACCTGGTGAAACGGGCGCTCACCGGCGAAATGCACGGCAAGCCGGACGACGCCCTGTTTGCCAGGGCACTGCCGCTGTTCGAGAAGCATTACGATGAAGTATTGCACCGCGAAACCCAGCCTTATCCGGGTGTCATGGAAGGTCTGAAGGCCCTGCGTGATGCCGGTTACACACTGGTCTGCATCACCAACAAGGCGCAGCGTTTCACCCTGCCGCTGCTGGCGGCGATGGGCATGAAGGATTATTTCGACCTGATCCTGTCCGGCGACAGCCTGCCGCGCAAGAAACCGGACCCCCTGCCGCTGCGATATGCCGCCATCTACTACGAAGCCGAGCCCAGGGACCTGCTGCTGGTGGGCGACTCCCTGAACGACAGCCAGGCTGCTCGCGCTGCCGGTTGCCCGGTGGTGCTGCTGCCTTACGGTTACAACGGCGGCAAGGACGTGCGGGAGCAAGACTGCGATGCGGTGATCGAAAGCCTGCCGGAAGTGCTGAAGCTGATCAGGAAAGCATAATTTATATGAACCGCAGAGGCGCGGAGGCGCAGAGAAAGGCGAAATTCAATTTACGGCGATGGTGGCCCTGGCCTTGAGCTATAAATGGGTTTTTACCCTGAATGGAGTTTTTTTGTTTTTCTCTGCGCCTCCGCGCCTCCGCGGTGAAAGTATTTTATGACTGAACACGAATTCAACGCCCTCGCCGCCCAAGGCTACAACCGCATCCCGCTGGTCAGGGAAACCCTGTCCGACCTCGATACGCCCTTAAGCGTTTATCTCAAGCTGGCCAACCGGCCCTATTCCTATCTGCTGGAATCGGTGGTGGGGGGCGAGCGTTTCGGTCGTTATTCCTTCATCGGCCTGCCGGCCAAAACCCGGATCAGGGTGCATGGCCGCAGCGTGAGCGTCGAAAATGAGGGCGCAGTGGTGGAGCAGGTTGAAACCGATGACCCTTTGCAGTTCGTTCAGGATTACGCCGCGCGCATGAAAGTGGCCGAGCACCCCGGCCAGCCCCGTTTTACCGGCGGGCTGGCGGGCTACTTCGGCTACGACACCATCCGCTACATCGAAAAAAAACTGGCCGACGCCGTTAAGCCGGACGTGCTGGGCACGCCGGATATCCTGCTGTTGCTGTCGGAAGAAGTTGCGGTAGTGGACAACCTGTCCGGCAAGATTTATCTGGTGGTCTATGCCGATCCCGCCCAGCCCGGCGCGTACGCCCGCGGCCAGGTGCGGCTGGACGAAATGCGCAACCAATTGAAGCAGTCAGTAGCAATCCCCGTCACGGCCATCTATCCGCCGGCACCGGCAGCCTCGGAATTCGGCGAAGAAGCGTTCAAGCAGGCGGTGGAAAAGGCCAAGCGCTACATCTTCGACGGCGACATCATGCAGGTGGTGCTGTCCCAGCGCATGTCGCAACCTTTCGCCGCCTCGCCGCTTTCGCTCTACCGAGCATTGCGCTCGCTCAATCCTTCGCCGTACATGTTCTATTACGACATGGGCGATTTTCAAGTGGTCGGTTCGTCGCCGGAAATTCTGGTGCGGCTGGAAGATGAAACCGTTACCGTGCGCCCGATCGCCGGTACCCGCCCGCGCGGCAATACCCGTGAAGAAGACGAGGCGCTGGCCGCCGACCTCCTGGCCGACCCCAAGGAGCTGGCCGAACACCTGATGCTGATGGACCTGGGCCGCAACGATGCGGGCCGCGTCGCCCAGACCGGTTCGGTCAAGGTGACCGAGAATATGGCCATCGAGCGTTACTCCCATGTCATGCACATCGTTTCCAACGTCGAAGGCAAGCTGAAAAGCGGTCTGAACGCGATGGACGTGCTGCGCGCCACCTTCCCGGCGGGCACCGTGTCCGGTGCGCCCAAGGTGCGCGCGATGGAAATCATCGACGAACTGGAGCCGACCAAGCGCGGCATCTACGCCGGTGCGGTGGGCTATCTCGGTTTCAACGGCGACATGGACCTGGCGATCGCCATCCGTACCGCCGTGGTCAAGGATGGCACGCTCTACGTCCAGGCGGGAGCGGGTATCGTCGCCGACTCGGTGGCGGACAGCGAATGGACGGAAACCCGCAACAAGGCCCGTGCCGTGCTGCGCGCGGCGGAGCTGGCGCTGGGCGGGTTGGGGAATGAAGAAGGAAAAACCATTTGAACCGCAGAGGCGCGGAGGCGCTGAGAAAATGACGATAAACTCTGCGCCTCCGCGCCTCTGCGGTGAAGGACATAAATTATGCTGCTGATGATCGACAATTACGACTCCTTCACCTACAACCTGGTGCAGTATTTCGGCGAGCTGGGTGCGGAGGTACGGGTATTCCGTAACGATGAAATCACCGTCGAGCAGGTCGCGGCGCTCAAGCCCGACCATATCGTGATTTCCCCGGGGCCGTGCACGCCTAACGAGGCGGGCATCTCGGTGCCGCTGATCAAGAAATTTGCCGGCAAGGTGCCGGTTCTTGGGGTGTGTCTGGGCCACCAGAGCATCGGCCAGGCCTTCGGGGGGAAGATTGTCCACGCCGCGCAATTGATGCACGGCAAGACCTCGATGATCCACCACAAGGACACGGGCGTGTTCAGGGGATTGCCCAACCCGTTCCGCGCCACCCGCTATCATTCCCTGGTGATCGAGCGCGAGAGTATTCCCGATTGCCTGGAAATTACCGCCTGGACCGAAGACGGCGAGATCATGGGCGTGCGCCACAAGACTCTGCAGGTGGAGGGCGTGCAGTTCCACCCCGAATCCATCCTGACCGAATATGGTCATGAAATGCTGGCCAATTTCCTCAAGGAGAAGCGGCCATGATGACTCCACAAGCCGCATTAACCGCACTGCTGGAAAAGCGCGACCTGACCCGCGACGAGATGCTGTCACTCATGCATCAGATCATGGGCGGGGAGCTGACGCCGGTGCAGATCGCCGGTATTCTGGTTGCGCTCCGCGCCAAGGGCGAGACCGTGGCCGAAATCGCCGCTGCCGCCGAGGTGATGCGCGAGCTTTCGACCAAGGTGCCGGTCGGCGCCGAAGCCCATCTGGTAGACACCTGCGGCACCGGCGGCGATGGCGCCCATACTTTTAATATCTCCACTGCGTCCGCGCTGGTTGCCGCTGCGGCGGGCGTGAAAGTCGCCAAGCATGGCGGCCGCTCGGTGTCCTCCACCTGCGGTTCGGCTGACGTGCTGGAGGCGCTGGGCGTCAACGTGAATCTCACCCCGGACCAGGTGGCGCAGTCCATCCACGAAATCGGCGTCGGCTTCATGTTCGCCCCCAACCACCACAGCGCCATGAAATACGCCGCGCCGGTGCGGCGCGAACTGGGCGTGCGCACCCTGTTCAACCTGCTCGGCCCGCTCACCAACCCGGCCGGGGCGAAAAACCAGGTGATGGGGGTGTTCCGCAAGGATTTGTGCTACCCGCTCGCGGAGGCCCTAAAATCGCTGGGTGCGAACCACGTCATGGTGGTGCATGGCGGCGATGGCATGGATGAAATCACCATCACTACCGAAACTCACGTCGCCGAGCTGAAGGATGGCGGCATCATCGAATACGCCATCGACCCCGAAGAATTCGGCATGAAGCTCGGGTCAGTCGAGGCGCTCAAGGCGCACGATCCCGAGGAAGCCAAGGCCAGGCTGATGGCGGTATTGGATAACACCCACGGCGCCGCGCGCGACATCGTCGCGCTCAATGCCGGCGCGGCGATTTACGTCGGCGGCATGGCGCCGACGCTGGAAGCCGGAGTGAAGAAAGCAGTCCATGCCATCGCCAGCGGCGAGGCCAAGGCCAAGCTGGAACAGTTGATTGCGTTTTCAAACCGGAATAATTCATGAACCGCGGAGGCGCAGAGACGCAGAGGGAAAATCTCTTAACGGGGTTGATTATCGGCTGTGCAATTGAAGTACATAGGGAGTTGGGGCCGGGGCTTCTGG
This sequence comes from uncultured Sulfuricella sp., assembly GCA_964351305.1. Lineage (GTDB taxonomy): Bacteria > Pseudomonadota > Gammaproteobacteria > Burkholderiales > Sulfuricellaceae > Sulfuricella. The sequence goes on from CAYGNO010000008.1 coordinate 13,255, forward strand.
AGTCTGCCTACGAACAGTGTTTATGTCACGAGTTGTCGTTGCAGGGAGCTGCTTTCGAGAGGCAGGTGCCATTGCCCGTAGTTTATAAGGACATCAAACTTGATTGCGGCTATTTAATGGACTTGGTTGTTGAAGGCGAGATTGTTGTTGAGCTCAAGACAGTTGAAAAGATATTACCCATCCACGAAGCCCAGTTGTTAACCTATTTGAAGCTCTATCACCGGCCAGTTGGCTTGCTTGTCAATTTTAACGTGCCAGTTCTTAAGAGTGGCATTAAACGCATCGTTAACCAATTTCAAGAACTCTCTGCGCCTCCGCGCCTCTGCGGTGAAATCTAAAACCAAAATGTCCGACATCCTGCAAAAAATCCTCGAAGTCAAACAAGCCGAAGTCGCCCGTGCCGTGGCGAAGAAACCCTACTCTGAGGTGCGCGCCGAGGCGGAAGCGATGCCGCAACCGCGCGATTTTGTTGGCGCCGTTCGCGCCAAAATCGCGGCGGGCAAACCGGCGGTGATCGCCGAGATCAAGAAAGCCAGCCCCTCCAGAGGCGTGATTCGGGAAAGCTTCGACCCCGCCGCCATTGCCCGAAGCTATGAAGCTCACGGCGCGGCCTGCCTGTCGGTGTTGACCGACGTGCAGTTTTTTCAGGGCAGCAAGAATCACCTGATCGAAGCGCGCGCCGCCTGCAACATCCCGGTGCTGCGCAAGGACTTCATGATAGCTCCCTATCAGATCTGCCGCGCCCGCGCCATCGGCGCCGATGCCATCCTGCTGATCGTGGCGGCACTGGAGCTGTCGCAGATGAAGGAACTGGAGGCGCTGGCGCACGAACTGGGCATGGCGGTGCTGGTAGAGTCGCACGACGCCACCGAACTGGATGCAGCCCTGCAACTCAAGACCCCGCTGATCGGCATCAACAACCGCAATCTGCGCACCTTTGAAACCAGCCTGGCTACCACCCTAGACCTGCTACCGCGCATTTTAGGCGAGCGCATTGTGATCACCGAAAGCGGTATTCTCAAGCCGGAGGACGTGCAGTTGATGCGCGGCCACGGCGTCAACGCCTTCCTGGTCGGCGAGGCCTTCATGCGGGCGGAAGATCCGGGTGTCGAGCTGGCTAGACTATTCCATTTCCAAATCAAAGAGCACTAAGGAAGCGCAGATTAACTCCCTCTCCCCTTGTGGGAGAGGGTTGGGGAGAGGGGTAAAGCATGCAGGAAGCGATCCGCGAGTACGTCGAGAGGGAAGAGAAGCGCGAGCAGTTCCGGCGGGACGCGCTCAACGCTTGGCAGAAATTTCAGGAAACCGGGCTGCGCGTGACTGCGGACGAGGTCGATGCCTGGCTTGCCAAGCTGGCGGAGGGGCAAGACGTGGAGCCGCCTGAATGCCACGTTTGATTTGGTCGCCGTCAGCGCTCAAGGACGTGCAACGCGACTGGCGATTCGCACCAGAAAGAGGCCGGGTTCTGACTGGAGACCGGTTCTTAATCGTGGTCTGTCCCCTATTCCCCAAAATCAAAACTATTCTGGACTGAAATCATGAGCACACATAACTATCTGGTTTGCGTTTCCAATGAGAAATATTCAGTCTCGCTGGAACCTAAAAAGCTGTATGAAGTGTTGCCTGACCCCGGGGCGGAGAAGCGCGGCATGGTTCGCGTCATTGATGAGTCTGGCGAAGACTACCTATTCCCGGCGAATCTCTTTATGCCGGTGGCCTTGCCTGAAAGCATCATCAAGGTTTTGGAAAAACTTGCCGCATGAAAACTATTCCCTCTCCCTCAGAGGCTGTGAAGAAATGCCTGAACTCCTACCGCAGAGGCGCGGAGGCGCTGAGAAAAAGCAGAGTGAACCTATTGTTCTCAAATGTTTTTCTCTGCGCCTCCGCGCCTCTGCGGTAGGTTGTCGATTTTTTTCACAATCTCTCAGGGGGAAGGCTAGGGTGGTTCCGTTGCAAAAAAACAACACATTTCCCCGTTGCATCAAAAAACAAGACGTTTTTATCGACTAGTGCTTGGAATCCGAAGGACGTCTAGTGATAATGAAATCGTCTGTAAAAGACAGGGCTCGATAATAGAGCCTCGTTGCAAAACCCACCTCTCTAGGAGATTTACACATGAACAAGAAACTTATTGCTTTGGCAGTTGCTGCTGCGATCGCTCCTGCTGCTGCTATGGCCGATTCCGGCAACGTGACTATTTACGGCGTGGCCAACATGTCCGTTGATAATGTTAGCGCCAACGGCGGTGCCGGTGCCGCTACCACAAATGTTCCCGGACATGGTCGCGTCAGCTCCAACAACTCCCACCTCGGCTTCAAGGGTAGCGAAGATCTGGGCAACGGCCTGAGCGCGATCTGGCAGATCGAGCAAACCATCGGTATGGATGGCACTGCTGCGGGCTTCAACACCCGCAACACCTACCTGGGCCTGTCCAGCAAGACCATGGGTACCGCTCTGATCGGTCAGCACGACACTCCGTACAAGCTGGCTACCGGCAAGCTGGATATCTTCGCGGACACCCTCGCTGACTACAACTCCATCATCGGTACCACCGGCTTCAATATGACTACTGGTGCCACAGTTGCTGCTAGCGCTCAGTTCGATCGCCGCACCGGCAACACCGCTGCTTACATCACCCCGACCGTGAACGGCCTGCATGGCGCGATCGGCTACGTGTTCGGCGAAAACCCGACCCTGGAGCCGCTGGCTGCTGCTACCACCCAGAAGCAGGCCAAAGCCTGGTCGCTGGCCGGTATCTACGATAACGGTCCGATCTTCGCCAGTTTGGCTTGGGAAAAGCACGACAATCTGGATGACATGGGCCTGCGCGCTGGTGTCACGACTCCTGGCAACGCTGAAGACACCGCTACCGGCCTGAAACTGGGTCTGGGCTACAAGTTCAATACCACCAAAGTCGGCTTCGTCTGGGAAAAGCTGAAGGGTGATGTCAGCGGTTCTGGTGTGGTAGCTGGTGACGTGACCGAGTACGAGCGCAATGCCTGGAACCTCAACCTGGCTCACCAGATGGGCGCCAACACCTTCAAGATTGCCTATGCACGCGCTGACAAGGGTAGCTGCAGCGTCAGCGGCGGCTTCACCTGCGACGCTGCCGGCACCAAGGCACATCAGTGGACTGTCGGTGTTGACCATGCCATGTCCAAGCGCACCAACGTGTACGCTCTGTGGACCCAGATCAACAACGATTATGACTCCACTACGGCTAGCGGCAACATGTACAACTTCGGCGCGAACCCTGTTGCCGGCGCAACTGCTGGTGCCGATCCCCGCGCGCTGTCGCTGGGTGTGCGTCACAGCTTCTAATTTCTCGCCGGCTTAGTCCGGTTGGAAGTGTGAAGATTGAAACGGGCCTCTTCGGAGGCCCGTTTTTTATTGTGCCAAGCACAAAACGATAAGGCAGGTACTTGGCTGAACATGATTTGTCTCAATATGCAATAATGTAGGACATGAATATCGCCGATTATGTATTGACGGAGCACGCAGAGCTTGAAATGAGCCGCCGCCAGATCGAGCCGGAATGGGTGGCGACGATCATGGCTGCGCCTGAACAAATAGTGGAAGGCTTTAATGGGCGCAAGGTATTCCAGTCCAGAATTGAATCAGGCGGCAAGGCTCATCTGGTACGCTTGGTGGTGGAACAATGGCATTCGCCCCCCGTCGTGGTGACGATTTACCGGACAAGCAAGATTGAGAAGTATTGGAGGGTGGAATGAAAGTAGACTACGATAAGCAAGTAGATGTTCTGTCCGTGGTGTTTTCCGATTCGCTTGTCGATGAAAGCGATGAGGTTAGACCTGGAGTGATTCTGGATTTTGACGTAAATGGGCGTGTGGTTGGGATGGAAATTCTTGATGCAAGCCAGCGAATGGACAACCCTGCATGTGTGGAATTTGCGGTTAAAGCTGCCTGAATGAACGAGAAGAGCAATAGGGAGAGCAATAGGGGACAGACCACCATTTATTTGCTATATTTGACCAAACATCACCTTTCCCATGCGACACCATGCCAAGACGCGCCCGTATAAAATTCGATAACACGCCGGTTCATCTAATCCAGCGTGGCAATAACCGCACAGCCTGCTTTTTCGCTGATGACGATTACCAGTTTTACCTCCAGCATCTGGCTGAGGCCTGCCGCGAGGAGGGGGTGCAACTGCATTCTTATGTATTGATGACTAACCATGTCCATTTGCTGTTGACTCCGCAAAGTGGTGAAGGTCCATCACGGATAATGAAGCGACTGGGGCAGCGTTATGTTCAATATGTCAACCGCACTTATCATCGCAGCGGGACATTATGGGAGGGGCGCTTTCGTTCCTGTCTTGTTGAAGAGGAAAATTATTTGCTGGGCTGTTGTCGTTATATTGAGCTTAATCCGGTGCGAGCGGCGATGGTGGTTCATCCGGCGGACTACCCATGGTCCAGTTATCGCGTGAACGCGCAGGGAGATGCCAATTCTCTGGTCACGCCTCACCCGGTTTACCAGGCGCTTGGAATGGATGAATTGCAACGCCAAGCTGCATATAGAGAACTTTTCGGCTGTCAACTGGAGAATGGTTTGGTGGATGAAATTCGAATTTCTACCAATGGCGGATTTGTCCTTGGCAGTGAGCGATTCCAGAAGGAAATTGCTACGGTGCTTGGGCGGAGGACGTGGCGGGGAAGCGCCGGGCGCCCTGCAGCGGCGAAAAGTGGGGCGGGTAATGTCGGGGTGATTGAGTAATGGTGGTCTGTCCCCTATTCTGTCCTATTCTGCTTCTGCTATTCTGCTCGGAGGCCTGTTTTTATGGTTGACGATAATTTCCTTTATGGCTAGACTTAGCTAATAAATTAGTCAATGAGGTTCTATGTCTACCCGAACCGTTAATATTCACGAGGCTAAAACTCATTTGTCGGAACTGCTGGCACTGGCGCTTGCCGGTGAGGAGGTGGTCATCGCCAAGGCCAACAAGCCGATTGCTCGGCTGGTGCCTATTGAGGTGCCGAGGCAGAAGCGCGTGTTTGGCTTGCACAGGGGTGAGTTTAGTATCAGTGATGATTTTGATGCTCCGTTGCCGGATTCCTTCTGGTTGGGTAATGGGCCAATATGAATTTGTTGCTGGATAGCCATGTTTTTCTATGGCTAATGAATGAGCCTGAAAAGTTGCCACGCAAAGTGTTAGCGATGTGCGAGAGACCTGAAAACAGTTTGCATTTAAGCGTTGCGAGCGTCTGGGAGTTACAAATAAAGCAAACGCTCGGAAAATTGACTATGCAGCAGCCGTTGAAGGCAATTTTAGATGAGCAGCAACAAATTAACAGCATGGAAGTTTTACCTGTTAAGTTGAATCACTTATGGAGGCTGTCCGATCTCCCTCGTGTTCATAACGACCCCTTTGATCGGCTTCTCATTGCTCAGGCTATTGTTGAGGATATGAGTCTGGTTAGCGCTGATCAAATGTTTTCGAGCTATCCCGTTAAATTGTTTTGGTAAATTTGCGGGCAATTGCCCCGCCCATGAGCCTTTCAAATTTATCCCCTAAAAGTAATGCCGCTTCCTTGCTGGCCGATGAAGCGGCTCGCTGCGTTTCCTGCGGCCTGTGCCTGCCGCATTGCCCCACTTACCGCAAGACGCTGAGCGAGGCGGATTCGCCGCGCGGGCGCATTGCGCTGATGCAGGGTATGCTGGAGCGGCGTATTCCGGCAAACGAACGGTTTCAGGCGCATATTGATTTATGCCTGGCCTGTCGGGCCTGCGAGAATGTCTGTCCGAATAATGTGGAATATGGGCGTTTGATCAACGGGGTGCGGGGCATCGTGGAGAAGTCTCGCCAGCGCAGCGTGTTGCAGCGTATGGGGCGGCGCATGTTGGTGGACGGCGTGGCAACGAAGCCTGCCGTGCTGCGCCTGGCGGGCGGTGCGTTGCGCACCTGGCAGGCTATGGCGGGCAAGGCTGGCTGGATGATGCGGTTGGGTCTGGTGCGTGTCGCGACACGGCTGCCGCAACTGCGGCCTCAGCCAGTCTGGAAAGCGGTTTATCCGGCCATAGGCAAGGTGCGTGGCGAGGTGGGGCTGTTTCTCGGCTGCGTGGCGCGGGTGGCGGACGTCGAAACTCTTTCGGCTTCGATTTTTGTGCTTAACCGGTTGGGCTATACGGTGCATGTGCCACCCCGGCAGGGCTGTTGCGGCGCCATGCATGTGGGTCTGGGTGAACCGGAGAAGGCGAGTGCATTCGAGGAGCGGAATCTCCGGGCTTTTGCGGGGTTGAATGCGGAGGCCGTGATCTCGACCGCCTCCGGTTGCGGCGCTGCGCTGAAAAACTATCCGCAGGATTTCGCGGGCAGGGTGAGGGACATCAGCGAATTCCTGGCCGAGGCTGGGGGCTGGGAAGAGGCCGGAATTGCGCCGCTGGCAGAAAAAGTGGCGGTGCACGAGCCCTGTTTGATGCGCAATGTGCTGCATTGCCAGGACAAGCCCTATGATCTGCTGCGCCGCATTCCCGGCGCAAGCATAGCGCCCCTGGCGGGGAACGACCAGTGCTGCGGCGCGGCAGGGACTTATTTCCTGACTCAGCCGGAGATGGCGGCAAGTCTGCTTGCTGATAAAATAGAGGCAGTAAAGGCTAGCGGCGCGCAGATTCTGGCAACTTCCAACATCGGTTGTGCCATGCATCTGGCGGTTGGCCTGAATGCGACCGGAATCGAAATTGAAGTGGTTCATCCAATAACTTTGCTGGCCCGACAAATGGGGTTTGATAATGATAAAAATTGATGACTTGATCGTGGAATTCGACAAAGGCTTGCGCACCTTGCTGGCTCCGGCGCGAACCACACGCCCGTTGCCGGGTAAGAGTCTGGCCGAAGTTGAAATGGGCGAGGAAGAGAAACGCCTGGCGGCGGCGCTGATGCGCGTGAACCACAGCGGCGAAATCTGCGCGCAGGCGCTTTACCAGGGGCAGGCGCTGACGGCGCGCAAGCCCGAAATTCAGCAAGCGCTGAAACAGGCTGCCAGCGAGGAAACCGAGCACCTGAACTGGTGCGAAAGCCGCATCAATGATCTGGGCGGACGCAAAAGCCTGCTTAACCCCGCCTGGTATGCCGGTTCGCTGGCGATCGGCGCGCTGGCTGGCGCGTTGGGCGACAAATGGAGCCTGGGCTTTCTGGCCGAAACGGAGCGGCAGGTGGTTCGTCATCTGGAGGGCCACTTGCAGCGCCTGCCGGCTAGCGATGCAAAAAGCCGTGCGGTAGTTGAACAGATGAAAGAGGATGAGGCCAGGCACGCCACCACGGCGTTGGAGCATGGCGGAGCAGAGTTGCCCGCGCCGGTGAAGCTGGTGATGAAGTTTTCCGCCAGGGCGATGACTGCAACAACTTTCAGACTTTAAAGATTAACCGCAGAGGCGCGGAGGCGCAGAGAAAAACGAAAACCCTAATGCTTATCAAAAACCCCCCGGCAACTTCTGCCTTGTTTTAAAGGTTTTCTCAGCGCCTCCGCGCCTCTGCGGTGAAAGGTTTTTTTACTCTTCCACGATCTCAAAGTCGTGGGTAATCTTGGCAGTTTTCCCCAGCATAATCGAAGCCGAGCAGTATTTCTCCGCCGACAGCTTGATAGCCTTCTCCACCTGTTCCGGTTTGACACCCTTGCCGCGCACCGTGAAATGGAAATGCATCCTGGTGAACACCTTGGGTTCCTTGTCGGCGCGCTCGGCTTCGATGGAAACTTCGCAACCGCTGACGGCTTGGCGGCTCTTTTTCAGGATCGCCACGACGTCGAAAGCGGTGCAGCCGCCGGCGCCGAGCAGCAGCATTTCCATCGGACGCGGCCCGAGATTGCGTCCGCCGGCATCGGGCGGGCCGTCCATCAGAACGGCGTGGTTGCTGTCGGTAATGCCGAGAAAGCTGGCGTCTTCCACCCATTTGACCCTTGCCTGCATGAGATTTCCTTTTTTGTCGGTTTTGTAAGCCGCGAAATTATAGCACTGCGATAGTGACAAATGTTTGACAGCGGCTGCGGTCTTGACATAAAATGCGCGTCTTTCTCTGATACAGCAACCGGAATTTCTGCATGAAAACCTTTTCTGCAAAAGATCACGAAGTAAAACGTGATTGGTACGTGGTGGATGCCACCGACAAAGTTTTGGGCCGTCTGGCCAGCGAAATCGCATCGCGTCTTCGCGGCAAGCACAAACCCGAGTACACCCCGCACGTGGATACCGGCGATTATATCGTGGTGATCAACGTGGACAAGTTGCGCGTCACCGGCAACAAGGCCGAAGGTAAGGTGTACCATCGCCATACCGGCTATCCTGGCGGTATTATCAGCACCACTTTCGCCAAGATGCACGCCCGTTTCCCGGGCCGTCCACTGGAAAAAGCGGTCAAGGGCATGCTGCCGAAAGGCCCGCTGGGTTACGCCATGTTCCGTAAGCTGAAAGTTTACAAAGGCGCGCAGCACATGCACAGCGCGCAGCAACCCAAAGTACTCGAAATTTAAGGAATTATCATGATCGGCACCTACTACTACGGCACGGGGAGGCGCAAGTCTTCTGTTGCGCGCGTGTTCCTGAAGCCCGGCAAAGGCGACATCGTCGTCAACGACAAGCCTGTGGATGTTTTCTTTTCGCGCGAAACCGGCCGCATGGTTGTGCGTCAGCCGCTGGAACTGACCAGCCATCAAGGCACGTTCGACATTATGGTCAACGTCCATGGCGGCGGCGAGTCCGGCCAGGCCGGTGCAGTGCGTCACGGCATCACGCGCGCATTGATCGATTACGATGCGGCGCTGAAACCCACCTTGAGTGCCGCAGGTCTGGTGACCCGCGATGCGCGCGAAGTCGAGCGGAAAAAAGTCGGTCTGCGCAAAGCGCGCCGCCGCAAGCAGTTCTCCAAGCGTTAATCGCTGCTGCAATCGCAAAAAAGCCGCCCTATGGCGGCTTTTTTGTTGCCTGTCTGTAATTGTTGTCTATTGCCAACAGGGCTATTATTATTGATAAACTCAGATTGTCTTTTGGAATGCTCGTGCACATGTAGGAGTGCCGCCCCCGGCGCGAATGCGGACGCAAATCGCGGCGAGGGCGCCGGCTCCCTCAGCGATTTTTGGCTCTAATGGATAATCCGGGATAAATTTAACATTGGGATATTGATCAATATGGTTAAAGTCGGGATCGTTGGTGGCACGGGGTATACCGGGGTGGAATTGCTGCGCCTGCTGGCGCAGCATCAGGACGTCGAGCTGGTGGCCATTACCTCGCGCAAGGAAGCGGGAATGGCGGTGAGCGACATGTTTCCCAATCTGCGCGGCAGGGTGGGGCTGAAATTTGTCGACCCGGCCGATGCGCCGCTGAAATCCTGCGACGTGGTGTTTTTTGCGACGCCTAACGGCATCGCCATGCAGGAAACGCGCGAATTGCTCGACGCCGGCGTGCGCGTCATCGATCTGGCGGCGGATTTCCGCATCAAGGATGTGGCGTTGTGGGAAAAGTGGTATGGCATGCCGCATGCCTGCCCCGACCTGATTGCCGAAGCCGTGTACGGCCTGCCTGAGCTCAACCGCGAGCAAATCAGGAAGGCGCGCTTGATTGCGAACCCCGGTTGTTATCCGACTGCGGCGCAGCTTGGCTTTCTCCCTCTGATCGAGGCGGGCGTGGCCGATCTCGGGCACTTGGTGGCTGATTGCAAGTCAGGGGTGTCTGGCGCGGGTCGCAAGGCTGAAGTGGCCGCCCTGTTCAGCGAGGCCGCCGACAACTTCAAGGCTTATGCCGTGGCGGGGCATCGCCATCTGCCGGAGATTCGCCAAGGGCTTACGCTCGTGGCGGGCAAGCCGGTGCAACTGACTTTCGTGCCCCATCTGACGCCGCTGATCCGCGGTATCCACGCCACCCTGTATGTGCGCCTGACCGCTGAAATGGATTTGCAGGCGCTCTACGAGAAGCGCTATGCCAATGAATATTTCGTCGATGTGCTTCCCGCCGGGGCGCATCCGGAGACACGCTCGGTGCGCGGCGGCAACTTCTGCCGCATTGCCGTGCATCGGCCGCAGGGCGGTGATGTCGCCGTGGTGCTGTCTGTCATCGACAACCTGACCAAAGGCGCGGCCGGACAAGCAGTGCAAAATATGAACCTGCTGTTTGATTTGCCGGAAAATAGGGGCCTGGAGCAGATTCCGCTGCTGCCATGAGGCTGGATCGCAGACTGAAACACCGTTTCGGTATTGCTGCCGCCCCTTTGGCGGTGCGTCGGCATGTGGCTTGGTATTGGCGCTTGCCGCTGATGGTGATTCTGCTGGCCGGCGGAATAGCGCTGTCCTGGCTGTTTTACGATACCGGGTCGCGCTTTGCGGGCCTGGATCGCGGTGCGACAGCGGACGAGTTGCAGCGTTTGCGCGAGAAGCTTGAATCGCTGGAGCAGGAAAACGCCAGCTTCCGTTCAGATGGGGCGCAAAGCGAACGCAAGATGCAGATCGAGCAGGAAACGCAGAATGATCTTGCCAAAACCGTCAAGACGTTGCAGGATGAGAACGCTCAATTGAAGGAGGATTTGACCTTCTTCCGCAAGCAGATGTCCTCCGACAAGAGCGACGGCGATCTCAGTATCTACCGGTTCAAGGTCGAAAATACCATGCCGGGCGAGTACCGCTATAGGTTGTTGCTGTTGCAGGGCGGGCAAAGGGAGCGCGAATTTCAGGGTAAGGTGCAGTTTCTGGTCAGTTTTACCCAAGGTGGGGAAAAGCTGGTAATGACGCTCCCTTCCGCGAAGGAAGCGGATGCGCGGGCCTATAATTTGAACTTCAAGTATTACCAGCGTCTGGAGGGGGTTTTTCATGCCGAACCCAATGCGCAGGTGAAGAAAGTCCAGATACGTGTGTTCGAAAACGGTGCTGTTCAGCCAAAGCTGATGCAAACCGTCAATTTGTCATGAGGATTAATGATGTTTTTCGGAAATAGCAAAAAAAGCAAGCCGCAAAACCGGATAGACTCTTTGATCGGTTCGGACACGAAAATCGAGGGCAACATCGTCTTCAGTGGCGGTTTGCGGGTGGATGGCTGCGTCAAGGGAAACATTAGCGAGGCAAGCGATCAGCCCAGCACCCTGGTGTTGAGCGAACAGGCCCGGATCGAGGGGGTGATCCGCGTATCGCACGTGGTGATCAATGGTACCGTACTGGGCCCGGTGCAGGCACATGAATATGTGGAACTGCAATCGAAATCCCGTGTCACAGGCGATGTGTTCTACAAAACCCTGGAGATGCACGTCGGGGCGATCGTGGAAGGAAAATTGGTGCATCGGGAAGGTGCCGCCGAACAACCGGTGGAAGTTCAGCCGGTTCCGAGTAATTGACTAAATAACTCAACTATAGGATAATCAGTTGCAGCAGTTTTTTAAGGAGATACAGAATGAATGCAGTGACTGAAATGCCCAGCCCGCTGAACTTTACCGACAGCGCGGCAGCCAAGGTGAAGCAGTTGATCGAAGAGGAAGGCGTTCCGGGCCTGAAGCTGCGCGTGTTCGTCAGCGGCGGCGGTTGCTCCGGTTTCCAGTATGGCTTCACCTTCGACGAGACGACCAACGAGGATGACACCACGGTGGAGAAGAATGGCGTTTTTCTCCTGATTGATCCGATGAGCTTCCAGTATCTGGCAGGCTCTGAGATCGATTACCAGGAAGGGTTGCAGGGTTCTCAGTTCGTGATCAAAAACCCGAATGCTACCACCACCTGCGGTTGCGGTTCTTCCTTTTCCGCATAAGGTTCTTGCGGTTAAGGCATACAGCAAGGGGCGCAAGCCCCTTGCTGATTTCTAGGCCGGGTAAATCGCCCCAAGAATTCGCTCCCCCTTAGCCCCTGTGACATCCGGCAGGTTGCCCGGTTTTCCGTGCAGGGTTTGTTTTGCCAGCCAGGCAAAAGCAAATGCTTCCACCCAGTCTGCATTTACGCCTAATTCATCGGTCAACGCGATGGTTCTGTCCGGCATTCGTTGTTTCAGCCGGCGGACAAGTGCGCCATTGTGGGCGCCGCCGCCGCACAGGTAGATCTCGCTGGCTGTACTGCAATGATCCTGGATGGCAGCAGCAATCCCTTTCACGGTCAGCTCAAGCAGCGTAGCCTGAACATCGACCGGGGCAAAATCGGGTGACAGGAAATGCTCCAGCCAAGGTAGATTGAACAGATCGCGACCGGTGCTTTTGGGTGGGGGCGCGGCAAAGAATGGTTCGGCGAGAAGTTGCCGCAGCAATTCCGGGATAGGCTGGCCACTTGCCGCCCATGCGCCATCTTTGTCATAGGGTTGGCCCAGGTGCAGGGTGATCCAGGCATCCAGCAAGAGATTGCCGGGCCCGCAGTCGAAGCCGAGCACCTCGCCGTGGGGGGGCAGGCTGGTCAGGTTGCTGATGCCGCCAATGTTGACGATGACACGGTGGCGTTCCGGGTGGCGGAACAATGCGGCATGAAAGGCCGGCACTAACGGCGCACCCTGCCCACCGGCAGCGATATCGCGGTTCCTGAAGTCGGCGATCACGGCGATGCCGGTCAGTTCGGCCAGCAACGCCGGACTGGCAAGCTGAATGGTGAAGCCGAGGTCGGGGCGGTGGCGCACGGTTTGTCCGTGGCAGCCAATGGCCTTTACCTGCTCGGCCCGGATTTCCGCTTTCCCCAGCAATGCCTGGATTGCCGCTGCATAGCGGCGCGACAGTTCGTTTGCCGCCAGAGCCGCACGCTCGAGTTCGTCCGCTCCAGCGCTGTTCAGCGCGAGCAGTTCGACACGCAGTGCTTCGTCAAAAGGGATGAACTGGCTGTGCAGCAGTTTGCAGGTATCGTTTTCGAAAGCAGCCAGAACCGCATCGATACCGTCGAGACTGGTGCCGGACATTAGCCCGACATAGTATTCCGGATGACCCAAAATTTAACCCAGATTATCCATTAAAATTAAAACACCGCTGCGGGAGCATTCCAATGGGCAATCTGAGCTTAGTCGAGTGACGCCAGATTGGTATTCTTCAGCAGATTCAGACGCACTGCCAGATTCTCGGCTATCTTGTTGAAATCGGCCTTGTACTGGGCCGCGATGGGGAAGGCGGTCGGCATGGCAATGCTCAAGGGATTGCGCTGCACGCCAGCGACGCGGAATTCGTAGTGGAGATGAGGGCCGGTCGCAAGGCCGGTCATTCCAACCTGGCCGACGATATCGCCCTGGTTGACTTTGCTGCCTTTGCGCAAACCTCTCGCAAAGGCGGAAAGATGACCATAAGCCGTGCTGTATTGGCCTTGATGGTTCAGTATGAGCAGGTTGCCATAGCCGCCTTGCTTGCCGATGAAGGCGACGGTGCCGTCTGCTACCGCTTTCACGCGGGTACCGGTCGGTGCGCCGTAGTCGACGCCTTTATGAGCGCGCCATTCTTTAAGCACCGGGTGGAAGCGGGCGTTGGTGAATCCTGAGGTAACTCGGGAAAATTCCAGGGGGGAGCGCAGGAATGCCTTGCGCAGGTTTTTACCCTCCGGCGTGTAGTAGCCGCCACGGCCTTCGCGATCCTGGAAATAAACCGCGCGATAGCTCTTGCCGCTGTTGACGAATTCCGCCGCAAGCACGCGACCGGTCTTGATCAGCTCGCCCTTGTTGTGGAATGACTCGTAGACGACGGTGAATTTGTCGCCTTTTTGCAGGTCGCTGTGGAAATCAATGTCCGACGAAAAAATGTCGGCGATTTGCATGGCGATATGGTCTGGAATATTGGCAGCATCGGTCGCGCCGAACAATGAGCTTTTGATTTCCGCCGATTTCATCATCAGGCGTGTCTCGAGCGGCACCGCATTGTCGCTGGCCCTGAACCCCCCGGCTTGCTTCTCTACCTCCAGCATGGATTCGCTGCTGCTGATGTACTGCAGGGCGAGGAGGTTGCCTTCCGAGTCGGTTTGGGCGCGGACTGCCCGACCGGGAATCAGTAGACGCAGGGATTTTGAATCCTTTGCGCTCTGCATGAATCCGGTGATGTCTTCATCATTGACATTGAGGCGGTCCAGTAGGGCTGACATCGTGTCGCCGCGCTGAATCCGCTCCTCGTGCCAGAAGTTGCCGGCGATGTTGGAAGGAGTGGCGGAGGTGGGAAGTTGCAGGTTTTCGATGACGGTGTGAACAGGGATCTGGTGCGTTTGTGTTTCCGGGGCAATGCCGAAGGCGGCAACTATGCCGAATAAGGGCAGGCTGGAAATAGCTACCAGCCAGCGCAGGCTTAATTTTCGTTCTTGCAGGCTTAACTTTCGTTCTTGCAGAAACGGCTTTTGCGCTAAAATACCGATCTTGTTGTTTTGCATGACTTCCCTGAGCGTTTAGTGTGGGCTGAAGCTTACCAGAAGATGGGCGATCAGTGAAGGTTGAATCGATTACATATTGTTTAAGCAGGCGGTATAGATGACCCAGGTTAATGAAGCGTTGCAGGTTATAAAAAGAGGGTGTGACGAATTGCTGGTGGAACAGGAGCTGGTTGAAAAACTGGCCACTGGCAAGTCGTTGCGCGTCAAGGCGGGGTTCGACCCTACCGCGCCGGATTTGCACCTCGGCCATACCGTGCTGCTTAACAAGTTGCGCCAATTTCAGGAGCTGGGGCATGAAGCAATGTTCCTGATCGGCGATTTTACGGGCATGATCGGCGACCCTACCGGCAAGAATGCGACGCGCAAGCCTTTGACCCGTGATGACGTGATCGAGAATGCGCGAACTTATGAGCAGCAGATTTTCAAGATACTTGATCCCGAGAAGACGCTGGTGATGTTCAATTCCAGCTGGATGGGCGAAATGACCGCTTCCGATCTGATAGGCCTGGCGGCGAAGCATACTGTGGCGCGCATGCTGGAGCGGGATGATTTTCACAAGCGCTACAGTTCCGGCCAATCCATATCTATACATGAGTTCCTTTATCCGCTGATCCAGGGATACGATTCGGTGGCGATGAAGGCGGATGTGGAGCTGGGCGGGACCGACCAGAAATTCAATCTGCTGGTTGGGCGCGAGTTGCAGAAACATTACGGGCAGCCCCCCCAAGTTGTTTTGACCATGCCGATCCTGGAGGGGTTGGATGGTGTGCAGAAGATGTCCAAGTCGCTGGGCAACTATATAGGTATTCATGAAGCGCCGAACGAAATGTTCGGCAAGCTGCTGTCCGTGTCGGATGATTTGATGTGGCGCTATATAGAATTGCTTTCGTTTCAGCCGCTGGCTCAGGTGGCCAAGTGGAAAGTGGAGACTGAGGAAGGGCGCAACCCGCGCGATATAAAAGTGATGTTCGCTCAGGAGATTGTTACCCGCTTTCACAGTAAAGCAGCAGCGGAAGCGGCTCTGACGGATTTTGAAGCGCGCTTCAGGCAGGGCGCGATCCCGGATGAAATGCCGGAGGTCACGCTCATCGGCGGGGCGGATGGGTTGCCAATCAGCCAGGTTCTCAAGCAGGCGGGACTCACTGCCAGTACCTCGGACGCATTGCGCATGATCGACCAGGGCGGGGTAAAGCTTGATGGCGCGAAGCTGAGTGATAAGGCGTTGAAGCTAAAAACTGGTGAAGTTGTGGTGGCTCAGGTGGGGAAGCGTAAGTTTGCGCGCATCACGGTGAGCTAAGCAGGGGATCGCAGCCCGATGCTTTTCAATGGCTTATCATTTTCTTGTAACAAATCTGTGAAAAGCGCTTGACCAGCTTGTATGGGTCTATATAATGCGCAGCTTCCTGACGTGGCGCAGAGCAAGCGCGATGACGGGGAAGGCGCTAGAAATAAGGGTTTGACGAAAATTTAAAACCCTGTAGAATGCGCCGCTCTCGATAGCGCAAAGCAACGCGCTGACGAGAAGGTGAAGCAAAAAGAGTTGTTGCAGTTTCCGAATAACTCTGTAGAATGCGCACCTCGCTTCGGCAGTACGAAGCGCCGCTTCATTAGGT
>CAYGNO010000009.1:0-28647 GCA_964351305.1 uncultured Sulfuricella sp.
GCTCCAGCCCTCCCCTCAATCCCTCCCGTCTCGCCAGAGCGAGCAGCTTTGCTGCCGCTCTCGGCGGGGACGCTCCTTGCGGGTGCAGGGAGGGGAGGCCGGCCCCCTCTCTAACTCTCCCCCGCTTGCGGGGGGGAGGACGATCGCGCCCCCTCCCTTCGGGAGAGGGTTGGCCGCGATTTGCGATCGCATTCGCGCCGGGGCGGCGCTCCTGCATTCCCTCAACCCTCAACCGCCTATCGGCTATTTGCGCTGCGACACCGGCACAAAATCCCGTTTCTGCGGACCCAGAAACAGTTGGCGCGGGCGCCCAATTTTCTGCTCAGGATCGGCAATCATTTCATTCCACTGGGTAATCCAGCCGACGGTGCGCGATATCGCGAATATCGCGGTAAACATGTTGGTTGGAATGCCGATGGCACGCAGCACGATGCCCGAATAAAAGTCCACGTTCGGATAGAGTTTCTTCTCGATGAAATATTCGTCTTCCAGAGCAATACGTTCCAGTTCGAGGGCAATCTGGAATAGCCGGTCATCCTGACATCCCAGTTCATTGAGCACTTCATGGCAGGTTTGCCGCATCAGGTTGGCGCGTGGGTCGAAATTTTTGTACACGCGGTGACCAAACCCCATCAGGCGGAACGGATTGCTCTTGTCCTTGGCGCGCTGGATGATTCCAGGAATTTTCGATACATCCCCGATCTCTTCCAGCATGTTGAGCACTGCCTCGTTGGCGCCTCCGTGAGCGGGCCCCCATAGGGAGGCAATGCCGGAAGCGATGCAGGCAAAAGGATTGGCGCCGCTGGAACCGGCCAGGCGCACCGTCGAGGTGGAGGCATTTTGCTCGTGATCGGCGTGCAGAGTGAAAATCCGGTCCATGGCCCTGACCATCACCGGGTTGGGAACGTACTCCTCACAAGGGGTCGAAAACATCATGTGCAGGAAGTTCGCTGCGTAGGAGAGCGAGTTCTTCGGGTAGGCGAAGGGCTGCCCGGTATTGTATTTGTAGCTCATGGCCGCGATGGTCGGCACTTTGGAAAGCAGCCGGTGGGCGGAAATTTCGCGGTGGCGCGGGTCGGATACATCGCCGGAATCCGGATAGAAGGCAGACAACGCCCCCACCACCCCAACCATTGAAGCCATCGGATGGGCGTCACGGCGGAATCCCCGGTAAAAGTTGTTGACCTGGTCATGCACCATGGTGTGATGGCGTATGATCGAATCGAATTCCTGCTTTTTTTCCTGGGAAGGCAGTTCGCCGTAGTAAAGCAGGTGGCAAACCTCGATGAAGTCGGCGTGCTCTGCCAACTGCTCAATGGGGTAGCCGCGATACAGCAGGATGCCCTCGTCGCCATCGATATAAGTGATTTTAGAACTGCAACTAGCCGTGGATTGGTAGCCGGGATCATAAGTAAATATCCCGTATTTTCCCAGGCTGCGGATATCGATCACGTCCGGGCCGAGGGTACCGGAAAGAACCGGCAATTCGATCTCTTCGCAACCGTCGATTTTGAGATAAGCCTTGCGTTCAATCATGTTTCACTTTCCTCTTCAATTAATATTGGCGCAGCAACAGCAACACCTTTCTAATATTTTCATCCACGCCGGTTTCATCGCTCTGGATCAACCCCCATAAATCCGGGTCGGAATAAGCCAGCACCCCCTTGAATGCTTCGGCTTCCCGAGGCGTAAGTTGCTCGAAATTTTGCTCCATAAATCGCGCCAGAACAATGTCGAGTTCCAGCATGCCGCGCCGGCAGTCCCAGCGGATACGGCTTGCGCCGTAATGGGTAATGGGTAATGGGTGATGGGGAAACTCATCACCCTCTTCCTCATTCTCTCCCATCACCCCTTCCTCATCACTCATCACCCGTTTCAAACTGTGCGCTTGACCAGCATTTCCTTGATCTTGCCGATCGCCTTGGTCGGATTCAAGCCCTTCGGGCAGACATCCACACAATTCATGATACTGTGGCAGCGAAATAACCGGTAGGGGTCTTCCAGGTTATCCAGTCGCTCGTTGGTTGCCTGGTCGCGCGTATCCGAGATAAAACGATAAGCCTGCAACAAGCCGGCCGGCCCGACGAATTTGTCCGGGTTCCACCAGAACGACGGGCAGGCAGTGGAGCAACATGCGCACAGGATGCACTCATACAGCCCGTCCAGCTCTTCGCGATCCTCCGGCGATTGTAGGCGTTCGATCTCCGGTTCAGGCTCGTTGTTGATGAGATAAGGTTTGATCGAGCGGTACTGTTTGTAAAACTGGCTCATGTCCACGACCAGATCGCGAACCACCGGCAGGCCGGGCAATGGGCGCAGTTCGATCGGCTGCTTCAGCCCGGACAGCGGCGTAACGCAGGCGAGCCCGTTGCGCCCATTGATGTTCATGGCGTCCGAGCCGCACACACCTTCGCGGCAGGAACGGCGGATGCTCAGGGTTTCATCCTGCGCCTTGAGCAGCAGGATGGCGTCGAGCAGCATCATGTTGCCGGCATCGACATCCAGCTCATAGTCCTGCATGTGAGGCTTGGTATCGGTTTCCGGGTTATAGCGGTAGATCGAGAAACGCATTCACTTCTCCTGGTGATGAGAAATGAGCAATGGGTGATGGGTTTTCCCATCACCCATTGCTCAATATACCCTAGCCTTCGGCTTGAAAGGCTCCACCGTCAACGGTTTCAGCCGTACCGGCTTGTAATCCAGCCGGTGTCCTTCGCTGAAATACAGCGTGTGCTTCAGCCAATTGTCATCGTCACGCTGCGGATAGTCGTCGCGCGCATGGGCGCCGCGGCTTTCCTGGCGGGCAGCGGCAGAAATCATCGTCGCCAGCGCCACCCCCATCAGATTTTCCAGTTCCAGCGCTTCGATCCGGCCCGTGTTGTAGATCTTGCTGTGATCGCGCAGCATCACATCCGGCAGGCGCGCAGCAATTTCCAGCATTTCCCTTACCCCTTCCTGTAGCACCTCTTCCTTGCGGAACACGCCGCAATGCCTTTGCATGGTCTTGCGCATCTGTTCGCGCAACTCGTCCACGGTAATGCCGTCGCGTTGGGCATCCCAGCGGCTCAGACGCGCCATCGGCAGATCCAGAGCACCGTCCGGCACGGGCCGGGGGAACGGGTTTTCCTTCAGGTATTCGATGACGTGGTTGCCGGCGGCGCGTCCGAACACGATCAGATCGAGCAGTGAATTGCTGCCCAGGCGGTTGGCGCCGTGCACCGAAACGCAGGCGCATTCGCCGATAGCGTAGAGCCCGATCACAGCCTCCTCCGGGGCGGTTCTGGTCGGCATCACCACCTGGCCCTGCAGATTGGTGGGAATGCCGCCCATCATGTAGTGCACCGTAGGTACCACAGGAATCGGCGCCTCGACCGGGTCGACATGGGCGAATTTGACGGAAAGGTCGCGGATGCCCGGCAGGCGGTGCTGGATCACCTCCGGCCCGAGATGGTCAAGCTTGAGATAGACGTGATCGCCGTTCTTTCCGCAGCCCCGCCCCTCGTGGATTTCGACCGCCATTGCGCGGGACACCACATCGCGGCTGGCAAGATCCTTGGCGCTGGGCGCGTAGCGCTCCATGAAACGCTCGCCATTCTTGTTGACCAGGTAGCCGCCCTCGCCGCGCGCACCTTCCGTCACCAGCACGCCGGCCCCGGCAATACCCGTCGGGTGGAACTGCCAGAACTCCATGTCTTCGAGCGGAATGCCGGCGCGCAGCGCCATGCCGAGGCCGTCGCCGGTATTGATCAGGGCATTGGTGGTGGCGCTGAAAATGCGCCCGGCGCCCCCGGTGGCCAGCAGCGTGGCGCGTGCCTCGATAAATATCGGCTCGCCGGATTCAATTTCGAGCGCAACCGCACCCAGGACATAGCCGTGACCATCCGTCACCAGATCGACCGCGAAATATTCCTCGAAAAAATGGGTCTTGGCAGCGATGTTGCGCTGGTACAAGGTATGCAGCATGGCGTGGCCGGTGCGGTCGGCAGCGGCACAGGTGCGCATCACGGGCGCTCCGCCGTAATTTTGCGTCATGCCGCCGAACGGGCGCTGGTAGATTTTTCCATTGGGCAGGCGATCGAACGGCATGCCGAAGTGCTCCAGCTCTATCACTGCCTCGTTGGCCTGCCGGCACATGAATTCGATGGCATCCTGGTCCCCCAGGTAATCCGAGCCTTTCACCGTGTCGTACATGTGCCAGTGCCAGTTGTCCTCGCTGACGTTGCCCAGGGACGCGGCGATGCCGCCCTGGGCTGAAACGGTATGGGAACGGGTCGGGAAAACCTTGGACACCACCGCCACCTTCAGATTGGCGTGAGACAGTTGCAACGCGGCGCGCAGGCCCGCTCCGCCGCCGCCGATGATCAGTGCATCGAAAGTGCGCTTGGCGATCGCCATTATTGAAGTCCCCAAAGAATTTGCACTGTCCATGCGGTGCAGCTGACCAGGGCGAGTATGACCAGCACCTCGGCCGTCAACCGAAGCACGGTGTGGTGCAAATAATCCATCAGGATGTCCCTGACTCCGACCCAGGCGTGCAGGTAGAGGCTGAGCAGGAACAGCAGGCTGGCGAAGCGTATCGACTGATTGTGAAACAGACCGCTCCAGTCCGCAAACTGGAGCGGCCAATGGGTCAGCAGAAAGGCTGCCATGAAGAGCGAGTACAATGCCATGACAACGGCCGTGGCGCGCTGCATCAACCAGTCGCGCAGGCCATAATGGGCGCCGCTGACGATGCGCTCTACCATAGCCACACTCCTGCCATCGCTGTCAGTGCCAGGCCGAAAGCCACTACCAGCCAGCTGTTTCGTCGCGTCTTGCCCAGTTCCAGGCCGAAGCCCATATCCATGGCGATGAAGCGCAGGCCGGCAAAAAAGTGATGCAGGAAACCCCATAGCAGCAAAATCAGAATCAGCTTGGTCAGCGTGTTGTCGAATCCCTGCTTTACCCTCTCGAAGCTTTCTGCAGAATCGAGCGTAAGCTGAAAGACAGAAAGAAACAGGGGCATAGCAGCAAACAGCAGCGCGCCGCTAACCCGGTGCAGGAAGGAAACCACTCCCGGCAAGGGCAGCTTGATCCTGAAAAGGTTGAGGTACCTGGGGCGTCGGCTTCCCATGGCCCGTCTCTATGCGACCGCGTTGGCCACTGCCTGCGGAATGCGCTCGATCAAACGTGGGTCGAACGGTTTGGGCAGGATGTAATCCTTGCCGAAAGCCATTTCCTTGGCGTTGTAAGCCTTGAGCACCTCATTCGGCACGGGCTCACGCGCCAGCTCAGCCAGCGCCTTCACGGCGGCGATCAGCATTTTTTCGGTGATCTGTTTGGCGCGAGCATCCAGCGCGCCTCGAAAAATAAAGGGGAATCCCAGCACGTTGTTGACCTGGTTGGGAAAATCGGAACGCCCGGTGGCCATGATCAGGTCATCACGCGCCGCGTGGGCTTCACTCGGCAGGATTTCAGGATCGGGATTAGCCATGGCAAACACGACTGGCTTGGATGCCATGCTTTTTACCATCTCCTGGCTGACCAGGTTGGAACCTGAAACGCCGATGAACACATCCGCGCCATTCATGGCTTCCGCCAGCGTGCGCAGCGGCGTCTCCATGGCGAATTCCTGCTTGTAGGCATTCAGGTCATTGCGTCCGGCATGGATCACACCCTTGCTGTCCACCAGCAGCATGTTTTCCTTTTTTGCACCCATAGCAATCAGCAGGCGCATTCCGGCCAGTCCGGCAGCGCCGGCGCCGAGGCACACCAGCTTCACGTCCTCCAGCTTCTTGCCCTGGATTTCCAGCGCGTTGAGCAGGCCTGCGCAGATAATCACCGCGGTGCCGTGCTGGTCGTCGTGAAAGACTGGAATATCCAGACGCTCCTTGAGCGCCTGCTCGATCACGAAGCAGTGCGGTGCGGCGATATCCTCCAGGTTGATGCCGCCGAAGGTCGGTGAAATGTTAACCACGGTTTCGATGAAGGACTCGATGCTGGGCGCGTTGACCTCGATATCGAACACGTCGATATTGGCAAAGCGCTTGAACAGGATGCCCTTCCCTTCCATCACCGGCTTGCTCGCCAGCGGCCCCAGATTGCCCAGGCCAAGAATGGCGGTGCCGTCGGTGATCACCGCGACCAGGTTGCCCTTGTTGGTGTAGCGGTAGGCGTTTTCCGGGTTTCTGGCAATTTCGCGCACCGGCTCGGCCACGCCAGGGGTGTATGCCAGGGAGAG
Organism: uncultured Sulfuricella sp.; assembly: GCA_964351305.1. GTDB lineage: Bacteria > Pseudomonadota > Gammaproteobacteria > Burkholderiales > Sulfuricellaceae > Sulfuricella. The sequence continues at coordinate 6,221 of CAYGNO010000009.1, forward strand.
GTCCAGCGCCGTGGCGCAGGGCTTGGAGGATTCGACCGAAATTTTTCCCGGTCGGGGAAACTCGTGATAATCGAGCGCCTGTTGCTTCAAATCGTTCATGTTTCTAGTCCTAAGTTCAGTAGGATGGGTGGAGCGTAGCGATACCCATCAATTGGCCGCTCAAGATGGGTATCGCTACGCTCCACCCATCCTGCATTTATCCCAGATCGTTCAGATAGCAGTGATGCTGAGTGTTGCAGCGGCTGACGCGCCATTCCACCGGCTGATCGCCGTAAGTATAGGCCACCCGGTCGATATCCAGCAGCGCCGCATTCTGCTGGATGCCGAGCAGGCCCGCAACGGCTTCGTCCGCCGTGACGGCCCGGATACGCTCCTCGGCGCGGATGATCCGGGTGCCGTAGCGGGATTCGTAAAGACTGTAGAACGTACCCTGAAACTCGGTGATCAAAGCATCGTTGAGTCCCTTGAACAGGGTGGCGGACAGGCAGATATCATCCAGGATCACCGGTTCTCCCGAAAACCGGAGCAGGCGTCGCACCGTCATGACCGGCGCCCCGCGCTTCAGCCCGAGCCGCTCCGCGGCGGTGCTGTCGGCCTTGCCGCGCTCGCAATACAGCACCTCGCTGACCGGGAATTCCTTCTTGCCGCTCAATTCGACGATGCGCAGGAAACGGTACTGGGTATGCTCTTCGGTATGGGTGGCGACGAATGTCCCTTTCCCCTGGCGCCGCACCAGAATATTTTCCGCTGCAAGTTCGTCGATCGCCTTGCGCACCGTTCCCTGGCTGACCTTGAACCGGCTCGCCAGCTCCAGCTCGCTGGGAATGACCTCGCCCGGGCGCCATTCGCCTGCCACAAGGCTTTGCGTGACCAGAATCTTGATCTGCTCATAGAGCGGTCTGAATGTAGGAGTCGAATGCGATTTGGTCATGGTTTTCCCTTGTTTTATAACCCTAGCATGATCAATAAAAATTATCCACTATCTTATATAAGACATATTACATAAGCTAATTATTGACATATACTTCATTCGACCACATTATACTCATTCTTCCAATTTATGCTTTGTAAAACAACAGCGCTTCCACGTAGGGGTAAGTCATGACCGAGATTTCATCCGCTGGTGCGCGCTTCCGCGCCGCCGTCGCTGCCGAGAAACCCCTGCAGGTAATCGGCGCAATCAATGCCTACCATGCCAAACTGGCCGAGCATACGGGCTACAAGGCGCTCTATATCTCGGGCGGCGGCGTGGCGGCGGGTTCGCTCGGTTTGCCCGACCTCGGCATCTCCACCCTCGACGACGTGCTCACCGACGTGCGCCGCATTACCGACGCAACCCAACTGCCGGTTCTGGTGGATGTCGACACCGGCTTCGGTGGAGCCTTCAGCATCGCCCGCGCGGTCAAAGCGATGATCAAATTTGGCGCGGGCGCCGTGCATATCGAGGATCAGGTGCTGGCCAAACGCTGCGGCCACCGGCCCGGCAAGGAGATAGTATCCCAGGCGGAGATGGTGGATCGCATCAAGGCCGCAGTGGATGCCAGAACCGACCCCGATTTTGTCATCATGGCCCGTACCGATGCCTTGGCGGTGGAAGGCTTGCAATCCGCCATCGACCGTGCCTGCGCCTGCGTCGAGGCGGGTGCGGACATGGTCTTCCCGGAAGCGATCACCGAGCTATCCATGTACAAAAAGTTCTCAGAAGCGGTAAAAGTCCCCGTGCTCGCCAATATCACCGAATTCGGATCGACACCGCTCTATACTGTTGAAGAGTTGGCTGGTGCGGATGTTTCCCTGGTGCTCTATCCGCTTTCCGCTTTCCGCGCCATGAACAAGGCCGCGCTGAACGTCTACGAATCCATCCGCCGTGAAGGAACGCAGAAAAACGTGCTCGACCAGATGCAGACGCGCATGGAACTGTACGAACACCTGGGCTACCATGATTACGAACAGAAACTGGATGAACTGTTTTCTCAAGGAAAATGAATTGAGTGAAGCCATCACAAACCCGAAAAAGAAAAAATCGGTCGCCCTGTCCGGCGTAGTGGCCGGCACCACGGCAGTATGCACCGTCGGCCACAGCGGCAACGACCTGCACTACCGCGGCTACGACATCCTGGAGCTGGCGGAAATGTCCACTTTCGAGGAAGTGGCTTACCTGCTGGTTCACGGCGCGCTGCCCACCCAATCCGAGCTTGATGGCTACAAGCACAAGCTGAAATCGCTACGCGGCCTGCCGGAACCATTGAAAACCGTGCTCGAACAAATCCCCTCCTCTGCGCATCCGATGGATGTCATGCGCACCGGCTGCTCGATGCTGGGTATCCTGCTGCCCGAAAACACCGACCGCAATCTCCACGGTGCGCAAGACATCGCGGACAGGCTGGTCGCCTCGTTCGGTTCGATGCTGTTGTACTGGTATCACTATTCGCACAATGGGAAACGCATCGAGGTAAAAACGGACGACGCCACCGTGGCCGGCCATTTCCTCCATCTCCTGCACGGCAAGACGCCTTCCGACCCCCAGAGCAGAGCGCTGGATATATCGCTGATCCTCTATGCCGAACACGAATTCAATGCCTCCACCTTCACCGCCCGTGTCATCGCCGGTACGCTGTCCGACATCCACTCCTGCATCACCGGCGCGATAGGCGCGCTCAGAGGCCCGAAGCACGGCGGCGCCAACGAAGCGGCGATGGAGATCATCCAGCGCTACCGCAGCCCGGACGAGGCGGAGGCTGACATCCGCAGCCGCATCGCGCGCAAGGAAATCATCATCGGCTTCGGCCATCCGGTCTACACTATCGGCGACCCGCGCAACGTGGCAATCAAGACCGTGTCGCGCCTGCTGTGCGAGGACGGCAGCAACATGAACCTGTTCGACATCTCCGACCGCATCGAATCGGTGATGTGGGAAACCAAGAAGATGTTCCCCAACCTCGACTGGTATTCGGCCTCCAGCTACCACATGATGGGCGTGCCGACCGAAATGTTCACCCCCTTGTTCGTGATCGCCCGCACCACCGGCTGGGCGGCACATATCATCGAGCAGCGCATCGACAACAAGATCATCCGGCCAAATGCAGAATATATCGGGCCGGAGAATCGGCCTTACGTGCCCATTGAAAAAAGAGGCCAAACCCATTAACCGCAAAGGACGCAAAGGTTCGCGAAGGAGTGCAGGAGTGACTTTCCTTTGCGTACCCTTGCGTCCTTTGCGGTAGAAATTGATTTCTAGCTAAAGGAAACCGCATGTCCTCCCACTCATCCAACGTCCGCCCCGAACCCGATCAGGTTCTGGTGGATATTGCCGACTACGTCTGCGATTACGAAATCAAATCCGCGGAAGCCTACGACACCGCCCGCTACTGCTTGATGGACACCCTGGGCTGCGGCCTGGAAGCGCTCTCCTACCCGGCCTGCACCAAGCTGCTCGGGCCGATCGTGCCTGACACGGTGGTACTCAACGGCGCCAGAGTGCCGGGGACGCAATTCCAGCTCGACCCGGTCAAAGCCGCGTTCGATATCGGCGCCATGGTGCGCTGGCTGGATTTCAACGACACCTGGCTTGCCGCCGAATGGGGCCATCCTTCCGACAATTTGGGCGGCATCCTCGCCGCTGCCGATTGGCTGTCTCGCACCCGAGTGGCGCACGGAAAACCCGCGCTGACCATGAAGAATGTGCTGACCGCCATGATCAAGGCGCATGAAATCCAGGGCGTACTGGCGCTGGAAAACAGCTTCAACCGGGTCGGGCTAGATCACGTGATCCTGGTAAAAATCGCCTCCACCGCCGTCGTCACCAAGCTTCTGGGCGGTTCACGGGACGAGATTATCGACGCCGTGTCCAACGCCTGGATCGATGGCCAGGCACTGCGCACTTATCGTCACTCGCCCAACACCGGCCCACGGAAATCCTGGGCGGCGGGTGATGCCACCAGCCGTGCAGTGCGCCTCGCGCTGATGACGCTCAAAGGCGAAATGGGCTACCCCTCTGCCCTCACTGCCAAGACCTGGGGTTTCTACGACGTCTTGTTCAAGGGCAACGCCTTCAAGTTCCAGCGCCCCTACGGCTCTTACGTGATGGAGCAGATTCTGTTCAAGATTTCCTTCCCCGCCGAATTTCACTCCCAGACCGCGGTGGAAGCCGCCTTCCAGCTTCATGCCCAGGTGGGCGACCGGCTGGACACGCTGGAGAAGATCGCGCAGATCGACAGGATCGTCATCACCACCCACGAATCGGCGATCCGCATCATCGACAAGAAGGGTCCGCTGCACAATCCGGCCGACCGCGACCACTGCATCCAGTACATGGCCGCCGTCGGCCTCCTGAAAGGCAATCTCACTGCCGCCGATTACGAGGACGCGGCAGCCGCCGACCCGCGCATCGACGCCCTGCGCGACAAGATGGAATGTGTCGAACATCCTCAATACACCAAGGATTATCTCGACCCCGAAAAGCGTTCTATCGCCAACGCCCTGCAAGTCTTCTTCAAGGATGGCACCCAGTCCGAAAACATCGCGGTCGAATACCCGATTGGCCACCGCCGCCGTCGCGCAGAGGGCATCCCCGAGCTGGTCAAGAAATTCAGGGTGAACCTGGCACGGAGATTCCCTGCCAAGCAGTCGCATGCGATCCTTGGTTTGTGCATGGATGCAAAACGCCTTGAAGCAACGACGGTGAACGAATTTATGGACATGCTGGCAATTTAGTCAGACAACTTGAAATGCCGCCATTGTAGGTCAGGCTTTAGCCTGACATGTTGGGCTGAAGCCCAACCCACATCCCAGCAATTCAGCATGACTGATAGCCATCCCAAGCGCTTCCAGAATGTTTGACTATAATTAATGTAGACAAGCCGGAACAGACCTTTTCTTCATCTCGACACGACAATCAAGGAGTACAAAATGAAAACCCGATTCACCGGCTTTGAACCGATCCGGCATGACCGCCTGATACAGGAATATCGGCATGACGCCTACAAATCCAAGCACAAACCGCCCGAACCTACCTGCTGCCCGGTCTGCGGCGCCGTATTTCACCAGGGGCGCTGGCAATGGGCGCCCAAGCCAGTCCAGGCCCACGAGGAAATGTGCCCGGCCTGCCACCGCATCCATGACGAATTTCCGGCTGGATTCGTAACCGTGGGCGGGCAATTCTTCAAGGAGCACCGGGAGGAATTGCTGCACCTGGTGAAGAACGAGGAAGCAAGGGCCAAGGCGGAACATCCCATGGAACGGATCGTCAAGATCGAAGATCAGGATGACGGTGCCCTGGTCACCACCACTGGAATCCATCTCGCCCGCAGCATCGGCGAAGCATTGCACCATGCCTACAAAGGCGAACTTGAATTCCACTACAATGAACAGGAAAACCTGCTGCGCGTAGTGTGGGAGCGCTAAGGCACCTCAGATACGCTTGTGGCAAGCCAGCAATGCTATGATGCTGGAATGGTATTAAGCGGAATGTATCCGTAGCCTCCCGTGTTACATGAACGGGGGAAATCTAAAGCGAATGAGCCGGATGAGAGCAATACAGGGATTAGACTAAACGAATTAGCGAGGCATTATGGCCAACAAAGCCTCCCAATTAGCATTAGAAGCTGTAGATCGTTTATTAGTGCAAAGCTTCACTAGTTTATTCAGGCAGTTGAAGCAATATTTAATCGAGGCGTCAATGAAACGATTTGGGATGATCAACAAATAGAAATAGCTTCCACCCAGTTACCAGATTTGTCCGAACCGGCGAACCAGTAACGTCATATTCCCTATGGCTTGGCCGCATCCACCTGCGGAGCGGCTTTCTTCTCCACCTCAGGCTGTGCATGTGCCGCCGGCTTCGGCTCTTCCAGCACCTGGAAAAAAATCTCGTCGCGCTTGATCATGCCCAGTTCGCTGCGGGCGCGCTCCTCGATGGCGTCGTAGCCCTGCTTGAGGTCGCGCACTTCGGCATCGAGAGAGGCGTTGCGCGCTCTCAGTTTCTGGTTGATTTCCTTCTGTTGCGTGGCTGAGCGGTCGACTTCCCATACCCGCAGCCAACTGCCCTTCCCCAGCCACAAGGGATATTGAAGCGCGGCAATCAGTGCGACGAAAATCAGGGTCAGCCAGCGCATGTCAGCTTAGCTGGTAAAAAGCCTCTCGCCCAGCGTAGTTTGCCGCGTCGCCCAGTTCTTCCTCGATCCGCAGCAGTTGGTTGTACTTGGCGATGCGTTCGGAGCGGCTGAGAGAGCCAGTTTTGATTTGCATGGCATTGGTGGCCACGGCGATGTCGGCGATGGTGGTGTCTTCGGTTTCGCCCGAGCGGTGCGAAATCACCGAGGTGTAACCGGCTTGCTTGGCCATTTCGATGGCGGCGAAGGTTTCGGTCAGCGTTCCGATCTGGTTGACCTTGATCAGAATGGAGTTGGCGACGCCTTTGCGGATGCCTTCGCGCAGGATTTTGGTGTTGGTCACGAACAGGTCGTCGCCCACCAGCTGGATCGATTTACCCAGGCGGTCGGTCAGGAGCTTCCAGCCGTCCCAATCGAATTCGCTCATGCCGTCTTCGATGCTGAGGATCGGGTATTTGTCGGTCCAGGCGGCGAGGTAGTCGACAAACTGGGCAGAGGTCAGCTCCAGGTTGTCGGCGTTGAGGATGTATTTGCCGTCCTTGTAGAACTCGGAGCTGGCGCAATCCAGGCCGATCACCACGTCGGAGCCCGGCAGGTAGCCCGCCGTTTCGATGGCTTCCATGATCAGTTGCAGCGCTTCTTCGTTGGAGGAAAGCTGGGGGGCGAAGCCGCCCTCGTCGCCCACGGTCGTGGCCAAGCCGCGCTTGGCCAGGATGTTTTTCAGGGTGTGGAAGATTTCGGCGCCGCAGCGGATCGCTTCGCGGAAACTGGCGCTGCCCACCGGGATGATCATGAATTCCTGTATGTCCGAGCTGTTGCTGGCATGTGCGCCGCCGTTGATGATGTTCATCATCGGAACGGGCAAATTCTTGGGCCCGGCACCGCCCAGGTAGCGATAAAGAGGCAGGCCGGATTCCTCGGCGGCGGCCTTCGCTACGGCCAGCGACACGGAAAGCAGCGCATTGGCGCCCAACCGGCTCTTGTTGTCGGTGCCGTCCAGTTCGATCAGGGTGCGGTCGATAAAAGTCTGTTCTTCGGCATCCAGGCCGATGATCGCTTCGCAGATTTCGGTGTTCACGTTTTCGACGGCCTTCAGCACGCCCTTGCCGAAGTAGCGCTGCTTGTCGCCATCACGCAATTCAACCGCTTCCTTGCTCCCGGTGGAAGCGCCGGAGGGTACTGCAGCCCGCCCGATGATGCCGGACTCGAGCAATACGTCGGTTTCTATGGTCGGGTTACCGCGGGAATCCAGAATCTCTCTAGCGATTACATCTACAATTGCACTCATTTCTTTTCCTTAATTTTAGCCACACCGCGTGGGCACAAAAACGGTGCCCACCCTACGTCTACCAGATAATAACTGCGCCGGGTTTCAGCATTCCTGTTCGGCGAATCCTTGTTTCTTTACCAAGTCATCCAATTGCTTCAGGGTTTCAAGCAGGCCGCGCATTTTGTCCAGAGGCCAGGCGTTGGGTCCGTCGGACAAAGCCTGGTCGGGATTGGGATGGGTTTCCATGAACAGGCCGGAAATTCCGCTGGCAACCGCTGCCCTGGCCAGCACCGGCACAAACTCGCGCTGCCCGCCGCTCTTGTCGCCCTGCCCGCCGGGAAGCTGCACCGAATGGGTCGCGTCGAACACGACCGGGCAACCGGTTTCGCGCATGACCATCAGGGAGCGCATGTCTGAAACCAGGTTGTTGTAGCCGAACGATACGCCGCGCTCGCAAACCATGATGTTGTCCTGGCCACTCGCCTCGCGGGCTTTTTCGACGACATTTTTCATGTCCCAGGGGGCGAGGAACTGCCCCTTCTTGATGTTGACCGGCTTGCCCGCGCTTGCCGCCGCGTGGATGAAGTCGGTCTGGCGGCACAGGAAGGCAGGGGTTTGCAGCACGTCCACCACCGCCGCAACCGGCGCGATTTCCTCGATGGCATGCACGTCGGTCAGGACAGGCACTTTGATCTGGCATTTTACCTCATCCAGAATCTTAAGTCCGTCATCCATCCCTTTGCCGCGAAATGATTTTGATGAACTCCTATTGGCCTTGTCGTAAGAGGATTTATAGATGAAATTGATGCCCAGGCCGGCGCACATCTCCTTCAGTGCTCCGGCGGTATCCAGCGCCATCTGCCTGGATTCGATCACGCAGGGACCGGCGATCAGGAACAAAGGCTGATCCAGACCGACTTCAAAACCACATAATTTCATTTTTCTTCCTTCTGTGTGCCACTCAGGGCATTCAGGGCGTGTTGCCGTACCGCCGCTTCCACGTAGGATTTGAACAGCGGATGACCCTCGCGCGGCGTGGAAGTGAATTCAGGATGGAACTGGCAGGCGACGAACCAGGGGTGGTCGGGCAGTTCGATCATCTCGCACAGGTCCTCGAAGCCCACCGACCGACCGCTGACTCGCAAACCTGCCTGCTCCAACCGGGGCAGCAAGCCGTTGTTGACTTCATAGCGATGGCGATGCCGCTCGGTGATGCGGTCGGCGCCATAAATTTTTCGCGCCAGCGAATCGGGCTGGAGCTGGCATTCCTGGCCGCCCAGACGCATGGTTCCGCCCAGATCGGAATTGGCGTCGCGTACTTCGATACTGCCGTCGCGCGCGCGCCATTCGCTGATCAGCGCAACCACCGGATACGGGGTGTCCGGCTCGAACTCGGTGCTGTGCGCGCCCGCCATGCCGGCCTTGTCGCGAGCATACTCGATCACTGCCAACTGCATGCCGAGGCAAATGCCCAGGTAAGGCACGCGCTTCTCCCTGGCATAACGGATCGCTGCAATCTTGCCTTCCACGCCGCGCTTGCCGAAACCGCCTGGAACCAGGATGGCGTCCATGCCTTCCAGTGCGCCGGTGCCGCTGGTTTCCAGCGTCTCGGAATCGATGTAATGAATTTTGATCTTGCTCAGGGTGTGGATGCCGGCGTGGATCAGCGATTCCGACAGGGACTTGTAGGACTCGGTCAGATCCACGTACTTTCCGACCAGGGCGATGTTCACGCTGTGTTGCGGGTGTTCCAGGGCAAAGACCAGGCTTTCCCACTTGCTCAGATTTGCCGGCGGCGGCGACAATTCAAGCTTCTTGCAGACGATCTCGTCCAGCCCCTGCTGATGGAGCAGGCCGGGGATTTTATAGATGCAGTCCACATCCACGGCGGAAATGACCGCCTTTTCTTCGACATTGGTAAACAGGGCGATCTTGCGCCGTTCGTCATCCGGCAGATGCCTGTCGGCACGGCACAGCAGCACGTCGGGCTGAATACCGATTTCGCGCAGCTCCTTCACCGAATGCTGGGTCGGCTTGGTCTTGATTTCCCCCGCCGAGGCGATGTAGGGCACCAGCGTGAGATGAACATAGCAGGTGTTGTTGCGCCCCAGTTGCACGCCCATCTGACGGATAGCCTCGAGGAAGGGCAGAGACTCGATGTCGCCTACGGTGCCGCCGATTTCGATAATCGCGACTTCCGCATCCCCCGCCCCGAGACGAATGAAATTCTTGATTTCGTCGGTGATATGAGGAATCACCTGCACCGTCCCGCCCAGGTATTCGCCGCGACGCTCTTTCTTGATCACGCTTTCATAGATCTGGCCGGTGGTGAAGTTGTTGCTCTTCTTCATCTTCACCTGGGCGAAGCGCTCGTAGTGGCCAAGGTCGAGATCGGTTTCGGCGCCATCCTCGGTGACGAATACCTCGCCGTGCTGAAACGGGCTCATGGTGCCCGGATCGACGTTGATATAGGGGTCAAGCTTGAGGAGGGTGACCTTGATGCTGCGGGTTTCGAGAATCGCGGCCAGAGAGGCGGCTGCGATGCCTTTACCAAGAGAGGAAACGACCCCGCCTGTGATGAAAACGAATTTGGTCATTTTGAGAGCAGAATTGTGCACAAGACGGGGTCAAATTGTAGCGCAAAACGGGCTGCACATAAAGCTAAACATCAGTTAAACAAGTTTTATAAAACGATTTGCAAACCTCGAGGTGTGTGACATAATAAGAACAATTCTCATTAAACCAAGTCTAAAAAATCATGGCTACCGTCAACCTGGAAACTCTCAAAGTCGGTGAAACCGCCACTATCGCGGCGGTGCATACCGATCGCGCGCTTTCCTATCGCCTTGCGGCGCTGGGCTTCCGCATCGGGAAACGCGTCGAAGTCATCCGCCATGGCCGTTTTTCCGGCCCGCTGCACGTCCGTATCGGCGCTACCGACATCATGCTGCGCAAAAAAGAAGCGCAGAAAATAGAGGTTCAAACGGTCATAGCGAATCACCGCCCCGAATAATGAAACGACGATTCGCAATGACCGTTTCCCTCACCCCTGCCCTCTCCCGCAAGCGGGAGAGGGGGACGGAGTCTCGCTTCGCGAGTTTCACTTTAACGCTCGCCTGATGAAACGCGTCGCCCTGGTGGGCATGCCGAACACCGGCAAATCCACGTTCTTCAACCGCGCCACCGGCGCTTCGGCCCGTGTCGGCAACTGGCCGGGCATCACTGTCGACCTGCTCGGCGCAAAGCTTCTGCTCGCCGGCGAGATGGTCGAGCTGGTTGACCTGCCCGGCATCTACGACCTGCACGGTTTCTCCGACGACGAACAGGTAGTACGCCATTTCCTGGAAAATAATCCGGTCGATCTGGTCGTCATCATCCTCAACGCCACCCAGATCGAGCGCCAGCTCAGCCTTGCCCTGCAGCTCAAGCAGCTATGCCTGCCTGCCGTGCTGCTGCTGAACATGGCCGACGAAGCCAAAAAATTCGGCATCAGCATCGATGCCGAAAAAATGTCGAACTCACTGGATATGCCCGTCATCATGCTCAGCGCCAAATATGGTAACGGCTACCAGGACGCGCATCGGATCATTACCCAGGCCATTCAACACAGCACGCCGGTCCCGCCCGAAAAGCTGCAAGTCCTGCTGGCGGCCGACGACCAGATCGAAACCGACATGGAGGCCGTGCTCAAGCAAACCGTCCAGGTGCCGGTCCAGATGTCGGACAATCTGACCACCCGGCTCGATCGCCTCATGCTCCACCCCTGGCTCGGGCTGCCGCTGTTCTTCCTGATCATGTATCTGCTGTTCCAGGCCATCTTCCTGCTCGGGAAACCTTTGCAGGATGGCGTCGCGTGGCTGCTGGAAGCTTTCAAACAGAGTGCGCTGGAGCCATTGCTGGCGGGTCTGCCAGCGGCATTTCACGGCCTGCTGATCGAGGGCATCTACAACGGCGTTGGCACCGTTGCCACTTTCGTGCCCGTCATAGTTCTGTTCTTCCTGTTCATGGCGCTGGTGGAGGATAGCGGCTATCTGTCGCGCGCCGCGTTCCTGATGGACGCGCTGATGGCCAAGCTGGGGCTGGACGGGCGCAGCTTCGTCATGATGCTGCTCGGCTTCGGCTGCAACGTGCCCGCGTTGATGGGCACGCGGGTAATGCGCTCGCGCAGCCTGCGCCTGCTGACCATGCTGGTGATCCCGTTTTCGCTGTGCTCGGCGCGGCTACAGGTCTTCGTCTTCATCACTGCGGCCATATTTTCGCCCAAGGCAGCGCCGCTGGTGCTTTTCAGCCTGTACCTGTTCAGCTTCGCCGCCGCCTTCATCACCGCGCTGCTGTTCAAGAACCGCTTCCAGAACAACGAGCCGTTCATCCTCGAATTGCCGCCCTACCGCTTCCCTACCCTCCGCCAGATGGTTCTGCGCGGCTGGCACGAAGTCCGCCATTTCCTCAGCCGGGCCAGCAAGTTCATCATCGCCGGCGTGGTGCTGGTCTGGCTGCTGACGCATTTTCCCCAGAACGTGGCGCCGGGCAGTGTCGATACCTGGGCCGGCATGATCGGCCAATTCATGGAACCGGTGCTCGCGCCCATCGGCATCGACCAGCACCTCGCCATCGCCCTGATTTTCGGTTTTGTCGCCAAGGAAATCGTGGTCGGATCGCTGGCGGTGATCTACGGCCTCGAAGGATCGGCCCTGACCGGCATGATGGCGCAGCAACTGGATTGGGTGCAGGCCTACAGCTTCATGCTGTTCACCCTGATTTACACGCCCTGCCTGTCCACCATCGCCACGATCCGCAGCGAATCGAAGAGCATGCCCTACACTATGTTCGCCGTTGCCTTTCCCCTGGGGCTGGCATGGCTGCTGAGTTTTGCCTTTTACCAGGCAGCCAGGGCATTGGGCTATTAGCCGATCTGGCGGACTCGCTCGAAAAAACAGATAGCCGCCGCGGCTGCGGCATTCAACGACTCGACCACCCCCGGCATGGGGATCATGACCCTGCTGTCGGCGACTTCGAGCAAATCTTCCGAAACCCCCGCCCCTTCATTGCCGATGACGAATGCCGTCGGCCCGCTCAAATCGAGGTTGAAAAGGGTCTTTTCGGCGCCTAAGGTCGTTGCAACCACTTGCCCCTGAAAATTCCGCGCAGCGGCCACCAGGTCACAGCTTTCATGAATAGCCAAATAAAAATGAGCGCCCATGCCGGCCCTGAGCACCTTGGGAGACCAGGCATCGACACACCCAGGCGACAAATCAATCCGTCCGATTCCGGCAGCGGCGGCGGATCGCAGAATAGAGCCCAGGTTGCCGGGATCCTGAACATCTTCAAGCAATACACAGCAATCCACCTTCCCATCTGCTGGCTGCGGAATTCGGATCAACGCGACAATCCCTGTCGGCGTGTCCACCGTCGAGATTTCCCGAAACAATTCATCGCTCAGCACGATCAAATTTTCCGGCGGCACTTTATGGAGAAAATCGCATATTTCCGGGTTATCCTGTGCGGAGACTGAAATCATGACCGCATCAGGCAAGCCTCCTGCCTGATGATAGGCGGCGACCAGATGGATGCCATCCAGCAGGGTTTTGCCGGCCTTCTTGCGCTCTTTTGACGAAGCGGCAAGTTTTCTGGTGCTTTTAAGCAGTGGGTTTTCTCTTGAGGTGATCGTTTTCATGATATTTTTATCAGCCAGTCCGCATCCTCTGCGGTAAATCGCAGTTTTTAGGATAATTTAGCATCTTCCACATGAAAATCGTCATCGTAACACCAGCCGCTGCCCGCGTCAGGAATGGTAACCGCAACACGGCGCAACGCTGGGCGACCTTCTTGCGCCAACTGGGGCATCGCGTCAGCGTGCAGGTCGAGTGGGATGGCGACCGCGCCGACCTGATGCTGGCGCTGCACGCGCGGCGCAGCCACGCCTCGATCAGGCGCTTTGCCGAACGCCGTCCGGAGCTGCCGCTGATCGTGACCCTGACCGGCACCGACCTGTACCGCGACATCAGGGACGACCGCAGCGCCCAGGAGTCCATGCAACTCGCCACGCGCCTGGTGGTTTTGCAGGAAATGGGGCTCAACGAGCTTGCCCCGGCATTGCGGGCAAAAACCCACGTTATCTATCAGTCCGCCCGCCCTGCCAAATCGATACAGCCGTCAAAAAGACGCTTCGAAGTCTGCGTCATCGGCAACCTGCGTGAGGAAAAGGACCCTTTCCGCTGCGCGCTCGCGGCTGCCCTGCTGCCGGAAAGTTCTGAAATCCAGATCAGCCATATGGGCCGTGCCCTGGATGATGACATGGCGCGGCAGGCGCAGGCCCTGATGGAGAAAAATCCGCGTTACCGCTGGCTGGGCGAACTGCCCCATAGCCGGGTAAAAAACAGGCTGGCCCGCTGCCGGCTGATGGTTATCAGTTCCATCATGGAAGGTGGCGCAAATGTGGTATCAGAGGCGCTGGCCGCCGATGTGCCGGTGATCGCCTCGAACATATCGGGCAATATCGGCATGCTCGGTGCCGACTATGCCGGCTTTTACCCGTGCGGGGACGAGCGCGCCCTGGCCGACTTGCTACAGCATGCGGAAACTTCGCCGGAATTTTACGACCTGCTCATGGCGCAGTGCGCCAGGCGGAAACATCTGGTTGAGCCCGAGCAAGAACTTGCCGGGCTGGAACAGTTGATCGCAGCAGCTATTTCTTCGCCAGATGGGCCAAACCCTCGGACGCACGCAAGCACAGCTTCTTGAATTCCTGGTAGCTACGCTCATCGAGCGCGCAGTTCCCATGCTTGCGGTCCGCATAAAACAGGCCGACCGGCTGGCCGCGCACCATCACCGACATCGCGAAGAACTCGCCGCGACCGATCATCTGCCAGGTTGTCTCGGTGATGAGCGGCTCCAGCGTCTTGCGGTTGCCTTCGTTGAACCAGACGCATTGCGCCTTGCCCATCAGCCTGCCGAAAAGCTCCGGTGAAGTCGGGCTGAACTGAAACTGACGCAACGGCGAATCGGGCTGCGCGCCCATTACGTATTTCGCCTTGATGGCGCTGCGGTCCGCCGCCATCAAGGCAAATACCACGCGGTCCAGGGCGATGCCCTCATGCATGCCCTTCAGCACCAGCGACAGCATGTCGTGCAGGTTGAGGGAACCGTCCAGATGCGCCGAAATTTCCTCCATTACCTGGCGCAGCTTGACAGGCTGCGGCATCATGCAAACCTCAGGCTTTTCCTCTGGTTGCGGCGTCTCTTCTACCTCGCCGGGCTCCGCCGGCCAATCGCCCGGCAGCATGGGCAGCAATGCGGCGGCTGGCGGTACGCCGTACCAGTCCCAGTGACGTGCCTCCACCACGGCATTGCGATGCACCATATGCACCACTTCATCGAGGTGACTGTGCAACATCCCTGCAATCACTTCGTAATCGGCAAGCAGCTGCGGGTCATGCCAGCCGGTTTCGGCGCGCCGCGCGACCGACGCTGCCAGGATCACCCCCTGGATGCGTGGCTGGACGGTATTTTCGCTGAGCATGAATGCCTGCATCAGTTCCGGCAGGTGCCACGCTTCCGCAAGCGCAAACTGCAGTTCCCGTGAATCGAACCCGAGAATTTCTTTCTGCGCCTGCGCCAGACTGATTTTATTGCGCCGCGCCAGCTTGCGAATTTGCAGTGCCTGCTCCGGTGCATAAGCCCAGATCAGAATTTCTCCCATGTCATAGAGCAGCGCGCCGATATACACTTCCTCGGATTTCATGTCGGCCCGGAAAATCGCCCAGTCGCGCGCCTGCCAGGCGGCATGGTGAGCCCGGCTCATGACCTGCATCAACCCTGGCAAGGCGCCGTCAAATGTCTGCAGGCTTTCCTCGACGGTCTTTAGATTGGTGAGCCGATTGAAGAAAGGTCCAACCCCCAGCATCATCACGGCATGTGCAACCGTCGTGATTTCATTGCTGAGGCGGCTGCGCGAGGCGCCGTTAACCATGCACAGCAGTTTCAAGGTCATTAGCGGATCGCGCAGCACCACATCCGCGATTTCTCCTGCAGTAATCTGCTCCGCCCTTCTGGCAAGCTTGCCCAGCTCCCTGACGCTGCGCTGCAGCACGGGCATCTCCCAGGATCTCAGCTCGTGAACCCATTCGGCCATGGTTTTCATGATGAGGCATCCATTTCTTGCCGTGCCGGAACCCGGTAAACGTAAAGCCTGGAATGATGGAAGTCATCCAGATCGACAACGCTTTCCGGTTCGACGCCGGGAACAGGGAACGTATTGCTGATAAAGCGGCTGCCGGATGGCATTTCCGCGCATACCTTGCGCCAGAGTCGAGCCATCGGCACCGGGGAGAGGTAAGCGTAAACCACATCCTGACCGGCCAGGCTGCGCTGCCAGAAATCACCCCATAGAAGAGAATAATTTCCTCCGTCCGCTCTTTTTCTGAGCCAACCCAGGACAAACGGCAAGGGGGCAATTTCCATCCCGGTGAAATTTCCGTCTGGATGCTGTGCATCGAGATAGTTCAGCATTCCGCCCAGGCCGGCACCCAAATCCAGAAACCGGACTCCCGCTTTGCCGGGCAGCAACCCTGCAACTGCCGCCCAGGCCTTGCGGCTGGACAGGTAGAGCGGCACCTGGCTGCGAAATACGCTCCAGTAGACGAGGAATAGCAGGATAAAGGCGGCGAGGAACCACGACGGTGCAACGCCGGACGACAGGGTCAACACCAGGGCCGGAGAGAACAGCAGATTAATGGGCAGCCACCACGACGCCAGGCCGAGACGCGAGCCGAGGAACGCGGCGATACCGCCCTGAATCAAGGCGTCGGCAATGAGCGGGATTTCAACCTCGAATGAGGCGAGCACAGGCGCCACCAGCATCAGGGTAAGCAGTGTTGCGGCAATCTGTGAAAACAACGCCGCCAGCCCGGATATTTCATAAATTCGCGTGATGATCGCGCAGGATTTTGTTTTGTAGGGGGATTTTGTGAGGGAGTGTCGTAGTTATTCATACGACCGACTGAACAAAATTTCCATACGAAACAAAAGACCAGCGAGGGCGCGCGTCAATTTATGAAATATCCGGGTTAGAACACTAATGGTTGCCGCCAACTTGGTCAAGTGCGGCATTTTACCAAAGTTGCGGAAGACTCTGCTTTATTTTTCTTTATTTGATAAGATGCTGCAAAAGAATGTTATTCAGGGACTCTCCAACTGGCCACCTTTCAGGAACTTTCCAAGTTTCTTGCCGAAGTCGAACGACGCGCCTACAAGCAGGCGCTATTTGCCGTTCGCGACGAACATGGCGCTCTGGACATCGTGCAGGACTCGATGCTGAAACTGACGGAAAAATACTCGGCGAAGCCGGTCGAGGAATTCCCGATGCTGTTCCAGCGCATTTTGCAAAATACCATCCGCGACTATTACCGGCGCCAGAAAGTACGCTCGTTATGGACCACCCTGCTGTCGTCTCTGACTCCCCATCAGGAAGAAGAATACGATCCTCTGGAAACTTTGGAAGTCGGGGACGACTCAAATAAAATTTATCGGCCGGAAGAATCTCTGGCGCGCTCGCAGGTCGTTAAATTGATTGAACAAGCGTTAGAAAATTTACCGGCCCGTCAACGGGAAGCCTTCCTGCTGCGTTATTGGGAGGAACTGGATGTTTCTCAAACCGCTGCCGCGATGGGTTGTTCCGAAGGCAGCGTCAAGACGCATTGCTCGCGGGCCACGCACGCAGTGGCGGCATTCTTGAAATCGAAGGGAATTGAGCCATGAACGAACCCATAAATGAATATGGTCTGGCAAAAAGAATTACGCAACATCTTGATTACGGCACCAGCAAACTGGATGGCCATGTGCAGTTTCGCCTGCAAGCGGCGCGTCAACACGCCCTGGAGGCTTATGCCAAACCCCACCACCATTTCAGTCTGGCATGGGGCGGCCATGGCGGCAGGAACGGCCATCACAGGGGCCACTCGCCTTTCCGGGCCTGGTTGCCGCTGGCGGCACTATTGCTTGGGCTTATGTTCATCACCTACTGGCAAAGCACTGAGCAGATGAATGACCTCTCTGAAATCGATGCGCACCTGCTGGCCGAAGAATTACCTTTTCACGCTTTCATTGACACCGGATTTGATACATGGCTAAAAGGCTCATCGGAGGAATAGCCCTCGCCTGCGTCCTGCTGGCGCAAGGGGTCGCATTGGCCGCTCCGGCGCAACCCCAGGCTCCGGTTCCTGCTCCGGAACCTCGACAACCTAATTGGGGCGAGCTTACGGCGGAGCAGAAACGGATACTGGCGCCCGTATTCGGCGAGTGGGACAAAATGCCCCCTCACCAACGGAAGAAACTGCTGGGCGTGGCCAAGGGTTATCCAAAAAAAACACCGGCCGAGCAGCAGCGTATCCAGAAACAGCTCAAGGACTGGAGCAGATTAACCGCGTCTGAACGTGAGCAGGCCCGCAAAAAATATGAGCAATTAAAGCAGCTTCCGCCAGAAAAACGCCAGGAAGTGAAACAGAAATGGAAAAAATACCAGCAACTGCCCGAAGAAAAAAAGGAAGTTCTACGGCGCAACCGGCCATCAGAAGCAGCAAAGCTTCCATCGGTCGCCCCTGAGCCACCGAAACCACCCGTCGATCCAGCCAAGGCTGACGCGGCAAAACCCGCGCTGAACTAGGGCTCCACATACTCATGCAAGATACACGCACTCCCGGCATTCTGCGCCGCCTGGCCAGCATGCTCTACGAAACACTGCTGCTGACAGCGGTGCTGTTTATCGCCGGCTTCGTTTTCACCGCAGCTTTCCACTCACCGCTACCCCCCATGCTCCGATTCGCTTTCCAGCTTTACCTGCTGCTGGTAGCGGCATCCTATTTCATCTGGTACTGGTTGCATGGCGGACAAACCCTGCCCATGAAAACCTGGCGCCTGCGGATAGTGCGCGCTGACGGCCAGCCCCTCGGCCTGAAACAGGCATGCCTGCGCTTTCTTTTCGCCTTGATTGGCGTAGGGCTGGGCTTCGGCATCCTGTGGGCGCTATTCGACCGCGAGCGCCTGTTCTGGCACGACCGCATGGCGGGAACAAAAGTGGTGATGAGTGATGGGTAATGAGTAATGGATTGCCTCACCCATCACTCATCACCGCCTTTCCACCCACCACATCATCACCATCGCCGCGCAAAGGAACACCAGCGTCGGGAAAACGGCACTGAACATTGGCGGCCAGTCGTTCAATAGCCCGAGATGGGCAAATAGCCGGTTCAGCAAATGAAAACCCAATCCCAGCATGATGCCGGCAAAGATTTTCGCGCTCACCCCGCCTGAACGTCCCTGGTAATAAGCAAACGGCAATGCCAGCATAATCATCACCAAAGCCGCAAAAGGATAGACCAGCTTCGACCACAGCGCGATTTCGTAGCGCGTGGTTTTCTGCTTGTTCTCACTCAGGTGCTGGACATAAAAATACAGGTTCCAGGCCGACATCTGCTCCGGCACTACCAGTAGCACATTAAGGATGTCCGGGGTCAGTACCGAATGCCAATAGGCCTCGGGAAGCGTACTGACCATTGTCCTGCCCGGCTCGAACCGGGTCTGCGCCACGTCCGTCAGGCGCCAGCGGTTCTCGGCCACGTGCTCGCCACGCTGGGCATGGCTAATGGAGCGCAAACGGAAGTCCGGATCGAACTCATAGATTTTCACCCCCTTCATGGAGGCATCCGGCAGAACTTCCGTAACATTGACGAAGCTCCCCGCATCTTTCACCCACAGCCCGGAACGAAATTCCTGCGCCACCACCGAACTGGTCGCCTTCAAACGGAGCTCTTGCGCCGCTCGTCCGCTAAGCGGCGCGATAAATTCACCGAACACAAAAGTCAGCGCCACGAACAGCAATCCGGCTTTCGCCAGCGACAAGGCGATGCGCGGTGCGGACAACCCCGACACGCGCATCACGGTAAGCTCGGAATGGGCTGTCAATTGCGCCAAGGCGAACAGGGAGCCGATCAAGGTCGCAATCGGGAATAGTTCGTAAACATGGCCGGGCAGGGAAAGCAGGACATAGCCAAAGATTTTCACCAGCCGGTAATCACCCTTGCCCAGGTCGCCCAACTCGTGAATCAGATCAAAAAAAGCGAACAGCATGAGCAGCGCGGCAAACACCAGCAACGTGGCCGAATATATTTCACGCGCCAGATAGCGGCTAAGGATTCTCATGATCCCTCACCGCTGAACCGAGGAGTCAATCTCTTCAGCCAGGTCATCCAGAATGGCGCCAGCACGAGCCGGCGGTAAAACAGGAACAACAGCACCAGCAACATCAGGCCATGCACCAGCCACAGCCCGATATATGGAGACAATTTGCTTTGCGCCACCCAGGCCTGGGTAATACTGAGAAAATTGCTGTAAATCATGTAGAGCAGCAACGCCAGGATCAAATTAAACGAGCGTCCTGCGCGCGGATTGACGAAACTCAGCGGTATCGCCAGCAAAGCCAGAATGAAAGCGCTGATCGGCAAGCCCAGCCGCCACAGCAGCTCCCCCATATTGACCGGTGAGCGGTCGCTCAGCAGCATCGGAGTGGACAGGGATTTCTGCGTCGGCACGATCAGGCCCGCCTCATAGGCATGAATCCGGATGGAGTAGCGTTCGAAGGCCATGATCTTGTAATCCGGCGAGCCGCCCACTCCCTCATAGCGCCTGCCGTTGAGCAGCACCATGAACCGGTCGCCATTTTCAGATACCGCCTGGTGGCCATGCTGAGCGACCAGAATGCCCAATTTCTGGTGCTGGACAGAGCGCATGAAAATGTTGCTTACCGTGTTATTCGCGCCAGCGAAGCTTTCCACGAAGTACACCCGCTCGGCAAATTTGGATTCCTTGAACACGCCCGGCGCCACCGAGGATACGTCGTCGCGGCGATCCATTTGCTGCCGGAACTCATCGCTTTTTCTCAACGCCCAAGGGGAAACCACCAGGCTTAAAAACGCGATGGCGAATACCGCCGGAGCGGCGAAGGTCATCACCGGACGCACCCATGCCGCGACGCTCAAGCCGGCGGTGAACCAGACCACCATTTCGCTATCGCGATAGCAGCGGGTCAATGCCATCAAAACAGCGATAAACACCGTCAAGGACAGCAAAACCGGCAAATAATTAATAATACTGAAGCCGAGGAAAGCCGCCACTGCCTCGTTAGCCACGGCGCCGCCGGCCGCCTGCCCGAGATAGCGGATCAGCATCGTGGTCAGGGTAATCATCAGCAGCACCGAGAAAACCAGCAATGCATTGCCGGCCATCTCGCGCAGCAGAGCGCGGCGGAAAATCATCGTTCGAGGTTTTCTTTGACTTTTAGACTACAGTCTGCGGATAATTGCCGATTACTAAATATCATGAATAAAACCTGCCTGGCAATGCGATTTAAGCAGGTACGCGGCAGGTGTCAAGAAGGAGCAAAGAGTGGAATTTAGCATAAAAAGCGGCAGCCCGGAAAAACAGCGCACCGCCTGCGTCGTCGTCGGCGTGTTCGAGCCACGCAAGCTCGCACTGGCCGGCGAGATGATCGACCAGATTTCCAACCATTACCTGAGCGATATTATCCGCCGCGGCGACATGGAAGGAAAGTCCGGCACCACGCTCATGCTGCACAAAGTGCCTAACACTCTGTGCGAGCGGGTATTGCTGGTCGGGCTGGGCAAGGAACGCGAGTTTAAAGACAAGGAATATCGCGATGCGGTCCGCGCAGCCATCAAAACCCTGAATGAATCCGGGTCGCTCGAAGCCTCGGTTTTCCTCACCGAACTCCCGGTCAAGCGCCGCGACACCGCATGGAAAGTCGAGCAGGCCGTACTGATGGCGATGGAAGGGGTTTACCGCTTCGACCAGCTAAAAAGCAAACAAGAGGAGATGCGCCGCCCATTGCGCCGCATCGTCCTGAACGTACCGCGCCGCACCGAACTGAGCATCGGCGAAGAAGCCGCCAAACGAGGCCAGGCGATCGCCGACGGCATAAACATGGCCAAGGACCTCGGCAACCTGCCGGGCAACATCTGCACCCCCGCCTATCTGGCCCAGCAGGCGCAGGAATTGGCAAAAACCTACAAGCTCAAGATTGAAGTGCTGGAACAGAAGGACATGGAAACCCTGAAAATGGGTTCGCTGCTTTCCGTCGCACGCGGCAGCCGCCAGCCGCCCAAGCTGATCGTTTTGCACTACCAGGGGAATAAAAAGCAAAAGCCGGTAG
Organism: uncultured Sulfuricella sp.; assembly: GCA_964351305.1. GTDB lineage: Bacteria > Pseudomonadota > Gammaproteobacteria > Burkholderiales > Sulfuricellaceae > Sulfuricella. The sequence goes on from CAYGNO010000009.1 coordinate 27,822, forward strand.
TATTGGTCGGCAAGGGCGTCACCTTCGATGCCGGCGGCATCTCCCTCAAACCCGCCGCCGAAATGGACGAAATGAAGTACGACATGAGCGGCGCAGCCAGCGTGCTGGGTGCGTTCAAGGCGGTGGCCCAACTCAAGCTGCCGATCAACCTGGTGGGCATCATACCGGCCACGGAGAACCTGCCCGACGGCGACGCCAACAAGCCCGGCGACATCGTCACCAGCATGTCCGGACAGACCATCGAAGTGCTCAATACCGATGCGGAAGGCCGCTTGATTCTGTGCGACGCGCTCACCTACGCCGAACGCTTCGAGCCGGAAGCGGTAGTGGATATCGCCACCCTCACCGGCGCCTGCCTCATCGCCCTGGGCAACCATGCCTCCGGCCTGTTCAGCAGCCACGACGCCCTTGCCCGCGAGCTGCTCCATGCCGGCGAATACGCGGTCGATCGCGCCTGGCACATGCCGCTGTGGGACGATTACCAAGAGCAGCTGAAGAGCAACTTCGCCGACATGGCCAACATCGGCGGCCGCGCAGGCGGCGCCATCACGGCCGCCTGCTTCTTGTCGCGCTTCGCCAAAAAGTACGACTGGGCGCACCTGGACATTGCCGGTACTGCCTGGAAATCCGGCAAGGAAAAAGGCTCGACCGGACGGCCAGTGGCGTTGCTGGTGCATTTCCTGATCAATAAATGCAGGGTGGTTTAATCGACCACCCCTCCATCGTATATTCCCTCCCTCTTTTAGGGGGAGGGCAAGGGTGGGGGTGGGAAGTTTCGCGTGAGAATCAGCATCTGAACCCCCATCCTAACCTTCCCCCTATAAAG